>NZ_JBHTGY010000057.1:0-271821 GCF_042676305.1 Paenibacillus sp. GCM10027630 | reverse complement strand
GACATCACCACTTTCCAAATTATTTACTATATTATATCAAATTAACGCGGTGAATTGGTGAATTATATTAAAGAAAAAAAAGACTGCCGAGACTTTCTCGACAGCAGGAGTTTTTCCAGTTAGCTTGCTTTAAAACGATTTCCAGGCTGGATTAACGGGAGGATTTCCATCTAACGTCTTTCATTCAGTAGTCACAAGAGAGTCCTGATCTCCCCTACAATGAAATTGAACATCTGTCCTCATTTCATGAATTACTTACACAGAATTAGCAAGAGCATTCCCACTTTAAAGTGCTGCAAAGAACTTAAACTTTCTACCCGGATGAAAAAGGGAGGCATTATGCCTCCCCCAGTAGCTCCAGCAGCTCTTGCTCGTTATCGATGACACGAATGCCCAACTCCTGGGCTTTGGTTAATTTGCTGCCGGCACTTTCTCCCGCTATGACGATGTCTGTTTTTTTCGAAACACTTCCGGTAATCTTCGCACCCATAGCTTCCAGCCGTTTGCCCGCTTCATCGCGGCTCATTAAGGTTAAAGTCCCTGTTAGCACAATGGTTTTGCCAAAGAAAGGATTATCCGTATTGGCGATAACCGGAGCTTCTTCACTTACGGGATTGACTCCAGCCTGGATAAGACGCTCTATACTGCTCTGCATAACGGGGTCACGGAAAAAGCCTACGATGCTTTCAGCAACAATGCCTCCAATATCGTTCAACGTAATAAGCTCCTCCGGTGTAGCTTCCATCAGCTTATTCAGGCTGCGGTAGTGGTCGGCCAGCACCTTGGTCGTTGTTTTCCCCGTATTAGGAATACCCAGCGCAAACAAGAATGAAGCCAGATCACATTGCTTGCTCTTCTCAAATGCAGCCAGCAGCTTCGTTGCTTTCTTCTCTCCAAACCGCTCCAGCTTGATTAAATCGTCAAATTGCAGATGATATAGATCTGCAGGGTCCCGCACATCCAGCTCTTGATACAGCTGTTCGGCAGTCATAATGCTGAATGTGTCGATGTCCATCGCGTCTCGCGAAGCGAAATGCGTAATCCTCCCAATCAGCTGAGGGCGACACTCCAGTCTGTTTAAACAAAACAAATGTGCTCCCTTCAGCTCAAGCAAAGATCCGCACGAAGGGCAATGTTCAGGGAATGGAATCTCTTGACCATCCTGCTCCTCCGTTACTTTGCCAAGAAGCTCGGGAATGACGTCATTGGAGCGACGAATATAAACTTGACTGCCTAATGCATGCCTCAAGCCTTTGCGCTCAATGTCACCGATGTTATTTAGAGTACAGTTTTGTACGGTGACTCCAGCTATATCTACCGGCTCCACCTTGGCCACAGGCGTTATTTTACCGGTGCGGCCTACCTCCCATGAAACGGAAAGCAGCGTCGTTACAGCTTCTTCCGCCTCAAATTTAAAGGCTACAGCCCATCGCGGAAATTTATCCGTGTAACCCAACACCTCGCGCGTACGCATATCGTTAACCTTCAAAACCAGGCCATCTATCAGAAAATCAAACGTGTGACGCATAGAGGCTGTGTTATCCAGTTCTTGCACAACAGCTTCAATTGAATCATAGAAATGAATGAACGGACTAACCCTGAACCGGCTGCTGCGCAAAAACTCGACCATTTCCTGATGGTCCTTAAATGCTAGGCCATCCGTATAACCGACATTGTAAAAATAAGCGTTAAGCTTCCTTGATGCCGTCACCTTAGGATTAAGGTTACGCAGTGCACCAGCCGCTGCATTGCGCGCATTTTTCAAAAGGTCTACTGCCGTTTTATTGTATTCCTCCAGAACGGACAAGTTCATGATCCCTTCGCCCTGAATTTCAACAATGCCGTCACGATAAGGTATCTCCATTGGAATAGAGCGGATTGTTTTGACTTGGGCCAAGATACCTTCCCCAACCGTCCCGTTACCGCGTGTAGCCGCTTGTACCAGAACCCCATGATCATAGGTAAGGTTTAAGGTAAGGCCGTCAAATTTAAGCTCCATGACAAAGGTTGGCGCAGGCAGCTGCTCCTCAGGATGCTGGGTATTGTACTCGTTAACCAGCTTCTGAACACGGTTGTGCCAGAGCATTATTTCCTCATGGTTCTGCGCCTTATCCAAACTCCACAGACGTGCCCTGTGTTTATGCTCATCAAAGCCTTTCAGCAATTGATCGCCAACTCGCTGTGTAGGGGAGCTAGGGAAAATCACGCCCGTCTCCCGCTCCAACGCCACAAGCTTGTCGTACAGCTTATCCCATTCGGCATCAGCGATGCTCGGTTGGTCTAATGTATAGTATGAATAGTTATGATGGTTGATTTCTTCGATGAGGGCTTTCATAGCCTCAATGGCATCCTGCATAAAGAAAACCGTCCTCTCCTAAATAAAAGCATTGGCGAATAACAGTGTACAACTGCTGTGTTAACCTACTACAGGGCTGCTAGCTTTGCTTCGTAATCGGAGCAAACTTGGCGAGAAGTCTCTTCACTCCGACAGGCGCAGGAAACGCGATCTGCAGCTCGGTATCGTCGCCGGTGCCCTTCTTGGCGACGACAGTGCCGGTGCCCCACTTGCCATGGGCGACTTTATCGCCCATCTTGAATTCGGGCACCGATCCGGCGGCAGCGCCGCCCGCACTTACCACAACCGGCCGGGCTGCGCCGGTTGGAGCTGCGCTTCCGGGAGCTGAGGCCCGGAAGCTAACGGTTTTGCCGCCGGAGGCGGGAGCCGAGGCACTTGCGCTGCCGAAGCTGCCTGTGGAGCCGTAGCGGCTCTCACGGCCGGCTGAGGCACCGCCCGAGCGGCCGCCGATGGTGCGGCCAGGCGAAGCCAGCTCCAGCAGCTCCTCGGGGATTTCCGTAAGGAACCGCGAGGGAGCGTTCATGTTGGTGCGCCCGAACAAGGTGCGCATTCTGGCGCAGGTGAGGTAAAGCTCCTGCTCAGCACGGGTGATACCCACATAAGCCAGCCGGCGCTCTTCTTCGAGCTCCTCATTATCATTGGAGGCACGACTGTGAGGGAACACACCTTCCTCCATACCAATAATAAAGACAACGGGGAATTCCAGCCCCTTAGCGCTGTGCATAGTCATCAAGACGACAGCATTACCACTGTCCGCCTTATCCTCTTCTGTTTTGTTCAACGAATCGATGTCCGCAATCAACGCCAGATCGGTAAGGAAGGAGATAAGCGTTTTGTCCTCGTTGCGCTTCTCAAAATCCAACGTAACGGACAGAAACTCATCGATATTTTCCAGCCGCGCTGTTGATTCAATCGTTTTTTCACGTTGAAACTCGAGCCGGTATTGGGTAAGCTCCAGCATTTTTTCAGTCAATTCCGTTACAGACAAATAATCGACCATACGGTTCAGGTTGTCGATCATTTCGCGAAAGTCAGCCAGTGCATGCTTAGCCTTCGCTCCAATCTCCATGCCGTCTACTTCTTCTAAAACTGTGAACAAGGAGACGCCTCTGCGTGCTGCTGCATCCGCCAGCCGTTCAACGGTCGTATCGCCTATGCCCCGTTTCGGTACATTTACAACCCGCACAAAGCTAATGTCATCATTGGGGTTGGAAATAAGCCTCAGGTAAGCAAGTATATCCTTAATTTCTTTACGATCATAGAACTTGACGCCGCCAACGATTTGATATGGAATATCCGATTTAATCAGTATTTCCTCTATAATACGCGACTGAGCATTGGTCCTGTAAAGAATGGCATGATCTTCATATCTTTTGCCGCTAGCTACATGTTTATTAATCTCACTTGTAATAAAGTACCCTTCTTCATGCTCGGAATCAGCTTGGTACATACGTATTTTGCTTCCGTCACCCTTGCTCGTCCACAGATTTTTCGCTTTGCGGCCAGCATTGTTAGCAATTACTTTGTTGGCTGCATTCAAAATCGTGGAGGTAGAACGGTAATTCTGCTCCAATAAAATAGTTGTCGCCTTCGGATAGTCCTGCTCGAAATTGAGGATATTGCTAATATCCGCACCCCGCCAGCGATAAATCGACTGGTCACTGTCTCCGACGACGCATATGCGGTTGTGCTTGTCCGCCAGCATTAAACAAAGCATGTATTGAGCACGGTTCGTATCCTGGTATTCGTCAACATGGATGTATTGGAACTTGTTTTGGTAAAATTCCAACACCTCGGGCTCTTCCTTAAATAGACGAATCGTCGTCATAATCAAGTCGTCAAAATCCAGCGAGTTATTGTGTCTCAGCTTTTTCTGATACAGCTTGTACACTTTGGCCACGACACCATCGAAGTAGTCCCCGATTGTACCTTCAACCATCTCCGGAGTTTTCAACTCGTTCTTGTAGCCACCCATTGCGGCCTGAACGGCTTTGGGCTCAAACTTCTTGACATCGATGTTAAGCTCCTTCATGCAGTTCTTAATTACGGATAATTGATCACCGGAATCAAGTATGGTGAAATTGTTTGTAAAGCCGATGCGGGAAATATCCTTGCGCAAAATACGCACACACATGGAGTGGAAGGTGGATACCCAGATGTCCCGGCCATTCGGGCCGACCAGCTTGCTCACCCGTTCCTGCATTTCACGTGATGCTTTGTTTGTAAAGGTGATTGCCAGTATGCTCCATGGCGCAGCCTTTCTTGTTGCAATTAAATAGGCGATCCGGTGCGTCAGCACTCGGGTCTTGCCGCTGCCCGCTCCAGCCATTATTAGAAGCGGACCGTCGACTGTCTCGACAGCTTTCTTTTGCTGAGGATTCAAAGAATCTATAGATGCAAATAAATCGATGGTTTCATTCATAATATCTAATCCCTTCGATAACGGTTTCTCATATGAGTTTATTATTAATAAAACAATGAATGGAATGATTATAGTAAAAATGAATTCGTTTTAAATGGATTTGACTGCCTGCACCGTGGCTAACGCCTGTTCAAACTGCTCATAAACCACATTTCCGACCACAACGGTATGGGCTGCCTTGGCTGCTTCCCGCGCTTTATCTGGACCGTCAATGCCGCCCCCGTAAAAAAGTCTTGAGCTGTGCAACAAATCTCTGGCGCGCGATACGATGTTCATATCTCCAAACACCCCGCTGTATTCCAGATAAACAATTGAACAATGAAATAACCGATCCGCCATTCGCACGTATGCCTCGACGTCCTTCGTATCAAGCTGGGTATCAGCTTCTGTAATTAATGCGGCAGTGGAGTCCCCATTCAGCATAATATAGCCTTCGGTCCTTACTTGCTGCCAATCCAGAATAGCTCCATATTCGCGAAGCGCTTGATGATGATGCCCTACGATCCATTGTGGATCCCGCGCGTTCAATACAATAGGTATAAAAAATAAATCATAGCCCGGGACAATAGCTTCTTGATTGGAGACCTCCAGCACACAAGGCACTTCATATCTACGGATTCTCGCAAGCAAATCAACCGTATTATCATAGGTAACACCTGAGGACCCGCCGACCAGAATTGCATCCGTTCCTGATAAACAAAGACGGTCCAGCTGATCGTCTGAAAGCTCCCGGTCAGGATCCAGCTTAAAAACATGCTTCCATTGCTTCATATCCAATAACAAAAGGCCGTGCCTCCCAGCAATACTTAGTCACTCTATTTTAATGAAGCGACGTATCATTTTTGTTCTCTAAAAATTAGTCTAAGCTACCCCTGAATCTGTGTCAAATTTGTTTTGGGGGAACACTCCTTCGCATTATACACTCTCTTTCATCAATGGGAAACAACGGAAAAATGTGCTAATTCATAATGCCGGATATCCTTTATCCTTTCATCTGTCGAGCAGATAACCTTGGAATCGCTAATACATGCTTGCTCTTACTGTTTTATAAATTCTATTAAAAAAGGTCCCTACTCTTGAATATTTGCAAGAGTAAGAACCACCGCTTTAAATGAATTAGAACATGAACACAGCCGCCAAGAGCACCCCTATTATACGACCGCTCTAGCTTTATCCTTTTTTAACCTTTGAATTAAATAAGCAATTTCCAAAATCAGGGCAACCCGGCCATTCCCAAGAATTGTAGCTCCAGCGATAAAAGGAATTTTCCCCAGAAACGTCCCTAGCGTTTTGATCACAATTTCCTGATTTCCCATCAGCTCATCAACCGCTACCGCCAGCTTCTTTTCTGCTGAGCCCACTATTACAACAGGGATGAATTTACTTTGAACCTCCCCTTTTGAATAGTGAAGAGCATCACACAACCATACAAGAGGGATAACCTGATTGCGGATTACAATGACGCTCTCCCCTTGTACGGTCTGAATCTCTTCCATAGGAACACGGACAATCTCAATTACGTTATTCATTGGGATTACAAAATCACGGTCGCTGACCTTCACCATCAGACCTGTAATAATCGCAAGTGTTAACGGTATGCGAACTGTAAAACAAGTACCTACATCAGGAGTGGACTGAATATCTATTAGTCCATTAAGTCTCTCGATCTGATTGCGGACAATATCCATTCCTACACCGCGGCCGGACACCTCGCTAACTGAAGCCGCCGTCGAGAATCCCGGCTGGAAGATTAAATACATTGCGCTGTGATCAGAAAGTCGGCCCGCTTCCTCCTCCGAGATGATCCCCTTGCGCAAAGCAGAAGCTTTAATACGCTCCGGAATGATCCCCGCTCCATCATCTTCTACAGTAATAACAACCTGATTATCCTCATGATACGAGTTTAAACGGACACGGCCTCTGGCTCTCTTGCCTTTACTTAAGCGCGTCTCTGCAGATTCAATACCGTGATCAACCGCATTGCGGATTAGATGAATTAAGGGATCCCCTATTTCTTCAATAAGCGTCCGATCGAGCTCCGTTTCCATCCCTTCTAACACTAACTCGATTTCTTTGTCCAGCTTCTGGGAGAGATCCCGAACCATCCTCGGAAAACGGTTGAATAGATGCTCGATTGGCAGCATTCGTGCTTTCATGACGCTTTCCTGTAGCTCTTCCACGATACTGGACATATGATCCGTTATGTCGCTAAGTCTCTCCACAAATTCTTCGTTCGCAAACCGATGAGACACTGACTGCTTAAGCTGGGAGAGAGAGGTCTGGTCAATGAGCAGCTCTCCCACCAGATTCATAAGATGCTCCAACCGCTCTACACTCACACGAATAGTTTGGGGCGCCTGCTTACTTTTTTCTTCTAATACGGCTTCCTTGGGGCCAGGCAAAGGCTGGCTCTCCTTTTTACTTAACGGCTGCTTGTAGGATTCCACCTTAGCAGACCTGACATCCGTTAGAATTGACGCCTGATTCTGCACGTCTTTAATATCCAGAGAAGTGCTTATCAAAAATACGGATTCCGAATAGCCATCTTCCGCTGCTGCTCCTTCTTGTTTAAATAAGGCAGATGGCTCCGATACAATAATAGCTCCGTATTGGGCAGATATTTCTTGAGCAATCAGATGGAAGCGTGCGGCTTTCATGGGGCAATCGTCCGCCAGGCTTAGCTGGATTTTCAACAGGTGCAGCCCTGATTCCACCGCTTCCTCCAACCGCAGTGATTGTTCCAAGGTAAGCTCCGGCAAATTCCTCCATTTGGGGAGAAGAACTTCTGTACCTTTGGTGAAATTCTGAAGGTCGTATAACAGTTTGGAAATATCCGAATAAGTATGGCCCCGCATATATTCATCCCGCAACGCTTTCAATACATCCAAAGCACCAAACAGCAAATTAATAAGACGGGAATCTACCTCAAGCTTATTTCCCCTAACCATATCCAACAAATGCTCAACCTCATGAGTTAAAGATTTCATCTCCTCAAAGCCCATGGCAGCTGAAGAGCCCTTAATGGTGTGAGCGGAACGGAAAATGGATTGAACTATTTCTTCCGATGCGTCCTTTTCCATAGAAAGCAAATCTTGCTCCATACGTTCAAGCTGATCCACCAGTTCTTCAATAAACGCTTCCCGGTAGGCTGATAGGTCTTCCATTAGTACCCGCCTCCTTTTAGTCGCGCAGCAGCACTTCATCCAGTTTTAAAATACCGACCAACTTCTGCTCCCGAAGTCCAATCCCGAGAAAATAGGCTCCGCTTACGCCTGCTACATGTTCAGGCGGAGGCTGAATATCAGTAAATGTAGTTACTTTGTTCACTTGGTCCACAATGATTCCAACCGATTCTTCCTGGTGCTTAACGACCACAATACGTGTAGCCTTGGTAAAGGTCTGTTCAGGCAAACCAAACAAATTCCGAAAACTGATTATGGGGACAACCTTCCCCCTTAAGTTGATTACGCCCTTCACATACTGTTTGCAGTGAGGGATTTCAGTGATGGTCTGCATCTTGATGATCTCATGAATTTCTTCAATTCTGACGGCATAAGCTTCAGCTCCGACAGTCATCTCAATGTATTGGTCCTGTTGTACCGTTGCCATAGGATCACATCCGCATAGTTAAATTTTAAAAATGGAAATGGAGGAATTAAGCTCATCCGCAAGCTGCGCCAGCGACTGACAAGTTGCTGCGGTTTCTTCCGACGCTGCCGCCGATTCCTGACTGGAAGCGGATATTAACTCTACAGATTGCATAACCTCGGCTGCTTGCGCCGCTTCTTCTTCACAAGCCGCCGCAATCTCATTTACCTTCTGGGAGGAATCATTCACCATTCTGATAATATTCTGAAAGGCAACGCTTGTTTGTGAGGACTGAGTCACACTGTCTGTAACAGCCGTTACACTTTGTTTCGTATTAGACTGCATAACTTTAATGATGGCCGATATTTCTTTGGTCGCTTCGCTGCTTCTCTCAGCCAGCTTGCGGACTTCATCGGCTACCACAGCAAACCCTCTGCCTTGATCGCCTGCTCTAGCCGCTTCTATAGCTGCATTCAGCGCAAGTAAATTGGTTTGATCGGCAATATCGTCTATAACTTCAATAATGTCGCCTATTTTCAAAGAATCCTCTTCCAAACGGGCCATTGTCTGACTTACAGCCTGCATTCCCACGACGGATGCTTGCACCACAATATCACCTTCATTTGCTGTCTTTACCGTTATGTTCGATAATTCAGCAGCTTGCTCAGCGCTTTCGGCAACCGAATTAATCGCCACACTCAGCTCTTTAAACAATTCCGTAATGGATTGGGCCGAATGAGCTTGATTCGTACTGCTGCCGGCAATTTCTTGTGTGCTTGCAGAAATTTGCTCAGAGGCTGCCGCCACGCTTTGGGAGGATTGTATAACGCCTCCAATAAGATTGCGCAGGCTATTGATCATTTGATTAATAGAAGCAGCTAACTGGCCGACCTCGTCCTTCGTATCAATGTTGGCTTTCTCTTGCAGATCACCGTGAGCCACCTTCGCCACCAAGCCTACAATTCGAGATAGCGGCCGCGCAATCGATTGGGCTATCCCATACCCCATCAATATACTAATTAAGAAGGCTGCAATAACCATAATGATTGTCATCATTCGCGCAGATGCATAAGCTTCAGCGGATTGGGTATTCGTCCCTTCAGCCAGCTTCACATTAATATCTATCAGCTTTGATAAGCTCTCTCTGACCTTACTTCCTGCAGCTGTTAATTCTGAGCCTTGAAACTTTATGTAATCCGTTTTGTCCTCTTTATCAGCCAGCTTCATGGCAGTCTCCAGCGTTTTCAAATAAGCCGTAAATACAGTATCAAAATTTTTGAGTTGATCTTTCTCTGGTTGGGTAAGCTTTGTACTGCGGTAAACTTCTATTTGCTCCTGTATTTCCTTCATGTATGTTTGAATATCTGTCTGAAATTTATCTCTATCCGACATAGTAGCAGCCAAGCTAATGTCACGTGCTGCAACACGGCCATTTTGATAGCTATTTAAACCTGACGATAACCTTTGGATTGATGTAAGATTATTATTATACATTTCCTGGATATTGTTGTTCATCATGCTTAGATTTGAAATCGCATACATTCCGACAACTGCTACAATAATTGCTACGGTTACAAATGCGGAAATTAATTTTACCGACGTCTTCAAGTTCATAAACCACTTCATAGTATCACCCTCTGTAAAATAGTTGTTTTGCCGCAAATGATTTCTACGTACGCCTTACTCGATAAATCCACCGGTCTTCTTCTGGTTAGTTGGCTAGTTGGTTGGTGTGCTCGGGCATCATCCTTTGCAGCAAATCCATATTTCGACTAAATTCGACATTTTACAGCAATTTTAGATAAATATTATCACGCTAAATCGTTATTTTCAAGTCCCGAATTAGTCATTTGGACCTAATTTATTATTAAAAATTTATCTTTTTTTATTTATCATTTATTGCTTCGAACTATCCGACAGTCTACAACAACGATACCCCCCTGCAATATGCAAGGGGGTATCGTTTGTCGTATTGGAAATCCCAATGTTAGATAAAGCTTTTACCCGTCGATTCAGCGGATCGGTTCTGATTCTGAGAGGATGCCGATGTCAAAGTGCTTTCATTCTCATCGGACCCATGCCAATTGAAGCTGTTACCGCCCCGCGCACCCGTAGACGAGCTAAATGTATCCTGTGCGTTTTTGGAGAAGGATGTATCCGCGCTGCTGCTGTACTTATTTGTGTTGTAATCTTGATTAGCCGCAGCCGAGATTGACGCTTGGCCAATTCTGGCCGTTGAGGAGCTGCTGAAATCTTGCCCTCCTGTAAAAGAGCTCTTCGCACCTGAATAATCGTTAGCCTCACTTTGTGAGCCTGATGATTGATTTTGGCTGTACCCGGTATTCGTATTTTGCGAAAAACCAAGTCCGGAGTTATGGATGGCTTGATTAAAGTTCTGATTGAAGCCCGGAGTGCTGCTGATGCCTTGGCTATAGTTTTGTCCATAGCTCTGTCCCTGGCCGCCTTGTGCCGGAAGGGATTGAGTGTATGGCTGGTAAGATGGCGCTTGAGTCGATTGCTGATAAGGCTGCGAGGACTGGAAAGCGGTATTAACATATTGCTGCTGCTGCTGGAATCCGCCCGCTCCCGCAAAATGGCTCTGCAGCGATTGTTGGACAAAAGACTGAAGCTGTTCCGCCTTTTGAATTTGCTGTTGAAGCTCTTGCTGAATTTCCTGCTGATCCGCAGCTTTAATCGGACCGTAACCACTTAGCTGAGACAATACCGTAAATAGCTCCGCCTGATCCTGCATCGTGTGCTGTGCAATCGTCTGGAAAGTTTGGCGAATGGCCGGATGCGATGATTCCAAAGCAGCGGTTGTATACTCACGCGCCGTTCGCTTTAATTCGGACAGCACCAGATTACCCCAGTCCTGATCTTTAAGCTGTGTATTCTGAGTTTGATTACTTTGCTGATTATATGAGTTGGTAAGTGTTTGCTGATACATAGCTGCACCTCCTGTGCGATTAGTGAGTCAATTGCGATTGCTGCTGCAATGTTCTAAGAAGTTGATCCGTATGCTGCAGACGGTCTTGTGCAAGCTGAATCAGTACCTGCTTCAACTGAGGGGATTGACTGTCGGCTGCGGATTGTACGGCTAGTTTGGCCAACAGGTCCTCATTTTTTAAGCAGTCTGTTATGTATGCCAGTTCTTTGGAGCTGACCATATTTCCTTGTTGCTGCTGTTGCTGTTGTTGTGTATACATCGATTTACCTCCTTTCGTGTTGTCAAAAGTAGGTTGTCCAGTTTGTGGAAGCCCTATGCATAATTTCCTTTTCCTTCTAAGCAAGTTATATTCCCAAGCTATCTTATAGTAACCATGCAAAAATGAGGGTTAAGTTTGGCATGCACAATGTTAAATCAAGCACATTAGTCTTGTAAAACCGCGCTACTAGCGCATTGTTTAGCAAGAAGTTAAATCCAGTGTCTGGCTTGAACCCGCGATAAGATAGATAATATGGCAAGTGACTAAGATAAATTTAGAGAAAAAAGGTGGAGAAACCAATGAACAAACAAAAAACTCTGGCGTCCCTAAGTGTACTTGCCATGGCCGGCTCGATAGTTGCAGGCTGCGGCGGTGGAAAAGAATCAGCAGCAGGCAGCACCATTTCAGATACAACTCCATTCCCAGTTTCAATAGCATTGACGCAAGTAGGAGATATTCCGAGCGATGGGAATGAAATCAATCAAGCCATTGAAAAATACACAAATACAAAGCTTAATATTCAATGGATTCCGAACTCAGCTTATGACGATAAGGTTAACGTTATGATCGCATCCAGCGAAATGCCTAAGCTGCTTAAGGTCCAGTATGTACCTAATATCATCAGCAACATGCAGTCTGATTTGTTCTGGGAAGTTGGTCCTTATTTGAAGGATTACAAAAACCTGGCTGCTCAAAGCGAACAGTTTTATGACAACATTAAAGTGGATGGAAAAGTATATGGCGTTCCTGTTTTCTCCGAAATTGCCCGTGCTGCGATCGTTTACCGTAAGGATTGGCTCGATAACCTTGGGTTGAAGGTTCCTAAATCCGTTGACGACTGGTACAATGTAGCCAAAGCTATGACGTTAAACGACCCGGATAAAAACGGTAAAAATGATACTTACGGCGTCGTCTTGTTTAAAAGGTATAACGAAGGCCAAACTTCTTTGACCACCCGCTTTGCAGTTGGTATGGGAGCGCCTAACAAGTGGGAAATCACCAAGGATGGAAATGTCCTCCCAGAATTCATGTCCCCAGAGTATACCGATGTTTTGAAAATGTACCGCAAGCTTTATGATGAAAAGCTGCTTAATCAAGACTTTGCCGTTCTGGACTCAACAGAAGCCGATAAAATGTTTGATTCCGGCCGTGTAGGCATCAAAATTGCCGTTGCCACAACAGCTAAGAGCCAACAAGACCGCCTGTCCAAAGTCGATCCTAAAGCTGTGGTTGACGTAGCTCCTCTCGAAGGGCCGAAGGGCATACGCGTAGCAGGTCAAACAGGTAACTCCGGCATTTATGTAATCCCGAAATCCTCTGTAAAAACAGAAGCCGAAATGAAGCGTGTTCTTAAATTCCTTGATCAGCTAATGGATCCGGAAATGGCTACATTGCTAATGCGCGGAATCGAGAACAAACACTATGTGAAAACATCGGATAACCGTACGGAATTTACAGATTTCACTGCTTTCCAACGTGAGGTTAAGCCTTACCGTGATAATTTCCCATATATCGAAGGTTATAACGTTCTTCCACTTAAAGACGTAGCTATCGGGGAAAAAGGAACTAAGCTTACTCAAGAAAACATGAAAAGTGCAGTTCCGAACCCGGCCTTGACGTTCATTTCAGCTACGTACAGCGAGCGCGGCAAAGAGCTGGAGCAAATGATTTATGACGCTCAAACCAAATACATCATGGGTAAAATAGATGATGCCGGTTATCAAGCTGAGATCGAGAAATGGAAGAAATCCGGCGGACAGAAGCTGATGGATGAGTATAAAGCTGAAAACGCCAAACGTACGAAGAAATAGGAAAAGTGATATTATAAAAAAGAGTGGGGCACCGATTGGCGGTGTCCCTTTCTATCATTAGAAAGAGGAGAATCTATGCGACAGTTAACAGTGGCCCTTGATGGCAGCGGCGATTTTAATTGTGTACAAGAAGCTATTGATGCAGTGCGGGTTCATTGGCAGAGCGACACCCGTATACTCATTAAAAACGGAGTATATCGGGAGAAAATCATTATCCCCGATAACAAAACAAGGATATGGTTGGTAGGAGAAAGCCGCGATGGCACCCTTCTTAGCAATAATGAATATGCCCGTATTGTGGGGACTGATGGAAAAGAGATTGGAACTTTCCAAACCCCTGTATTAACGATGGCAGGGGATGACTGCCGGTTGGAAAACTTAACCGTTCAAAATACAGCCGGATACGGCCATGAGATCGGACAAGCGCTCGCGCTTTATATAGCAGGAGACCGCGTTAACGTGCATAATGTCTCGCTGCTAGGCAATCAAGATACCTTGTATACGTGCAAAGGGAGGAACTACTTTCGGGGCTGCTATATTGAAGGACACATCGACTTTATATTCGGCTCAGCAACTGTTGTGTTCGATGAATGTGAAATACACAGCCTACGGGATGGCTACATTACTGCCGCTTCCACCGAGCATTACAGGCCTTACGGCTACGTGTTTCTGAAATGCCGTTTGACTGGGGCTGCAGATAACGGGACCGTATTCCTGGGACGGCCATGGCGTCCACACGCTCACACAGCATTTATTAATACCTGGATGGGGGCTCATATTCATGCAGAGGGCTGGGATCATTGGGATGATCCCAACAATGAGTCAACCGTGCGGTATTACGAATACGGCAGTACAGGTCCCGGAGCCAATCAGTTTTCCCGGGTTGGCTGGTCCAAGCTGTTGACGCAGGAAGAAGCCGAGCAAATGACCCCAGCGCATATACTGGCGGGTATCGACGGCTGGAATCCGAACGAATGAAAAGCCAGGGATAAATAGTCGCATTTTTCAGGGACGAAACAGGCTGCTATCTATATAACCTAAAAACATCCCGACTCCAACGAAACAGGAGATCGGGATGTTTGATTTGGATCGAAACGATTACTTGGTTGGCAGCTCCATTGGAGCAGCCGGTATAGGACTCGCAGGAGGTGCTTCCGTCCCCGGTGGCTGCGGCAGCTCTTTATTGGCCAGCTCCTGGATGGAATCTAGAGGCAGGGCATAGGCCCACTCTGCGCCCTCTTTTACGAACCATACATTATCTTGCTCGACTTTACCCAAATATACAGTCGTTATCTCCTTTTGGGAGGCATCTACCGATTTGACCTCTACCCTCAGCTCAGGCGAACTCATATTGATGCCGCTTGACGGACGGGCAGGCTGTTCGGTGGAAAGAAATTTCAGTCTGTTAAGATACTGACCTACATCTGTTCCCTTCACGACTTTGTCATCTAGTTTCCAGTCGGACTCGAATGATTTTTTGTCGGCATCCGTTTTCGTAATCGCCCATTTCTCACCCTTCCAAGCCACGCTTAAGCTGCGGACCTGGTCATACTCCAGCGTAACCGGGCTTTTCTCCATGAAATCAAGCTGAGTCATAGCGAGCGGCTTGGTCTGGGAATCGCTCAGCTGGAAGACTTCCGGAGATCCGCTGAGCATCGCATAGCTAAAACCTTTTATAGCTACCGGAGCAC
Source organism: Paenibacillus sp. GCM10027630 (assembly GCF_042676305.1). Lineage (NCBI taxonomy): Bacteria > Bacillati > Bacillota > Bacilli > Caryophanales > Paenibacillaceae > Paenibacillus > Paenibacillus sp. GCM10027630. The sequence continues at coordinate 256,747 of NZ_JBHTGY010000057.1, read as the reverse complement.
CTACACTGATCGTATAAGAGGTGCCGTTATTCAGGCTCACCTTGAACTGTTGGCTTGGCTTATCCAGTCCAAATTGCGCCAGATCAGCTGCATTAGCATCAACCGTCTTGTCTTTGCTAAGCGCGTTGAACGATTCCACCCAGCCATCGGCACCATAATCATTAAGGGGCAGCGGGGACGGCTTGTTCATTGTCCATTTGCCATCTTTACGCTGCAGCTCGATTTCGCTATCCTCAGCTTTAATCGAAAAGCTCGCCACCTCGTCCTTGTTGACCTTCACAAGCGAAGCAGCAGGAGCCTTGCTTTCCTTGAAAAAGTCTTTGCTGGAGGCGTACCAGAAGCCACCTATACAAATAATGACCAGCAATAGTGTCGGAATCAGCCGTTTCATCCTTTTCTCCTCCTCCACCAAATCGTACCTCCGACGATCAGGAAGAGCAGTGGGAATAACAGCACAGTACCATAAAATATTGAACTTGCCTGACTTCCTGTGATCATCGCCTGCTTGATCGCGTCTCCCTCACGTGGACGGATCGTAACCTGATCCTTCTGCTCTTGCAGCCAGCCAACGCTGTTAAGCGCGAAATCGCGGTTGCCTTGCTGTTGAATCACATTGTCAACGAGGAAGGATGAACCGCCCAGCACAACAGCTTTCGGCTTGTTCTCTTTCGTTTCCGCGACATAGCCAAGGTTTAGCGGGCCCTTGATATCCTTCTCATCTTTGACTGTACGGCTCTTCGTTAATGTCTCAATATCCGTTTCTCCATAAGCGTTCTCTGTAGTCTTCAGGATCACCGTAGTTGTGTAATCAGTCACAGGCTGATCCGAGCTCAAAGTTACTGCCAGGTTCATCATAGTCAATAAATTGTAATCCTGAAGCTTTCTCGTAATGGCATGGGAACCATACTCCGGAATGATCGTCAATGGGTCGAATAATTGGCTCTGCTTGGGCTCAATAGCAATGGCATGCTGATCCTTAATGCCATACTGTGCCAGCAATCCATCTATATTTTTCCATTGCGTTGCCATGTCTTTGTTAAAGCCCAGTGCCGCATAAAGCTTGCCTTTCCCCTTCAAATATTCCTTAATGACGTCACTTTCTTTATCACTAATGTCATTCTGCGGGCCTATGAGGAACAAAACCTCTGCATCGTCGGGAATCTTGCCTTCACGAAGCAAATTCAATTCCTTCACTTCATAATTTTCGCCTTCCAGTCCACTGCGCCACAGATTCAGCTGATTCAACGGAATCTCGTTATGACCGGACAGGAAATAGAGCTTGCTTTTTTCCTTGACGTTTAAATTAACCAGAGCTTGAGTCAGCTTCTCTTCCCCGCTGAACTTGTACTCGCCCTGCTGCTGTCCAGGGATAAACATGTCAGCATAATACAACGTTTTCTTCACTGTTCCGCTCTCTACCACAAGCGTTCCGGACGGATCGACATCATATTGTTTAGCTAAAGCAGGCTGTTTGACAATATCGTATTGGTCGAACACGATTTTGCTATTGCGCTTCTTATATTCCTGTACCAACTCATCCACTTGGCGTTTAATATAAGGGTCCGTCTGGTCACTCGTTAAAGAGATCATATGCACATCTTTATCTAGCGCCTTCAAGGTTTCCGTTGTTTTATCGGATAGCGTAAACTTTTTATTTTGCGTTAAATCGATCTGCAAACTTTTCGTGGAGTTTAGAAAAATCGTCAGAACGATAAAAATACCGATCACTGCCAGTGACAATACAACGGCATTCGTACCGCGAATCCACTTATTCAATACAGTCCCCTCCTTATCTCCAGCGCTTTCTTTCAAGCACTTGTATGCTTAATATGATAAACACGATGATCAAGGTCACATAAAACAGGACATCGGAGAAATCGAGAACACCCTTTTGTAAATCAGTGCTCCGGTTAATAATGGAAAACGTTCCGAGATAGTCCTTGATTTTACCGCCTACACTATCGCCCAGCCACTCAATAGTCCAAAACATCAGCAATATCGCAAACGCTGTAATCCCGGAAACCATCTGATGCGCAGACAGCGATGAGGCGAACAAGCCTACAGCCATCATAGCTGCGCCTACTAAAAACATGCTCAAGTAGGAAAGCCACAGCACCGGTTGATCCAAGGTTCCATAAGCGCTCATAATCCATGGATACAGAAGGCAGCCGACAACGAGAAGAAGCTGTACTACTAACGCAGCCAAGTATTTACCCAAAATAATTTCAGTAATACTGACAGGAGATGTTAATAGCAGCTCATCCGTCCCTTGACGAAGCTCATCGGAGACCAAGCGCATAGTTAGCAGTGGGATAATCAGCAAAAACACAAAGGTTACGGTACCCACAACCGGACGGACATCAATGACGTTGGGAGGGTACAAAAAGTTGGCACTGAAAAAGTAGCCCGAGATCAGGAAAAAGAAAGCAAACGCCGCGTAAGCGGTCGGGGAGTAAAAATACATTTGCAGCTCTTTTTTGCAAATCGCCCAGGTTCTACGCATGAGGAGTCTCCCCCTTATCGTTAGTATCTATTAAGTCGGACGAGCCGGGAGAATCAGAGGATGAGCTTGAAGCCCCGCTCCCAGTCGCGGTATCCATCGTTTCGTTCGTGGTCAGCTTGAGGAAGATGTCTTCCAGACTCAAGCTTTCCTTCTTCATCGCGAGGATCGGATACCGCAGCTCAGCCATGCGGTAGAAGATGGCCTCGCGAATGTCCGCGCGGTCCGCCGCGGACACGAGGACCTTGACGGTCGGCGCCACAGCACCGTCCGCCTCTGCAGGCCACGCCGCAGGCTCGGCCTGCTCTTGCGCGCCCACGCTTTGCTCGGGCGCGTCTTGCTCCGGCTGCTGCGATAGCGCAGCCGTTGCACTTGCTGCCGCGCCAGCAGCGGCAGCGGGCTCCTCCGCCAGCGGCTTCACGCTGGCGACCTGCGGCAGGCCGCGAAGCTCGGCCAGGATGGCCTCGCGCGGCCCTTTCACTTCAAGCGAGACTTCGAACGTCTCGCCCATCGAAAGCGCCAGCTGGTCAGGATGCCCGTCCAGCACGATGCGCCCCTGATTAATAATTAACACGCGATTGCACAGCGTGTTAATCTCAGGCAAGATATGTGTGCTGAGCAGCACCGTGTGGTTCTCCCCCAGTTCGCGAATGAGCTGACGAATTTCAATAATTTGCTTCGGATCGAGACCCGAGGTCGGTTCATCGAGCACCAGCAAATCAGGATTGTGCAGGATAGCCTGCGCGAGTCCCATCCGCTGCTTGTAGCCTTTGGACAGTCCGCGGATAACTTGCCGCTCCCGTCCTTGCAGACCAAGCCGCTCGATAACCTCGCCAATGCGATGCTTCTGCTCCTTCACCGGTATGTCACGCAAATCTGCAATAAACTGCAGATAAGACTGCACCGACATTTCAGGGTACAACGGAGGTGTTTCCGGCAAATAGCCGATCTTCTGCCTTGCTTTCTTCGGATGATCCGCCATCGATAGCCCATCAATTGCGATGGAACCATGGGTCGGATTCAAATAACCCGTAATCATCCGCATCGTGGTTGTTTTACCCGCGCCGTTAGGCCCCAAAAATCCAACAATCTCGCCACGCTTCATGGAGAAGTCGATGCTGTGAACCCCTCTTTGGTTTTCGTACAATTTACTAACCTGTTTTACTTCAAGCACGTCTTACAACCTCCATTCGAAACAAAATGTTCTACTATAAGCCATGTCCATTTTGATAGCAGCTTAACCACCCACAAAATATACAAGAGAAACAATAATGTAAGATTAAGCCAATCTGAAAATCAGCTTAAAATTATGTGTCTAAATCGTGAACAATATGAGGCGTAGAAAAACTGTACAAAAAGTTCTCAGAAGAGTCTATTCCAAGCTTTGGGCTGCTTCTGCATATCGACTTGTTCTCGAGTATTTATACTTGATCTTTTTGTAAGTTATCAAGTACACCCTTCACCCGTTTTATAGACATTTCTCGGGAATAGAGAATACACTATTTATTTAGCAGGAGCTCTTCTGGACACTACAAAAAATCTGAGACATTATAATAGCTGGAATTTCTCAGGTTAATGGCTCCGGCTAACTGCCTTTCTACCCCTATAACTTGAAATCCTCATGCTAATTCCGTCCTATTCGGTCAATTAGTCAAATCATGGAGGGATTAGCAGGAGATTTTCCTGCTAGATTGACCCTTAGGACTATTCTAGTTAAACTAGCTGGAGGATTTCCTGTTAACCCATTTTTTTCTGGTTGTAATCACCGAATCATAGTTCTCTATGTTTTAATAAAGCCGCTGCCTAGAAAAAACATATTATCTTTTATATCTTGAGGATACGCGGCTAGCTATACCTTTCTCAAAAAGAGTATGTTTATCAATACTGCTGCCAAACTGCATACCCACTTCAACTTTCTGCTCAACAAAAAAAGACGCCACTTTTCAGCAGCATCCACTTGATTCTATATACTAATTTCGTTTTAATCATATTTCAATCGGCCATACCTGCTAACCTCGCAAAATCAAATATTTATTGTCAGCTCACACAATTGGGGTTCGACCGACCGCCATGCAACGCCGCAACGCGCCCCCGGGATTCGCGCGCGTTGGAAATTGCTTGCTCACTTCGTCCGCGCTATGCGAATCATATCTTTGCGCTGGTATACACTGCAGATCATCCCCACCGCCGCCAGTTGTATGAGTAAATGGCTACCGCCATAGCTTATAAATGGAAATGCAATCGAAACGATTGGCAGAATTCCAAGCGACATTCCAATATTCCAAACAAATTGAATAGTGAAAAGTGAACCTAAACTGGTGATTAGCATTTTACCGTACGAATCCCGGATTTGTGAGGCCATCCTCGCCAGCTGCACTACAAATAATATAGCAGTAAACAATACGAACGCTCCTGCAAACCAGCCTAAACTGTAAATAATATAAGTAAAGACAGTATCGGAATAGGCGTAGGGCAGCGTTCGGTTAAAAGAAGCAAAGCCATGTCCCCACCAACCGGCTGAGCGGATAGCATTATCGATTTGTATGTACATCCAGCCTGCATCCGGGGAGACCGCATCACGGTGAAGAAAAGCCTCCAGTCGCTCTCGTCCAAAGGGACGTATCAGAATGAAGCTGACAGCTATGCCAATCAAAGCAGCAGCTTGTGGAACAATGAATCGCCAGCTTCGGCCGGATACAACTAATAGAAGCAAATAAGCCACAGTATAAGTAATAAGTGCAGAAGTAGCTGGGGCCAGTACGTATAATAATACCGGTAACCCTATAAACAAAATAACTTGCAGCACATATTCATACTTACGTTTACTTGCACCTTTATGTGCTAACATTCCAGCAACCGCTATGAGAAGTAAATAAGGGCTCGTTCCAACTATATCGATAACTAAAGGACCTACTGACAAATAACTACGGGCGCCATTAACCTGCGGTCCCCAACCGATGGCAAAAATCATAAGTAATAGAGTGCCCCCATATAACACTGACGAATAGCCCAGCAGCTTGCGGTAATCGACCCGAGTCAACACTAGCAATATAAGTAGCCCAATACCAGTAAAAATGGCTTTGCTCATGAACATACGTTCATTGCTCATAGGGGTCGACTTTGACGCGTAGCTGAGATCTAAAGCGTACATAGTTACCAAAGCAACCGCTATTAATACCGTCAGCCAACTGAGCAACCCCCAAGGGATGCTTGGTTTATGGATCTGGTTAAGTCCCGCGGCAACTGCAGTAGAATCCCCCATCTGTTCGATAGCGAGGCGAGCGGCTGCTTCCTCATCCATCCCCAGCTCCCGTTTCTCCCATACCAGTTCTTCCAGATGCCCCTCCAACTCCAGCCGAATTTCCTTACGAAGCTCCCTGGCTTTAATTTGCTTGCAAACCTCATTCAAATACTCAAGCACCACAGGATGCTGGTCCCTCATACTTGCCCCTCCCCCAACACACGATCTACCGCATTGCGAAACAGCCGCCATTCCTGCTTTTTCTCGTGAAGCTGCCGTCTGCCGGAATCCGTAAGCCGGTAATATTTCCGTTTACGGCCTTCAGCCTCCTGCCAGTAAGCCTCAACCCACTGCTCCGCTTCCATCCCGTGGAGGATAGGATACAGTGTACCTTCCTTAAGAGCAAACGTGCCGTCCGAGCTTCTCTCCAATTCTTTAATCAGCTCGTATCCATACAGATCCTGCTTGTCCAGCAGGGTTAAAATAAGTGTACCTGTACTTCCTTTGAGAAGCTCTTTACTCACTTTCAAAACCGGCCACCACCTTTTCTAGTTCATACATAGAATTGATATGCATCGTATATCTATGTATAGGATTATAAACGAATTCACCCTTCGTTGGCAAACGTTAGTTTCTACCCTATCCGGATAAGCTTACGAGCTATACATAAGAAAAGCTTCTGATCGAAGCCATTTCGATGAAGATACATTCGTGTCTAAGCTGTATTTTCTTGCAATATCAGGCTTGTTCAGCTCCGCTGAAAACTTTAAAGTCTGATATTAAAAGAAAAACCGCCAGTTCACACAATCCTTACAGTCCTTTTATGTGCATACTCGTATGTGTGTGCTTGAGGAGGGAATCCGGTGTGGGATTCCGACTGCTCAGTGGCGTGTCTTCATCCTTTTAGCGCCGCGAGCTGCAAATCACTTTCTTAGACGGAAGTGAGGTGCGCTATTTCATTGATTTAACGTTATTATCCAAGTGAAACGGAACTAGGATCCCTTATTTGCTTCAAATATCGCATTTCTGTCTATTAAAGTCAGAATAACGTATCGTAGTTCCGCGACTTCATGAAATGGGATGGGTTTTCAACAAATAGAGCATTGACGTTCCGTTAGTCAACAGAATTCATGTTAAATGGATCCAAAGACATAGTCATAGTATACAATGGATGAAAATGTTCATCATGTCCACCTCCGCAAGAGAGAGCCTTCCCCTATACTATATTTAGAGTTGGCTTTCCGTACCGGATTGAAGACCCATAGGCTCATCGTAATCTATTGGCTTCCTTACGTTCGAGTCCAACCTCTACCTTACCCAAAATTGAAATAGGGGTAAGCTTCGCTCACCCCAAAAAATATGCTAATAAGCAGCTTACAAGATTTGCTCTTGTAAGCTGCTCTATTTTTCAATCAGATGATCTCGATTACTTCACCAGCTGTCCTCGGGTCACACCCAGTTGATTGGTGGCTTTCAGCTTTTTCCACACTTGCGTACCGCTAATTTCACCGCGAAGCGCACGCTGGTATAGCGAAATGACTTCATGCACCTTATCAGCCGTTTCCTCCAAAAACTCTATTCGGAATGACGCCACTCCCAGCTCCATAAAGTTGCTTACATATTCGGCCCCGGACTGGTCAATCGCATTGTAAACAGTGTTGCGGCAGCCTTCATCAACTCTTACAGGATGCGACATGCCTACTCGGTCTTGCAGCGATACACGGTGGTCCTCACAAGGGCGACCGCAGTTCGTATAGTCCGTGCCCTCGCTTAAGAAGGTACAGTAGACGCAATGCTCCGTATGGAACATAGGCATATGCTGATGTATGACGACTTCCAATTGGGAGGTGTCCGTTCTTCCAAGCAGGTCAACCATCTGCTGGATATTCAGATCGTACGACGGTGTTACTTTGTTCAAGCCCGCATCGAGGAATAAAGCCGCCGTTTTATGGTTAGCCACATTGAGCGAGAAATCACCAATTAGTTCCGGGTGTTTCTCATCAGGATGCTCTAGCCGCTGCTTCAAATAGTAGTAGACAGCGCCTGTATTGCGGACCAGAACGGCGTCTGGCTTCAGGTTCGTGATGTTTTTGAAATAGCCGGTTTCTCCCGGCATATGAATACGCGGAGTCGCCAGCGCAATCCGCTTGCCGGCATTTCGTGCGGCTTCGATTGCAGCCGGGAATTGCTTGATAAACTCAAAGTCGGCATAGACCATGTCGACCTCCGTCTCCAGCGCGGCATGCACCTGCTCCAGTGTACGGCACAGCGCAGTCAGCTTCACAGCCGGGACTTCCGGCAGCTGCGCCGAAGCCGTAGCCGTACGTGCAGGCACATCCGCATATGCGTTAACGCGGTGCTTGACGTAGGCTCGCGGCTGGCGGCGCTTCGCTTCCAGCAGTTCCACCGCGCGACGGCGCATCCCGTTCAGCTCACGCATCGGCACGATCAGCTCTCCGTTCAATTGCACATCAAGCTGTGCAAGCTCGAACACGGTGCCGCCTAAACGGCCGAATTGATCCTCGAACAGTGCAGCGTCCATCGGACGCTTCTCCGCTTGCACAAGAGGCAGCTCGGACTCAATAAGCTCAGTATGGCCCGTCTGATCGTCGGTCCACCAGCTTTTAAGCGGCTGTCCCAGCACTCCTGTTACACGAACCGACACAGGGAATGTCCAGTAAGGCTTATCCGTCTCGAATGACTGGCGGAGCCTTTTATCCAGATGCGGGTCGTTGGTTTTCCAAATCCGGTCGCCTACATGCAGCCTTCCTAAATCAACATCGTTGCGTCCAGGTACAATTTCGATCAAGCCGCCTGGTGCCTCACCCTCCAGCTTGACTCCCTTGCGGCGAATGTCGTAGACACGGCCGCCTTCTTCTTTTTTCGTTGGGTCGCCCGCGTCAAAACAAATCCCATCTCCACGCTTCAACGGTGCTTCCAGCTCACATATTACGCCATCACGCAAAATTTGCTTCACGCGACCCAGAAACACGCCCCGGCTTTTGGGATAAGTACCCTCGACCAGCTTCTTATTATCAGTACCCTTCAGGAAGCCGTAGGTAAACCCGCGAGAGAAGCTTTGCTCCAGCTCACGCAGCTCTTCTTTTGTTGGTCTTGCGTCCCCATTCTCAAAATAACGGTCGATCGCATGGCGGTATTTACTGACCACGTTAGCGACATATTCAGGACTTTTCAATCGGCCCTCGATTTTAAAGGAAGTCACTCCCGCTTCGATCAGCTCCGGCACCAGCTCTAGCGCAGCCAAATCTTTTGGTGACAGCAGATAGGCGATATCTCCCATTGGCTTTTGTACGCCATCTATCATCAGATCATACGGCAGACGACAGGCTTGCGCGCATTCCCCCCGGTTGGCTGAGCGTCCGCCCCACATTTCCGAGGTTAAACATTGACCCGAATAAGAGACGCATAACGCACCATGCACGAATACCTCCATAGGCAGCTTCGCTTGATCCCCAATTTGCTTGATCTGCTTGAGGTTATTTTCCCGACCCAAAACGACTCTTTCGATGTCAAAAGGCTTAGTAAACTCCACCGCTTCAGGCGATGTAATCGTCATCTGAGTAGAGCCGTGAATCGGAAAATCCGGAGAAATTTCGCGGATCATACGAACCAAGCCCAAGTCTTGAACAATTACAGCATCTACGCCAGCGTCAATACAGGCCTCGATCAGTTCTTTGGCCTCCCGCAGCTCTTCTTCAAACACCAGAATATTGAATGTCAAAAAACCCTTCACTCCATACAAATGCAGGAACGACATAATATCCGGCAGCTCATCCGTATGAAAGTTATTAGCTCTTGCTCTAGCATTAAATTTTTCTACGCCAAAAAAAACCGCATCAGCCCCATTTGCAACGGCAGCCCGCAGACAATCCCAATCTCCGGCCGGAGCCAAAAGCTCCACATCTGTTTTTAAAATTTTCGTCATGCTAATTCCTCCGAATACTCTTCCATTAATGATTCTTATAGTTTAACAGAAACAGGACCGGTAAAGCCAATGAAACCGAAATTTGGAAACCAGCTTCGTTATTCGTCTATCATCCTAACCGACATTAAATCTCATATTTAGGCATAATATGCTGGAAAATACCTTTTCTTGTCTATTGTACAGGAATGAATTATAATTTGATCCACATACTAGCTGCTTGATATTAAGGAGAGGAGCTCCTTACGATGCTAAATGACTTTGTAATGAATGCAGCTTTGTTAATTGCTTCTTTCTTCATTATAGGGCAATTATTTAGAAATAATCCTCTGCAACACACCTCACTGTTAAAAACACAATCACTCATTGGTATTTGCTACGGCCTTCAAGGGATTCTGCTAATGGTATATACAATCCGACTTGATGCCTTAACTATCATGGACCTGCGTCACATTTCGATTATGATAGCTGCTTTGCAGGGCGGGCTGCCAGCGGCACTCATCAGCTCATTTATTATGGCGATCGCTAGAATTGGACTATTCGGTATTAGTTTCTCCTCTGTTGCAGCTGCGACTTGCATGCTGTTAATCGGTATCGGATGCGGCCTGCTGCTGAATCGGGTAAAGCCTGCTAGACTGAGTTTCCCTCTATTAAATGTGGCTTGCCTTCTTGTTATCTCTGCTACTATCTACATTAACATGTCCTACGCCGGTCTAAGCATATCCGGGCTTTCATCGTTATTGATATTTCATTGGCTGGCAGCACTTCTATGCGGACAGCTAGCTTACTATCTCTACCTATATATATATCGAATGAACACCGTATTTTTTAAACTTCAGGAAAGTGAGAAACGGTACCGTTCGCTTATCGAAAAGTCTCCTGACGCTACTATAGTCCATAACGACAGCTCGATTTTGTTCATCAATGGAAAAGGATTGCGACTGCTAAATGCGGCATCTTCCAAAGAAGTGATCGGAAGGTCTCTCCAGCAATTTATCCATCCCCTCTATCATAACCAAACACAGCAACAGCCCCTGGAACATCTAAAAGCGACGGCTGAAGCGGAACTGATAGAACAGAAATATATTCGGTTAGACGGTGTAGAAATTGATGTTGAAGTATCCATGTCTTCTATTGCCTATAATAATCAGCCTGCTTATGTAACAACAATAAGAGATATAACCGATCGTAAAATTACCGAACAGAAGCTGCAGCAAGCAATGACGGCGTTACAACGCCTATCCAACCTGGATGGATTAACCGGGATAGCTAACCGTCGCTCCTTCGATGCGTTTCTTGAAGAATCCTGGATAACCGCAATGAAAAAGGACGAGCCACTCTCCGTAATTATGTTCGATGCAGACGAATTCAAAGCCTACAACGATACTTACGGGCATCAGGGGGGAGATGATTGCTTACGCAAGTTGGCTGAACATACGGAACAAGCACTCACTCACCACAACTACATGGTTGCACGCTATGGAGGGGAAGAATTCGCCGTCATCCTTTGCAACACAGACTCGGACGCTGCCTATCATATCGCTGAGCAAATACGCAGCTTCATCGAAGCATTAGCGATTCCGCACAGCAGCTCCAAGGTTTGCAGCCTCGTAACCGTTAGTCTTGGGGTGGCAACTATTACGCCCCCATTCTATATATCCCCCAAAGAGCTGGTAGGACAAGCGGATTCCGCTCTATACCGTGCCAAATTGGAAGGCAGAAACCGAGTGGTGGTGCACGATGCTTAAGCCAAATGGATGGCAAAACTTCGCTGTCTGTTTGGAGTCAATCCGCGTCGATGTGCCTATGCCAGGCTTGCTGTTAGGCCGACAAAAGTTAACAAAGCCCGACATCCATGCTATAATGGCAGGGTAGTCCAACCAAGCTATTTTCTAAATTGAGGGATATCCTTGAAAGTTTCTATTACCAGAATTACAGGCGGCATCATTGCTGTCCTGCTGATCTTTGTATGTGCGCTAACACTGTTTGACAAAGAACTGTCCATACGGATGCTATATGTTTCGAACGGCGACAGCTTCGACCCTGCAGCCTATGGCCAATTACATCAATCACTGGTCGCCAACCTTGAGCTTGAACGACGACCAATGGAGAAGCTGACGCTCCGACAATTACAAAAATATCATTCTATCTATCTGGATCCCTCTCTTCATGAAGCCTTATCTAAGCAGCAGTTGGAATTGCTGCAAAGCTATGTGGCTAACGGAGGGCATCTGTTCTTGGAAAATCGTTTGGCTGCAGACTTTCCGCTTTCCTTTATCGGCGCTAAGCAGTTGGTGGATATCGTTCCGCCGGCAGCAATGATCGCGAGCAACGGAAAGAAAGCTTCAGATGGAGCCTCAGCCTTCACATATCCTGAGGTAGAGCTGAATTTGCAAGCTTTGCAGCAGCTGTTCAAGCAATTTATGGATAATTACATTTCCCATGACGGACTGGCTGATCTCAAGCAATACTCCTGGGGAACAGGAATCATTCCATCTACAGCGGAACCGATAGTTCTATTGTATGATTCAGCGCTGTCCGCATTGAACCGTTATGGCAAAGGAACCGTGATGCTCAGCAGTGCTCTGCTTCCCAACCGGTATCATATTACCGGCTACGATATGAGCAGCGGCATGGACCCAAGCCTTGGCTTTGCCAAAATAGCGGATGAGGCTAATAACGCCAAGAAGCCTGCACCCGGCGCTCTGTACTTTGACCGCAGACAATTGCCGCTAGAGCCCTATTTCGACTTTACATACGCTGCAGGAAGCGCGCTATTCCGCAGCGAGTATGCTGCATTCGTATCTAAAGAAATGCTCGGTTACAGTGTAAAGAAGGTTCTGGGCCCTTATGGTCGACCGGCCATGGCGCATCAGAACCATTTTGAAGCGATTGAAGCGATTCGAGATGGAGAAGGCATCCAGTGGGCTGAGCTTCTGAAGAAATACAATCAGGTGCCTTCCTTTACACTCGTTCGTTCCGCTTTTCATTGGGGGCGCTGGCAGGAATCCGTCTCTGTTCATCTGAACACCGGCAGCAATGAGAAGCCGCAGTTTCACGGAGAAACACCGAATTCTTTCTACTCCAGCGGCACCCGCATAATGAGCGGCGATAAGCCGGTTCAGTTGGCTCTATATCCAGATTACCGCTCGCTCGGTGATCCTATTCAAGAGCCACATCGCGCCTATCCGGCGCTGGCGGATCTGAATGGCGACGGCCGGCCCGAGCTTCTCGTAGGGTCGGCGGATGGAAGCATATACGTTTACTCTAATCTCGGAACGCAGCCGGACGCTTATACCGGGCAGATGCTGACCGGCAACGTCACTGCACCCGATGCCTTCGGTAAACGGGAGCCCTTGCGGCTGAGCGACGGTCAGCCGCTGCAAACCGGAGCCTACGCCAGCGTCGCGGCGTATGACCTCAACGGCGACGGCCGGCCGGACCTTGTCCTTGGCCGCGCCGATGGTACGCTCGCCGTCGCCTACGGCCAGGCCGGCGGCACGTTCACTGCGCCCGTCCCGCTGCTGGCGGGCGGCAAGCCGGTGCGCGCTGTAGCCCCGGTGGCTCCAGCGCTGGGCGACGTCACCGCCGACGGCGTTCCCGACCTTGTGGTCGGGGATGCCGCAGGCGGTGTGACGCTTTACCGCGGCCACCGTGCAGCGCGCGCGGGTTCCTCCGGCGACGCTGCCGCGGAGCCGCTTACCTTTGACGCGGGCAGCCTGCTGTTCACGCTGCCTGTCCCATTCGCCGCGCCGTCTATACACGACGTGAACGGCGATGGCCGACCTGATCTTGTGGTCGGCAACAACGAAGGCGACCTGCGCGTGTACCTGCAGCAGGCCGATGGCTCATGGCTGCCTTCCGGTGTACTGGAAGGCGCCACGACGAACCAACTAGGCAATCGAGCTCTCGTTGGCGGACATAATTCAGTTCCCTTATGGTACGACTTGAACCATGACGGCAAAGACGATCTGATCGTCGGACAATTGGAATTCGGCCTGCCTACTACTGTAGACGATCCGAAGTTCCCTTACGCCGAACAGTTGAAGGCGTTTGTTCAATATAATAAAGATAACTACCTGGAGCTGTTTCCGCATATTTTCGTCCATAACTTTACAAGTGAACAGCAAGAAAAAGACGAAATAGCCTTGCAGCGCAAATCTTTCGACAAACTAGGCATTCCATGGAACATGCCTGGAACCAATCAGCATACCTGGCGGATCAATAACCCGGATCGCACGCAAACATTGCGTAACGAACGGGATGCCGGTATCTGGTATAACTTTGGCTTTAAGCCGTCCAGTGCTCCCGACGACCCTCGTCTGGGCTTAGCCTACAATTGGGGCATGCCGTTTCTTATGACGGACCCGGCAACCGGACAGCCTTCCAGCCCGCCAATGCTGCTTAGCACACCGGCGCCTGTGCTAAGGCTTGACCCAACTTACTCGACTGAGGATTTGTTTCAATCGTACATTGACTTAGATTTGCCGATTGATTACTTTGAGCATATTGAATATCATTTCCCTACTCGTGTTGGGGAGCTGCTCGAATTCGTCAAATACTTGGATCAAATCCGCAATAAGTACAGCTATAATTTTATGACGGAATCACAGATGGCACGTTCGTATTTAAACACATTAACGAGTCGTGTCACAATAACGAGGCCATGGACGGATGTAGTGTTCGACCGATTAAAGAGTATCGTGGGTATCCACACAGAACCATCGATTTACATTAAACCAATAACGGATAATGTACCGCAGCAAGCAGCGGAATATAAAGGAACACTAGGTCTGTCCATCGAACGCGGACAAGCTTATGCACAGCGTTCCCTGCAAACAGACTCTGATATTTCCGATTGGCGCAACAACAAGCTTTATCTTGGAGTGCCGGAGACTACAAAAATCCGCTTCTTAGCCAAGAAAGCAGCTGCTGCTGATGCTTCTTCCAACAATGCTTCAACCGCTACAGATGCAGCACCTGTCCACATCGTTCAATCGCCTGATTCGGCTGAACCGCATATGCTCCGTTCGAATGTGCCTTATAAGTTGAAAAAGAATAAGAACAGCTGGACCTTGGAGCTCAACGCAAACGGTATGCAGCAGGTGCAGCTGCGGAGCTCGAAGCCGCTTGTGATCGAAGGTGAGCAGCTGCAAATCAGCCAACAGGAAGCCGAACAAACGTACACTATTACGCACTTCGGAGCTGCTACGACAATCACTATACGTTTTTAAATCGGCCATTAAGAAAACCTCTAACGAGGCCTTTCAAAGATGAGCGACCGCGATTCATTTATAGGTTTTATTGTAATATCAGAATAAGGAGGCTTAACCCATGCAAGACCTGCTGGAACAGCTTGAACTACATATCCGCACACGTTATGAAATTGAGGCGGATGATGATGATTTTACGGTTGATGTACATTTGTTCGACTACGGTTATATTGACTCAATTGGCGCTACTGCGTTGATCGCCCACATTGAGAAAACCTATAGCATCCAGGTGACGAATCAAGACCTGATGCTGTATTCTATGAATACAGTGCGAGAAATCGCCGATTTCATCCACAAAAAGATTGCGAGGTAATCAATTATGGAATGCGTCGTATCCCTTGAGGGACTGGCATCCAGCCAGCATGGCCAGGTGAAGTACGCCGCCGCCTTCATCGATGAGAATATCCGGGACATCCGGATTGATAATAACTCCATTTATATCACTCACGAATCCGCCAAAAGCAATGAAGCTATCGAAGCTCAAGTACGCCGCCTGATCGAGCGTTTCTCCCATGGCGATTTCGGATTTAAAGAAAACATATTGTTCGAGAACAAGGTCGCCACTCCTTACGAAGGCGATATCATCTCGGAGCTTGTAGACCGCAAAATCATTAAGATTCTGGAGCCCGGCTTGTTCATTTTCCGTGAGCCCTTCTCAAGCTTGATGCGCTTCCTGGATTATTCGTTTGTTACGAAAGTCGCCAACCGTTTCACCGAGGTGAAGGAAGAATCCTACCCGGCCGTGATTCACTGCGATACACTCAACAAGACGAATCATTTCACATCGTTTCCCGAGCATATTCATTTCTTGACTCATCTTCGTGAGGATTTGGATATTATCGAGTCATTCTCCCAATCGATTCGCGATGCAGGCGGCTGGAAGCAGGATGCGCCACTGGATCTTAATGCGAATATGCCTACACCTAAATTTACAATGAATCCTTCTACATGCTATCACTGCTATGAAGGCTTACAGAACGAGACACTTGAAGGCGATGGCCTCGTAGTAACTGCAATCTCCAAATGTCACCGTTTTGAATCACGTAACCACAGCGACTTCGGCCGTTTGCTGGATTTCAGCATGAGAGAAATCATATTCGTAGGTAAACCGGAGTTTGTAAAAGAAAATCGTCTGCGCTCTATCGAATATATTAAAGAGCTCGCAGTTGAATGGAATGTAGACAGCTTATTTGAGATTGCCAACGATCCGTTCTTCACGAACGATTTCCAAACAAAGGCATCCTTCCAACGCAATCAGGAAATGAAATATGAGCTGCGTTTGAACATACCTTACATTAATAAATCAATCGCCTGCAGCTCTGTTAACTTCCACAGCAACACGTTCGGCACAGCCTTTAATATTAAAATGGGCAAGCGCAACGCGGTTACAGGCTGCGTAGGCTTCGGTATCGAACGCTGGGCATTCGCTTTCCTTGCGCAATACAGCTTAGATGAGGCAGCTTGGCCTGCTGCTTTCCGTGAGCAATACCATGCGTGGCAGCAGAAATCTCTGTAAGTATGAAATCTTAAAAAAATGTAGGTTCCCCTATGAAACTGATATCTTTTTTCCGTAAAAACAGCTTTGTGCTGCTGCTACTAGCCGCGTTTGTACTGTCGGATCTTCTCATTACCTCGTGGGACCCGATGGTTACTTCGCGGCGCTTTTATAAGAACGATTTTACCAAAACTCTATATCACCATCAGTGGCAGGACAACGGTTCCGTATTTTACGGCAATTCCTCGGTAACGGGCGCCTTTGTGGAGAAAGACTCCAAGTCCGGGCTCGTTGAAATGGGCCTCTCCTACGGGAAACTCACTGATCTGAAAGCCATTCTGGAGCAGAAGCTCTACCATTTCGAAGGACCGCTTGTTATAGGTATTGATGTACATACGATGCTCGATAGCCTTGAAACAGATCCAACCTACCAATGGTTCAAGCCATGGTATCAGCCTTATGTGTATACATACCGTGACTACTTCCGCGATTCGGGGACAGAGCTAGCACGTCAGCTCTACAAAGGAGCGGTGGAGCTTAACCGTACACAGCTATTAGCCTATGAGCCTCGTTGGATCGATAAAGAACTCTATTTCGGTCATAAAACCGATGCAGAGCTCAAGACCAAATGGAATGATTACGAGCAGCGTTTCGGCTGGATGAACCAGCGTGACTATAAGGATAATCTGCAGGCCCTTGAATGGATTTTACAATATGCTAAAGATAACCAGCTCCCGCTGCGTGTAGTTTGGATGCCATGGAATAAAGGGTATGCACTTCCTAAGTATATGCCTGGACTTCAAGAAGACGTGAATCGCCGTCTTACGGCTTATCAGGTACCCGTACTTGACCTGCTGCAAAAGTATGATCCAAAATATTTTCATGATCTAGTCCATTTGAGTCGCCAAGAGGGCGCTCCTGTATTTACGAAGGAGGTTGACGCATGGCTCCTTTCGCTCGCAAAATCCTCCAAATAATCATCTATACAGCCATGCTGATCATGGTTTTGATTTATTTTACCGGTAAGGGACTATTTATTTACGAAGGATTCTAGAGGTACGTTTGCACACTTTCCTAGAAGCCCCCGATTTTTTCACTAAGGGAGTATCGCTATGTGGTATTTGAACATGAACGCGGTAGTAGCGATGATCGGTATGGTCCTTATTCTGGCCCTAACCCGTTGGTGGCCGCATAATAAGCGTATATTGCTGCTCGCGTTCAATCTTTGTTTCTTGCTGGTGTTCAGTAAGAAGCTTTTTGTCTTTTATGTGGTCTATACTCTGCTGAACTATCTGGGCTTCCTCTTTTTATGCCATGTCACCTCTTGGCGCAAGGGATGGTTTATTACTCTCATCGCGCTGAATGTAGCAGGGGTTTGCTGTTTAAGGCTGTTTGGTATGAAGGTGTTCGAGAATCCGCTCTTCGACGTGGTCATTCTGCTCGGACTCGTTTACAATGTGCTGAAAGTCATTGATGCTTATTATTTCGCCTACTTTTTCGGCAAGGAAGCCCGAACGCCTGCACTCGATTACGCTAACTACATTTTGTTTGTGCCAACCTTTACTTCCGGCCCCATTCTTAAGTTTCGCGACTTTATGGCGGACACCAAGCAGCCTTATAAGCTAAACTCGGGACAGGTCGAGGATGCAGTCAAACGAATCATTCTGGGCATGTTTAAAAAGATTGTGCTCGTCACCTGGATGACCGACTTGTTTAACCAGATGCAGCAGCAGGAGCTGCACACCCATGAATCATTGTTTCTGATGATTTGGTTCTATGCGCTTATCTTCTTCGACTTTTCCGGTTACTCGGATATTGCAATCGGATTTGGCCGGCTGATGGGCTACAACATTCCGGAAAATTTCAAGAAACCATTCCAGTCACCCACGCTTACCCAGTTTTGGCGCAATTGGCATGCAACACTTGGCGATTGGTTTCGTGACCATATCTTTATGTTCTTTTCCCGCAAAACCCCAAGCAAAGCAACCGCAGCCTGCTTATCCATCCTCATTATGGTGCTGATCGGACTGTGGCATGGTTTCAGCTGGCTTTACTTTTTGTACGGCTTGTACCACGGCATTGTAATGGCCCTTGAAAATCTGTTAGGAAAATCTACGGTCAACAAGAAAAAGGTCAGCAAAACCTATTTCTTTACCCGCTGTGCACTTACTCA
The DNA here is from genome assembly GCF_042676305.1 of Paenibacillus sp. GCM10027630. NCBI lineage: Bacteria > Bacillati > Bacillota > Bacilli > Caryophanales > Paenibacillaceae > Paenibacillus > Paenibacillus sp. GCM10027630. The sequence continues at coordinate 238,122 of NZ_JBHTGY010000057.1, read as the reverse complement.
ATTGATTGTTACTGTTTCTGTTATCATTTACAGCGGCAGTGAGGAAACTGTGTTTAAAATTTACCGTGGCCTATTCAATTGGCCCTTCTAATTTCACATTAAAAAGAGGAAGTTCCCATGCCGTATGTTACGGAATGAGTGCTTCCTCTTTTTTCATGCCCATTTATCTCAATGTCTTATGTCTTAACCAAGCCTAGCCATGCAGAGCCAAGCAAACTCTATCTGAAGTTGGACTAGCCTTAGAATATAGATACGCTTCATTCCCAACGACCTCTATACGCTCCAATTGCTCTAGATCGAATACGGTTCCGGGCCCCCCAGTCATTTTCCTCGTTTGCAGTACTTGAATGAGCCTGGGAATCATTTTATGATCGCTTGATAAGAACGTTACCGGAATTTCCATATTTTCAAGTTTGATTCTCACGCCGATTCTCCTTTCTCTGTGGATTTTACATTTTCGATCTTTGAAATTTGATGCGTTGCCGTGAACAACGATTCCGAACGGTCGCTTATATGGGCTTGCAAGGTAGAACAATGGATTTGACTTTGGCTGGCCGTTATAAACACTTCTCCGAGATATTGATAGACCTGATTGTGATCCTTCTTGTGAACATGGACCTTACCGGTTTTCGAATCAATATTAAGGGAAATATGATTAGATAATTCAACCAAGCAGGAGGACTTTCTAAAGCCATTAGGGAAACGAAGCCATTGGCCTAAAGCGGTTTCTACAATTTGAGTTTCCTTATTGTGCATATTGGTTCGTCCTCTCATCCAAAAATATGTAACCCTTTGCAAAACAGCCCTTTGACAAAGTTAAGTCTCGGATTCGCGGATACACCTCTTCTCTTGTGAAATATACTTCCCTTTCATTGTAGCCCTTCTTGTCTGCAAAGAAATGGGAATAATGTCGAGACAACTGTCGAAGCATTTAATTTAAAAATGAACTAAGTTGCCTTGTCCGCATCTTATACTTTGAGAAGTAACCAAACAATGCTATACTTTGGGAGAGTCGCGTACACGCGTACATTTTTATCGGAGGTGTCTTATGAAGTTAGGCGTATTTTCTGTATTATTCGGGCAAAAGTCATTGGAAGAATCGCTGGATTATATTGCTTCAAAAGGCTTGGAAGCAATTGAAATCGGCACTGGCGGCTACCCCGGCAATGCTCATTGCAACCCGGGAGTTCTATTAGCCGACGAAGAGAAATTGAAGGCGTTCAAAAAAGCGGTCGAGTCCCGCGGTTTAACCATCAGTGCTTTAAGCTGCCATGGTAACCCTTTACACCCGCAAAAACCAATTGCACAAGAACATCATGATGTCATCATCCAAACCATACAGCTGGCTGAGAAACTTGAAGTTCCTGTTGTTAATACGTTCTCAGGCTGCCCCGGAGACCATGAAGGCGCTAAATATCCGAACTGGCCGGTTGCTCCTTGGCCGAATGATTATCAAGAGATCCTCGACTGGCAGTGGGCTAACAAGGTCATTCCTTATTGGACCGAGACTGGCAAATTCGCTTCTGACCGGAATGTAAAGATCGGTCTTGAGCTTCATGGCGGTTTTTCCGTACATACTCCAGCAACACTGTTGAGGCTTCGTGAGGCTGCAGGTGAAGTAATTGGTGCTAACCTTGATCCAAGCCATATGTGGTGGCAAGGTATCGATCCGGTGCAAGCTGTTCAGATCCTTGGACGTGCCGGCGCTATTCATCACTTCCATGCTAAGGATACCTCGATTGATCCGATCAACATCAATAAACACGGTGTTACCGATATGCAATCTTATGCCATGATGCTTGACCGTGCTTGGCAGTTCCGTACTGTAGGCTACGGCCACGATATGAAAACATGGGCGGATATCATCAGTGCGCTTCGATTAGTTGGCTATGATTATGTAGTGAGCATAGAGCATGAGGACGGCTTAATGTCCGTTGATGAAGGCTTTACTAAAGCGGTTGAGAATCTGCAGCAAATACTGATCAAGGAACCACTAGGTCAAATGTGGTGGGTTTAATCATTTTAAAAAGCCGAGGAGCAGTTTGCTCCTCGGCTTTTTAAACATTAGAATGTTCTTTTCAACACCAACGCATGAAGCAGGGTTGCCCATGCTGCATCCCTCCATACGCACATATGTAGATTTTAGACTAAAGCGCACCGATTTTGAGTTCAATCGGGTAGACCCCGTTCGGGACTTTCATCCTAGAGATGACGCCCGTGCTGGGCGTACACAAAAAAGCCCTAAGACCATCATTGTGGCCCAGGGCTTCATTTACGTGCGATGTAGCTTGCGACAAGCGCAAGCATCCGATCTTCTACAGTTTATCCATCCAATTGAGTACCATAACGGTATCCATAATCAAAAACACCAACAAGCTAACGCCGCCAAAACCGATAGCAAATAGATTTTTCTTAGGAGCAATCAGCAACCGAACAACACCAATAGCAATAATAATCGTGAACAACAGCACGAATGGATCAAAGCCGGTAAATTTGCTCGCTGCTTGCGCTGCCTCTTCAGCTAAAAACATCGAGAGACCTCCTCTAGTATACGAAAATGCTTAGTTTCTATCTTATCTTGACTGGCTTTGAAGTGCAAGTAATTCAGCAAAGTGTAACAAGTTTGTCAACATTTGCGTATGTTTCATCCCTTACTTTGCCTTATTTAAGGATTCCCCAAATTTCATATTATAAATCGAAATCATTGTTACACTACAACATCTTCCATCTGTTTAAGCCGTTGAGCATAGTCAGCAGAGCGAGCTTTGTCTCTTTCAAGAATTGGCTTCAAGTAGCGACCTGTATAAGAGCCTTCTACCTTCACAACTTCCTCTGGTGTGCCTGTAGCTACAATTGTACCGCCTTTACTGCCGCCTTCCGGTCCCAGATCGATCATATAATCGGATGTCTTGATGACATCCAGGTTATGCTCAATTACAAGCACACTATCGCCATTATCAACCAGCCTATGCAGAACCTTAAGCAGCCTATCGATATCGTGAATATGCAATCCAGTCGTCGGCTCATCGAGAATGTAAATCGTCTTGCCGGTACTCCTGCGATACAGCTCCGCAGCAAGCTTCACGCGCTGCGCTTCACCACCGGACAGTGTTGTTGCCGGTTGCCCCAGATCCATGTAGCCTAAGCCTACATCGAGCAAAGTACTTAGCTTGCGGTGAATACGCGGAATGTTTTTGAAAAACTCGCAAGAATCCTCAATCGTCATTCCAAGCACTTCGGAAATGTTTTTCCCTTTATACTGCACCTCTAACGTTTCCCGATTGTACCTTTTTCCCTTACAAATCTCACATGGAACATAGACATCAGGCAGAAAGTGCATTTCGATCTTAATAATTCCATCCCCGCGGCAAGCCTCGCATCGTCCGCCCTTTACGTTAAAGCTGAAGCGGCCCTTTTTATAACCGCGTACCTTGGCTTCATTCGTATTGGAATATACGTCGCGAATATCATCAAACACTCCTGTATAGGTTGCAGGATTAGAACGTGGCGTCCGACCAATTGGCGACTGATCAATATCGATAACCTTATCTACATGCTCCAGCCCAATGAAATCACGGTATTCACCGGGACGAACCTTGGCACCATTGAGTTGTTTGGCCAATGTTTTGTACAAGATCTCATTAATTAATGTGCTTTTGCCCGATCCTGATACCCCAGTTACACATGTAAACACACCTAAAGGAATCTTTATGTTAACATTACGCAGATTGTTTTCCTTCGCACCTTTAATTTCAAGCCATTTTCCATTAGGCTTCCGGCGTTCCGCAGCAATTGGAATGAATTTCTTCCCGCTTAAATATTGTCCGGTCAAGGAGCCCGCATCGTCCATAATTTCTTGCGGCGTTCCTTGAGAAACCACAGTACCTCCATGGATACCCGCTCCAGGACCAATATCAATAATATAATCTGCTGCAAGCATCGTATCTTCATCATGCTCAACGACTATCAACGTATTCCCCAAGTCGCGCATATGCTCCAACGTTTTAATCAAACGGTCATTATCCCTTTGATGTAGGCCTATGCTTGGCTCATCCAGGATATATAATACACCCATTAAGCTTGATCCGATTTGTGTGGCCAATCGAATCCGCTGAGCCTCGCCGCCTGACAAAGTACCTGCTGCACGGTGCATGGTCAGGTAGTCCAGCCCTACATTGACGAGAAAGCCGAGGCGAGCATTAATTTCCTTCAAAATCAGATGCGCTATCTGGACCTCTCTATCGGTCAGTGACAGCCCTTCAAACCATTCCTGCGAATCACCAATGGAAAGGGAAGTTACATGGGCAATATTTTTCCCATTGATCGTAACTGCCAATGTTTCGGGCTTTAAGCGCTGCCCTTTACATTTACTGCAAGGCTTCGAGCTCATGTAGGTTTCAATATGCTCGCGAATGCCATCAGAGAACGTATCCCGATAGCGACGCTCCAAATTATTAATAATGCCCTCAAAAGGAACGAGCGCTTCCTTCCTATGTCCCATGTCGTTCTCATAACGAAAACGGACCTTCTCACCACCAGTACCGTTCAACAGCTTCTTTATCTGCTCCGGCTGCAGCTCGGATACGGGCTTGTCCGTCGGAATTTTGTAATGCTCACAGACGGCAGCTAAAAACTGCGGATAATAGTTGGATGTGCTGCCAGCCCAAGCCTCAAATGCACCCTCCTCGATAGAAAGCGTCGGATTTGGCACAAGCAGGTCTGGATCAACTATCATTTTGCTTCCCAATCCGTCGCAATCAGGGCATGCGCCGAATGGGCTGTTGAAGGAGAACATTCTTGGAGCCAACTCCTCGATGCTGAATCCGCATTCGGGACATGCGAGATTCTGGCTGAACAGCAGCTCCTCCTTCTCCAATATATCTACGATAATTCTGCCGTTAGCCAGCTTCAGCGCAGTTTCCAATGAGTCTGCCAACCGGCTTTGAATATCGTCTTTCACAACAATCCGGTCAACGACCACTTCGATCGAGTGTTTCTTGTTTTTATCAAGCTCAATTTTATCGGATATATCCATAGTCTCGCCATTTACACGAACCCGAACAAATCCTTGCTTCTGGATATCGGCCAACAATTTGGAATGCTCGCCTTTGCGCCCCGAGATGATCGGAGCTAATATTTGCAGCCGTGTCCGCTCCGGATATTCCATAATCCGATCGACCATCTGCTCTATCGTCTGTGACGTAATCTCTAACTTATGATCTGGACAATGGGGACGGCCGATTCTAGCAAATAGCAAGCGAAGATAATCGTAAATCTCCGTCACAGTACCCACAGTGGAACGCGGGTTACGGCTTGTGGTCTTCTGATCGATAGAAATGGCAGGCGATAAGCCTTCAATTGAATCTACATCAGGTTTATCCATCTGCCCTAAAAACTGTCTTGCGTATGCAGACAACGATTCGACATACCTGCGCTGGCCCTCGGCATAAATCGTGTCGAAGGCAAGCGATGACTTACCAGAGCCACTGAGCCCTGTGAGCACGACAAAACGATCCCGAGGGATCGTAACGTCTATATTCTTCAAATTATGCGCTCTCGCGCCTTTGATTACGATATTATCTCTGACCACGTGGTTGCCACCATCCTTTATATATCACAAGAGAACCCTTCATCGGAAGATTCTCTGTCTCATAACGCTATTATCCATTATATCCAACCGTAGGTCTGCTTCTAACTCTATCTTACAGTTCCGTTCTTAACTCCATCACCGCGTCGCGAAGCTCAGCAGCACGTTCAAACTGCAGATTTTTGGCCGCTTCCTTCATCTCCGCTTCCAGACGCTCGATCAGCGACATCCGATCCTTCTTGGACATCTTGCCCTGTTTCAAATCAGTTAAGTAATCAGCCTTCTGTTCGGCTACCTTGACCGCTTCAATGACATCCCTGACCTTCTTCTGTATTGTTTGCGGAGTGATTCCGTGTTTCTCATTATAAGCTATTTGAATATCGCGGCGACGGCTCGTTTCCCGAATCGCTTTGTCCATCGAATCGGTGATTTTGTCACCGTACATAATTACCCGACCGTTCGAATTCCGCGCGGCCCGGCCAATCGTCTGTATCAGTGAGCGCTCAGCACGCAAGAAGCCTTCCTTGTCGGCGTCCAATATCGCTACGAGGGATACCTCCGGCAAATCCAACCCTTCCCGCAGCAGGTTAATGCCTATTAATACATGAAATACTCCCAATCGCAAATCACGCAAAATGGCCATCCGCTCCAATGTCTTTATATCGGAGTGAAGATACCGTACCTTGATCCCGATTTCCTTCAGATAATCCGTCAAGTCCTCCGACATCTTCTTCGTCAAAGTAGTCACAAGGACACGTTCATCCTTGCTGATTCGGTCATGGATCTCGGCCAGCAAATCATCAATCTGCCCCTTCGTCGGCCGTACCTCAATGATCGGATCCAGCAGGCCAGTTGGGCGGATTATTTGCTCTACCATCTCAGGACAATGCTCCAGCTCAAAAGGTCCCGGGGTAGCCGAGATAAACACAGCCTGCTTCACCTTGCCCTCAAATTCCTCAAATCGAAGCGGCCTGTTATCCATCGCCGACGGTAGACGGAACCCGTGTTCTACCAGCACTTCCTTACGTGCTCGGTCTCCATTATACATACCCCTAATCTGTGGCAGCGACACGTGAGATTCGTCCACCATCACTAGCATATCCTCCGGAAAGTAGTCGAACAGTGTATACGGCGTCGCTCCCCGTTCACGGAATGTCAAGGGTCCCGAGTAATTCTCAATACCGGAGCAAAAGCCCATCTCCTGCATCATTTCGATATCATACCGCGTCCGCTGCTCCAGTCGTTGGGCTTCCAGCAGCTTGCCTTTCTCGTTGAGCTCCTTCAATCGTTCTTCCAGCTCTCGCTCAATGTTGATAAGTGCGCGCTTCATCGTATCCTCATGGGTAACGAAGTGAGATGCCGGGAAGATGGCGATATGCTCGCGTTCGCCAAGGATTTCACCGGTCAGCACATTAATCTCCGTAATGCGCTCGATCTCATCTCCGAACAGCTCCACTCTTACAGCTTGCTCGGCATGCGAGGCAGGGAAAATCTCTACTACATCGCCACGGACTCGAAACGTGCCGCGGACAAAGTTCATATCATTGCGCTGATACTGGATATCGATCAGGCTGTGCAGGATGTCATTGCGCGACCGCTCCATACCGACACGTAACGACAGCACCAGATTGCCGTATTCAATCGGCGAACCTAAGCCGTATATGCAGGAGACGCTCGCTACAACAATGACGTCCCGCCGCTCGAACAACGAGCTGGTTGCCGAGTGGCGCAGCTTATCGATCTCCTCGTTGATGCTTGAGTCTTTCTCTATAAATGTATCCGAAGAAGGGATGTAGGCTTCTGGTTGAAAGTAATCGTAATAACTGACGAAATATTCCACAGCATTGTTAGGGAAAAATTCCTTCAATTCGCTGCACAGCTGTGCGGCTAATGTCTTGTTATGGGCAATAAGCAATGTGGGTCGATTTAGTTTGGAAATCACCTGCGCCGCTGTGAACGTCTTGCCCGTTCCCGTAGCGCCAAGCAGTGTCTGATACCTCTTCCCCGCTTGAATACTTGCTAGCAGATTCTCAATTGCCTTAGGCTGATCTCCCTGAGGCAAGAAATCCGATACTAGCTCAAACGGTTTATTGCTCTTCGTTACTTCGTTCATGTAATCACCCGCCCATTGAAAAAAGTCGTGTTCTATTAACTTTTAAACAATTGTTTCCGATAAATAATATGATCTATCGACGTAGATTGACTCCGTTCGACTTTTTCCTTTATAGGAATACTTGTTCCCATATATTATACCTTTTTTCATCTTTTGTTGCAAACGATTAAAGCTTTCCTCTATTAGTGGGTTACAGGAATTTTTAATCATATAGATCTGCATGAAGAGAAACATTAATTTATTGAATCTAGGGGTGGTAAGAACGTGGATTTAACAACGATTATAGGTCTTGTAATAGGATTGGGAGCTCTTCTAGGCGGTTATATGTGGGATGGCGGCCATATTGGCGCGCTTATTGTCCCAAGCGCCATGTTAATTATTTTCGGGGGAACAGCAGGGGCTATAGCAATAAGCTTCCCTATGTCCCGTCTAAAGGAAATCGGTAGAGCACTAAGCATGGCATTCAAAGAAACCAAAAGAGAGCCCGGCACTATTATTGAAGAGCTTGTAGATATGGCCACGGTTGCCCGCAGAGAAGGTGTACTTGCTCTAGAGCAGCGTGCAGTGGAACATCCGAACAGTTTCTTGCGCGGCGGTCTTATGATGGTTGTTGATGGAACCGACCCTGAACTGACACGTCAAATTTTGGAGCTCGAAATGGATGCGCTTGAGCATCATCATGAGGGCTGGGCCAAAATATTCGAAACAGCAGGCGGCTACGCACCTGCGATGGGGATTATAGGTACCGTTATGGGACTGATACACGTTCTGGGCAATTTGGCTGATCCGAGCAGCTTGGGCCCCGCTATTGCCGTTGCATTTTCAGCTACATTATATGGTGTTGCTTCTGCGAATGTAATATATCTACCTATAGCAACCAAAATAAAAATTCGCAGCAAAGAGCAAATTTCTGAAATGGAATTGATGCTTGAAGGAATTTTAGCTCTGCAAGCCGGCGAAAATCCTCAGTTGATTCAAAAGAAACTGAAGTCCTTCCTTCATCAAAACCATAAGAAAACGGAAGGTGATACCAGTGGCGAGGAGAAATAAGAAGCACGCCGAGCATGAAAATCACGAGCGCTGGCTGATTACCTATGCAGATTTAATCACGCTGCTTCTGATCTTCTTTGTCATCATGTATGCGATGAGCAAGATTGATACGGAGAAATATCAAATCCTGTCACAAGCACTTAATTTTGAATACAAGAAGGCCGATTCCGTGCTCCCTCAAGGTCAAGGAGTGCTCGGCCGTGTCAGCACAGCCAAGGCTAATGAAGGCGATAAGTCCGAAAACGCCGAGAAGGAGAAAAAAGAGAGGGAAGAGAAAGAACAAAAACAAACTCGTGAGAAGCAGTTGGAAAATTTATTGGAGCAGATACAGCAGTATATTCAGCAGCAAAGCCTGCAGGCTCAAGTGTTCGCAGCCAATACGCCCAAGGGCATTTCTGTTACTCTAAATGATCTGTTCTTGTTCGATCTCGGAAAGGCTGATTTGAAAAAAGAGGCTTTCCCCATTTTAAACCAACTGGCTACAATGTTCCCGAACTTGAATACAACGATCAGTATTGAAGGCCACACGGATAACCTGCCATTGGCAACAGGGTCTCTATACAAGGATAACTGGGGACTTTCAAACGAACGCTCGCTATCCGTGCTTCGTTACTTCATTAATAACTCAGGCCTGGATCCGAAAAAATTCATATCCACTGGCTATGCAGATACGCGTCCTGTAGTCGGAAATGACACTCCAGAAAATCGGGCCAAAAACCGTCGCGTTGAAATTGTTGTGCTGCGTGAACCGAATTAATAAGCGTCACAAGCGGAGCGGTTTTATTCAGAAAAAAGCTGCTGGAACTCAGGTTCCGGCAGCTTTTTTTCCTTCAATTTTATTAGGCTGTGAGGCTGGTCCTACATAGGTCTGCTGCCAGATCGATTGTTGAAGACCCCTACGAGCTTCCTGCTCAAATAAGAAAATATATGAGATTGCTTTTCTTCCGCATAATACATCGCATCTTGATCAGGAGCCAAAATAATGCCCAATTGATGATGCTCGTCAGAGAATAAAGCTCGCTTCAGAAACTTGCTTTCCCCCTCCAAATTAAGCACCTCGAGCTTGCAAAATGCCGGGTTCTGCTGCATGGCTTGGAACAGCTCCTGCTTCGTAACTACCGCCACTCCGTTCACCTTGTGAATGACTTCTCCTGCGGTCAGCCCCATATCAGCCGCCGCACTGCCCGGTAAAATGCCCAGAATCTTCAGTCCGCGCTGGTCATGAACATAATAGGGGATTCGCTTCGATTCATCCCATCTGCTGTACACCCGCAAAGCTTCATGAAGCAGTATGCAGCCCAGTGATGCAATTATCGTCAGGACAGGCCATACATAGGCCAGGAAAGCCAGCAGCAGTACGGAACAGGCATATAGAGCCAACAGCTTCGCTGAGAGGCGAGCTTTCTCCTTCGGCAGTCGGGACAGAGTCAGCTCAGCAAAGCCGATCATGACGGGGAAGCTAATAATCGTCCAGCCGCCGCTCCACAGCCCTCCACCCACTAGAGGCGTCCAAGGCAACGGGATTGCACTGCCTCCTTGCAGTGGCACCAGCAAAAATAACACAACAGGCCAGAACCCTTGCATATTATAGCCACCGACGATTTTACCCCGCTTGCTTGCGTAAAACATCGGCGTAGCTGTCTTGGCCCCCTGCTGCCTCACTAACAGTGCTTCAATCAGATGAAGGATCGCAATAAGTGCGAGCAGTGACGGCATGTTCAGATTGATCAGCGTATTCACAATCCAGGCTAGCAGATCGGATGCTGGATTCAATCTTGAAGCAAACGAAACGCATAGCACATGCAGAACCCCTATAATCCCAATAGCATAAGCCCAGCATAAAAATCTCACACGAACAAAAAGCAGCAGCAGCGATATGACCCACAACAAGAGCACCGTATCAGCTTGAATGGTAGCTCCAACAACGGCCATAACTACAGAAGCCACTAATCCGCCGATCCACCCCCACAATAATGCCCGCCACGTTTCGGTTAATAAGGAGTGCAGCTTCGTATGAAACAATTTACGTTCAAACAATATTTGCCTGCGGTATTGCAGGATGACAAATAAAATACCAACATAATAAAACGGATGCATGAACAATTGAAGCAGGGCTTGTAGCCCTCTTTGTGCCACTTCCATGAACACGGTCATTGGACTGCTCCTTCTTAGATACATTAAAAAAGAAGGCTGGAATAAATCCAACCTTCTTACTCTTTCGACGCTGCTTATTCAATTTCCTTCCGCTTACTAACATTTCCATTTCAGCTAATCGGAATTTTTACCCTGTACCCTACCCATTTGTACTACTTGGGCATTACGGACTGCAAGTGCTGAGTCGCCGCTTTTAGCTGCAGGTCATTTTTAGGGTCCTTGATTTCGGTCAAAATCGCTTTTTCAATCCGTGTCGCTGTCTCCACATCAACTTCGCCTGTTATAGGCAAGCTTTGCATCCGTTGGAAAGCCTTGACAGCTAGAGCCGTCTTATCGCTGAAGTAACCGTCTGTACGATCCGGGGTTAGTCCCAGCCCTGTCAGCATGGTTTGTAAGTTTTTAACGTCTTCGCTATTGGTATCCGGCTTCAGGGTTGTTTTCTTACTCAGCGGAGCTACCTTGAAGAAGGCAGGCTGCTCAACCGCGATATCCGGTGCAATTCCTTTTTTATGAATCCAGGTGCCATTTGGCGTTAACCACTTGTACACCGTCATCTTAATGTTGCTGCCATCGGCCATTTCCTTCTCAAAGGTTACTTGGACCGTACCCTTACCGAAGGTCGTTTCACCGATCAACTTGCTGCCGGAAGAATCATGCAAGGCTCCTGCCAATATCTCCGAAGCGCTGGCGCTACCTTTGTTGATCAGTACAGTAACAGGATAATTTTTACCTGTTCCCTGTGAAGGTGTATCTTCCTGCTCGCCTTTGCGGTTTTCAATCTTCACAATAGGCTTGCCCTTAGGTACAAAAGGTTCGACAATTTCGACAACGGCGGACAACAGACCACCCGGATCGTTACGAACGTCGATGATTAATCCCTTCATCCCTTTTGCTTCAAGATTTTTCAGCTCGTCTTTGAATCGTTTGGCCGTGTTGCTGGAGAACTGGCGAATCTCGATTTTACCGATATTGCCCTGCAGCATCTCCGCATAGACGGTTTCCACATCAATATCATCACGTACAACAATCATTTGAATCGGCTCAGGCGAGCCCGGCCGCATAATGTCCAGCTTAGCCTGCGTTCCCTTCGGTCCGCGAATTTTCATAATCGCCTGGTTCAAAGTCAATCCGTCAAGCTTCTCTCCATTTACAGCAATGATGACATCATGCGTGTGCAATCCCGCTTTCTCAGCTGGAGAGCCTTTAATAGGCGCCATGATAGTTACCTTTCCATCCTCAGAAGAAACCTCAGCCCCAATGCCTTGAAACGAAGATGTAATACTCTCGTCGAACTGCTTCGCTTCTTTTTGGTCCATATAAACTGTAAAAGGGTCCTCCAACGCCGACAGCATGCCGTTAATCGCTCCGTTGACTACTTTATCACGATCGACTTGCGATAAAAATTTGCTGTCTATCAGCTGGTACGTGGTAGCGATCTTGTTCAAATCCTTAGTACTCAAACCAGACTTCACGGTCGCCGTGCTGCTATCTCCACCTACCGAAGCAAAGATCGATGGATGCACAATCGTTAGCGTCATAATGCTGCTGGCGAACATGGCCAACAAAATAAATGCCAAAACCGCACGTCCTTTAAATGTCATTCCTTAGTATACACCGCCTTTGCTACTTACCTTATCGACTGGCCGTCCGTTTAGTATATGACAAGCTATTTGAAATTATTAACAGCGATTATTTCAAATAAGGTTTAGGATCTACGGGATTTTCATTAATCCGAACTTCAAAATGCAGGTGGTTACCCGTCGATTCGCCGGTTGATCCGACCTCTGCAATTTTTTGCCCTCTTTTGACCGTATCGCCTTTTTCCACATCCGTTCCACCGTTACGGATATGCCCATACAAGGTCCAAACTCCGTTGCCATGGTCAATAATAACACAATTCCCATACCCGCTCCACCAGGAAGCAACGATCACTTCACCATCGGCTGCAGCTAGGATGGAGGTTCCGTTAGGCGCACCAAGGTCGATCCCCTTATGCGTCGCTTTCTTGCCAGTAAACGGGTCTGAACGTGTTCCGAAATCGGAGGTCATAGGCGAATTTTTCGCCAATGGGTAACCCATCCTGCCTCCTGTGAACGCCGGAGTCGAGTTTACCGCAGGAGGAGCAGTGCCTTCCTTCTTGGCTTTGGCTGCAGCCGCGGCTCTGGCTGCTTCCTCCGTAGCCTTGCGCTTCTCGGCAGCCAGCGCGGATTCCTTGCGCGCATACTCAAGTAATACTTTCTCCTGATCCTCGCTTATGTCCTCCAGCTCCTTCTCCTTTTTGGAGAGGCTCGCTATCTTGACTTCCTTTTCTTTCTCTTTGGTCACCAAATCGGCCTTAACAACCGCTGTCTGGCTATATAAATCCTTAACCTGATCGAGCTGCTGTTGAACCTGAACCTGCTTGTCCGCTATCATTGCACGGTCTTTTTGATTGGATTCCAATATCTTTTTATCTTGATTCACAATGGATTTCAATGCATTCAAACGGTCCAGAAAATCACCGAAATTCGTTGAACTGAGCAGAACGTCAGCGTAGGATACGACTCCGTTCATATACATAAGGCGAACCCTTGATTTCAGAAGCTTATCTCTACTTTCAACTCGCGTTTCAGCTTCCTCAAGCTGCTGGCCGGTTTCCTGCAAAGTATTCTTTACCGTACTAAGCTGGCTATTCAGTTCGTTGAGCTTCAGGTTCGTTGCCTCAATTTGACTAAGCAATGAAGTAATATCTGAGCTTGTCTGCTGCTTTTCCTGATGTACCTTGTTCATTTCGGACTGCGCTTCATTCGCTTTTTGCTGAGCGGTTGTTTGCATTTTTTTCAGCTGGCTTATCTGCTGCTCGATTTTCTGCGTTGCCGTCAAAGCAAACGCAAACTGCGGCACAACAATGGTTCCCAACAAACCTGATGTTACAATTAGAGACAGAAGAGACTTTTTCAACTTTTCATTTCCTCCCCAATCCGTTTATTACACCCGTAAAAACTTGCGAACCGACAACGTGCTTCCCCATATTCCGATAACAATTCCAATTCCGAGCAGCAGCGCGGATATCGTGTAGTAAACCTGTTCAAAAGGCAGCAGCTTGATCATAAGCAAGTTCAAGTCCAGCTGCGTAGAATCCATGAGCTCCCAGTAACCATACAGCAAAATGACCACAGGTATTACCGAACCGATAATCCCGAGCAGTGCTCCTTCTATAAAAAACGGCCAGCGGATAAAAGAATTCGTAGCTCCAACCAGCTTCATAATCGAAATTTCGCGGCGTCTGGCAACAATCGTAAGCTTGATCGTATTGGATATAAGGAACATTGCCGTCAAAGCCAGCCCCGCTACAAGTATAAGTCCTGTATACCGTACGATTTCGGTAACCTTGAACATCGTCTCTACCGTTCCTTGTCCATAGCTGACGCGATAAATAGGCTTGGTAGGGAGGCTGTTATTGATAGCGCTTATCTTTTGAGCGACGCTTGCAACCTCACGCGGTTCAGTAACTTCTACTGTGAACGAATCGTTCAGCGGATTGTTCTCGCCATCGAATCCGTCAAGCAATTGCTTGCCGCTCTCGCCAAGCTTATCTCTTAAATAGACCAGCCCTTCTTCCTTGGACACAAATTTCACCTTGTCCACCATGGAGAAGGATGCAATCTGACTCTGTAAAAGCTGAACCTGTTCCTTCGGCGTGTTCACTTCGAGGTAGACGCGAATTTCAACCTGCTGTTCAATTTGCGCAGCAAGATAGTTTACGTTCAAGGTCAGCAGCAAAAAAATACCTAAAACAAACAACGAGATGGCTATTGAGCTTATCGATGCGAATGACATCCAGCCATTGCGGACCACATTCTTCCCGCCTTCGCGTAAGTGGCGGAACCCTGTGCTAATCCTCATAGCCGTATTCACCCCTTACTTCATCACGGGCTATTTGGCCCTGCTCAATGGCAAGCACACGCTTGCGCATCGTATTGACAATTTCTTTGTTGTGCGTTGCCATAATAATAGTAGTGCCGCGGAAGTTAATCTCTTCCATCAGCTTCATAATCCCCCATGATGTGTCCGGGTCCAGATTTCCTGTCGGCTCATCGGCAATGATCACGGCTGGATTGTTAACAATCGCGCGAGCAATAGCTACACGCTGCTGCTCTCCTCCGGATAGCTGTGTTGGCAGAGAGCCTGACTTATCCCTCAGCTTTACCAGCTCCAGCACCTCTAGCACTCGCTTCTTAATAATTTTCTTGGGAGCCTCGATAACTTCCATAGCAAAAGCGACATTTTCAAACACAGACATTTTCGGCAAAAGTCGATAATCTTGAAAAATAACTCCAATATTGCGGCGCACATACGGAATTTTCCGCTGCTTCAGCTTCTCCAAATTAAACCCGTTGACAAATATACTCCCCTTCGTCGGCCGTTCTTCTCTATAAATCAATTTCATGAATGTCGATTTCCCTGCGCCTGATGGTCCCACGACATACAAGAATTCATTGCGGTCTACTTTTACATTGATCCCTTTTAGCGCATTGCTTCCATCGGGATACGTTTTCCATACATCGTTCATTTCGATCACAATATCACATCCTGATTTTGAACTAGCTTATAAACTTTCGACATAAATAGGTAAAATCCTTCGTTGTGAAAATATTTCAACATATTTTCACATTTTGTGCGGATTTTTGAAAGAAGGTATTCATTTATTTTTATATAGGAAACTTCCTCTGAGTGCCGCATATACATAACTTGTACGGGCACGGCTTGTCAATCATTAGGCTTGAAAAAAAGGAGACGTATCCCATGGTGCGTTATCGTGTTTCTATTCGTTATCTCTTGGTTGGCTTGCTGCTTTTTGCTGCATCCGCCTGCGCTTCAATGGCTTGGTATGGATTGCGCGATGAGCTTCCGCATGGACTAACCATAAATAATTGGAATGTAGGAGGTACTCCGCTTCCGGAGCTTGAGCGTCAGCTGACGCTTAAGAGAGAGCAGATGCTGCAGCAAATCGTTCGTCTGAACAGCACGCAGCCTAATGTTCCTTTGCAGCCCGCCGATTGGACAATGGAGCAGTTGGGGCTGGATATCCCTCTTCAGCCATTACTAGCTCGTTTCGAACCGCTGAGATCAGGCTCTCCATTTCAACGGGCCGTATATCGGTGGAAGCTGCGCGATCAGAAGTGGATGCTCTCTTTCGACATGGATGCATCCATACTGCAGAAAACATTAAAAAGAGGGTTTCCCGCCCTCTATGAGGCACAGCCCCAGGATGCTCAAAGAATCATAGGCCCTAATGATGCAGTCAGCTACGTCCCTGAAGTTCCCGTAATGCGGATTGATGAGCAGGAACTGCTGAAGCAGCTGAGGGGAGTTATCCCCCCTATAGAGGCTGTTGCTGCAAAGAAGGAAGAGTCTCCCCTTGCAATTGCTTTGCCTTTTATTAAGGAGGAGCCCAAGCTTACCGTCTCTATGCTGCAGTCGCAGAAGGTGGAGCGCAAAATCAGCGAGTTTACAACCACTTTTCTGCAAAATGGAGAAGGCCGCATTCATAACATCCGTTCCACCGCATCCTCCATCCATGATCTGATCATAAAGCCAGGCGACGTATTCAACTACGCTACCTATATTGCTGAAACGGAGCAAAAGTTTGGATTCAAGGAAGCCCCCGTTATATTAAATGGCAAGCTTGTACCGGGGATAGGAGGCGGCATTTGCCAGGTTTCCTCCACTCTTTATAATGCAGTTCTGCGCGCAGGGCTTGATATTGTAGAACGGCGTAATCATTCGCTGCCGGTCAGCTATGTTCCATTAGGTCAAGATGCCACCTTTGCCAGCGGATATATTAATTTCAAGTTTCGAAACAGCACCCCCAATTATTTACTTATCCGCACTTCCACAGATGAACAAAAGATTACCGTTAAACTGTTCGGACAAATCCCGGCCGATCTGTCCTATACCATCGAGTCAAAAACCGTTCAAACCTTGCCCTCTCCGCTCAAATACGTGGTGAATCCGACACTGCCTAACGGGAAACAAGAAAAAATTAGTGAGGGCAAACCAGGTTACATAGTAGAAACATACCTTTATAAAATGAAAGACGGGATTACCGTCAGTCAAGAGCGCATCTCACGCGACACTTACTCGGCTCAGCCTACAGTGATTGCAAGAAATCAAGCGGGTGTACCTGAAGGTCAGGAGGCTCCGAATCCTTCGCGTCAACCGCAGACACCTTTGCTTGAAGACGGGATTAAAGGACCTGTTTTCAGATAGGCGTGTGCAAGAGAGTATAGTTACGATTCAGATGAGGATTATTGTACTTGAACCTATTGAAGCGAATAAACCGGAGGGCGATGCTCGATCTGGAGCTTTCTCTTTCACTGTGGACTCGGGTCATGCATAGATGTTACGTCTGTAGCAGTATTGATGGATATGAATCAAACAACAATTGATTTGTGGATAAAAATGATTAAGTTGCAGACTTATCCACAAAGTTATCAACAAAACACCCGTTTCTGTCCACAACCTATCCACATCCTTTATATATTGTGAACAGCTAAACAATAACAAATAACCCAAGCCAGGAGTTATTCCCTGCTTGGGTTATTATTTGAAAGGAGCCAGATAAGTAGGTACCTTATCTGCTTTTGTTAAAAAACTGCTCGAACCACTCATTCGTCTGATCCTTCACGGCTTCAGCACGAGCAATAGCTTCACTCACTTGGTTAGTCGCTGTGCCGCCATACACGTTACGAGCATTCACCACTTGCTCTGGTTGAAGCACATTGTAAATGTCCTGCTCAAACAGCTTGGAGAACTGGTGGTACTCCTCGAGCTTCAAGTCCAGCAAAAACTTCTGGTTCTGGATACAATACAGCACGGTTTTACCGATGACTTCATGCGCCTGACGGAACGGAAGTCCCTTGTTTACCAAATAATCGGCAATGTCTGTCGCATTGGAGAAGTCTTGATTCACAGCTTGACGCATCCGGTCCTTGTTCACCTTCATCGTACTGACCATAGGCGCGAACAACTGGAGCGCTCCTTGCAGAGTGCGGACGGTATCGAACATGCCTTCCTTGTCTTCCTGCATATCTTTGTTGTACGCAAGTGGCAAAGATTTCAGCACGGTCAGCAGGCCGAACAGGTTGCCGTATACGCGGCCGGTTTTACCTCGGACAAGCTCGGGCACGTCCGGATTTTTCTTCTGCGGCATAATGCTGCTGCCGGTGCAGAAGGCGTCATCGAGTTCCACGAAGCGGAACTCGGTGCTTGACCACAGCACCATTTCCTCCGACAAGCGGGAAAGGTGCATCATGATCATCGAAGCATTCGACAGAAATTCGATGATGAAATCGCGGTCGCTCACCGCATCGAGCGAGTTCTCGTACACGCCATCGAAGCCAAGCTGCTGCGCTACGTAGTGGCGGTCAATCGGGAACGTTGTTCCCGCCAGGGCCCCTGCTCCAAGCGGCAGCACGTTGATGCGCTTGTAGCTGTCCTGCAAGCGCTCGATATCGCGCTGGAACATCGACACGTACGCCATCAGATGATGGGCGAACAAGATTGGCTGCGCACGCTGCAGATGGGTGTAGCCCGGCACAATTGTATCGAGGTTGCCCTTCGCCTGCTCGATCAAAGCATCCTGCAGCTTGTTCAGCAAGCCGACGAATTCAACCACACGCTTGCGTAAATACAGATGCATATCGGTTGCCACTTGATCGTTACGGCTGCGTCCAGTGTGCAGCTTGCCTCCTACCGGCCCAACCTCGTCGATCAAAGCCTTCTCGATATTCATATGAATATCTTCGTCGCTGACCGAGAACTCCATTTCGCCGCGGCGAATGATGTTCTGAACTTTGTGCAATCCGTCCTTAATCTTTTCCACATCATCCAGCGGCAAAATCCCGCACTTACCGAGCATCGTCACATGAGCCAAGCTGCCTTGAATATCTTCCTCGGCCAGCTCCTTATCGAATAAAATAGAGGCTGTATACTCCTCTACCAGCTGATCCGTTTTCTTCGTAAATCGTCCACCCCAAAGCTTTGACACTTTTATTGCCCCTTTCTAAACGTCTTCCATCAAGAAAAACTTACTGTTCCATGTATATTCGTATACACAATGCAAGGCCTCCCTACTTGAGGTAGGAAAGCCTGCATCGCTAAGCTGCTGCATCTCAGCAGTAGCGCATTTCATTGCTTATTTCGCGTTTTGCTGTACCCCGGAGGATACTTTAAGGCGCAGCGCGTTCAAACGGATGAACCCTGTAGCATCACCTTGGTTGTAAGCTTGTGTCGGGTCCGCTTCCATTGTCGCAATGTTCGGATTGTACAAGCTAACAGGGCTTTGTACGCCTGCTCCGATTACATTGCCTTTGTACAGCTTCAAACGCACCGTACCGGTAACGTTTTTCTGGCTCTCCGTTACCAGAGCTTGAACAGCCAAACGTTCTGGCGCGAACCAGAAGCCGTTGTACACCAACGTAGCATAGCGGGAGATCAAGGAATCACGCAGACTCATAACCTCACGGTCCATGGTCAATGACTCCATTTTGCGGTGAGCTGTGAACAAAATCGTTCCACCCGGAGTTTCGTACACGCCGCGGCTCTTCATGCCGACAAAACGGTTTTCAACCATATCAACACGGCCTACACCGTGCTTGCCGCCCAACTCGTTCAAGCGATCCATAACCTGCAGCGGCTCCATGCGGTCACCGTTCAGACCAACGCAATTCCCTTGCTCAAAATTAAGCTCTACATACTCAGCTTGGTCAGGAGCATCCTCGGGATCAACGCTCAGCACGAACATGTCCTTGTTATCCGTTGCGCTTGGATCAAACCACGGATCCTCCAGCATGCCGCTCTCAAAGCTGATATGAAGCAGGTTGCGGTCTGTCGAATACGGCTTGGAAGCAGATGCGGTTACCGGAATGCCGTGCTTTTCCGCATAAGCGATCATTTCCGCACGTCCCGGGAACGACTCGCGGAACTCATCCAAACGCCAAGGAGCAATAACCTCCAGCTCAGGAGCCAAAGCAGCTGCTGTCAGCTCGAAGCGAACTTGGTCATTTCCTTTGCCTGTAGCGCCGTGAGCGATTGCAGTAGCGCCTTCCAAGCGAGCAATTTCAACCATACGCTTAGCAATAAGTGGACGAGCTATACTCGTGCCGAGCAAATATTGCCCTTCATAGAGAGCGCCTGCTTGAAACATCGGGTAGATGAAATCTTTAGCAAACTCCTCTTGAAGATCGTCGATGTAAATTTTGGAAGCACCGGTAGCCAGAGCTTTTTCTTCCAGTCCGTCCAGCTCATCTCTTTGTCCGATATCTGCCGTGAATGCGATGATTTCCGCATCATAGGTTTCTTTTAACCATTTTAAAATAACCGATGTATCCAAACCGCCTGAATAGGCGAGTACGATTTTTTGCTTTGCCATTTTACTGGTCTCCTTTTAGTCTGAAATAATCCCGAATAACTTACATAATTGCTGCCATGATAGCCTTTTGAGCATGCAGACGGTTCTCAGCTTGGTCGAAAATAATTGAATTCGGACCATCAATGACGCCCTCGCTCACTTCTTCACCGCGATGTGCAGGCAAACAATGCATGAACAGATAATCTTTTTTCGCCAGCTTCACCAGCTCTTCGTTTACTTGGAAGTTCTGGAATGCGAGCTCGCGATCCTTCTGCTCTTCTTCAAAGCCCATGCTCGCCCACACATCCGTGTAGACAACATCCGCACCTTCGATAGCTTCTTTAGGATCATAACCCACGTAGAGCTTAGCCCCATTCTGATTCGCAACATCCTGCGTCGATTGGATAATCCGCTTATCCGGTTCATAACCTTGTGGCGATGCCACAGCAAAATCAATTCCAAGCTTCGCAGCACCCATCATCAAGGAATGCACCATGTTATTGCCATCCCCGATGTAAGCTACCTTCAGCCCGCGCAAACGTCCTTTATGCTCCAGAATCGTCTGGTAATCCGCCAAAGCTTGGCATGGATGGGAACGCTCAGTCAAGCCATTAATAACAGGAATTGTCGCCCCTCTAGCCAGATCAATGACCTTGCGATGAGCATGGGTGCGAATCATAATGCCGTCCAAATAACGGGACATGGTTTGAGCAGTATCATAAACTGTCTCGCCTCGACCCAGCTGCAGATCATTTTTGCTTAAAAATAAAGCCTGACCTCCAAGCTGATACATTCCCACTTCGAACGAAACACGTGTACGCGTTGAGGATTTCTCAAAAATCATACCGAGCGTCTTCCCCTTAAGTGGATGGTACGTCTCGCCCGCTTTCAACTTGCTTTTCAGCTCAATGGCCAAATCGATCAAATACTGAAGCTCCTCTGTCGAAAAATCGGACATTCCGAGGAAGTCTCTGCCTTTAAGTTCAACAGCCAGCTGCTGCTTTGTTTCCGTTTCTGCCAATAGTCTCGCCCCTTTCGCCCTACGTGAATATCCTTCATGCTGCTGTTACGTCTTTCAAGGAGAATGACTACCCACTGCTGCACGAATGAGATATTCATCCGGGATTTTTATCTGGTCATTCTTGCTCCTAAAGTTCCTTATACCGCAGCGGCAGCTTGCTTGCTTAACACCGCGCAAACTACTTCTAATCCACGGTCTATATCTTCCTTGGCAATTACAAGGCTTGGCGCTAATCTAATGACGTTCGGGCCTGCTGATACAACAAGTACGCCCTGTTCTTGAATCACAGTGATCAGATCGGCTACAGGCTGGGTGCACTCAATTCCAATCAACATTCCTAAGCCGCGTACTTCCTTAACCAACGGATTACCCGCTAATTTAGCGTTTAATGTGCTCACGATATATCCACCCAGCTCTTCAGCGCGCTGCGGCAGCTTCTCTTCAAGCATTGTCTCCATAGTAGCAATTCCAGCCGCTGTAGACAAATAGTTGCCGCCAAAGGTGGAGCCGTGGCTACCCGCTGAAAAAGCTTGACGAAGCTTCTCTTTACCAAGCATTGCGCCGATCGGCATACCACTGCCAAGACCTTTTGCCAATGTAAAAATGTCCGGCTCAATGCCAAAATTTTCGTAGGCGAACATTTTTCCAGTACGACCTATACCTGTCTGAATTTCATCGACAATCAGCAGCAAACCGCGTTGCTCGCAAAGCTCTGCCACCTTCTGTATAAAAGCAGGCTCGGCCGGTATAACGCCGCCTTCTCCCTGCACCATTTCGATCATAATTGCGCATGTTTTCGAGCTGATCATCTTCTCCAAAGCTTCCGCATCATTATAAGGCGCGTATACAAAGCCTTCAGGTAGAGGTGCAA
Organism: Paenibacillus sp. GCM10027630; assembly: GCF_042676305.1. Lineage (NCBI taxonomy): Bacteria > Bacillati > Bacillota > Bacilli > Caryophanales > Paenibacillaceae > Paenibacillus > Paenibacillus sp. GCM10027630. The sequence continues at coordinate 215,932 of NZ_JBHTGY010000057.1, read as the reverse complement.
AGCCTTCCTTCACCTTATCCTGCCCCGTTGCTGTCAATGTCGCCAAAGTCCGTCCATGGAAAGATTGGTGGAATGTGATGATTTCGTATTGATCGGGCTTGCCGACAATTTTTTGAAAATAACGACGCGCTAATTTGATAGCCGCTTCATTCGCTTCAGCCCCGCTGTTGCAGAAAAACACCGCGTCTCCACAGCTGTTATCTGTCAGAAGCTTAGCGAGCTTTTCCTGATTCGGAATATGAAAAAGGTTGCTCGTATGCCAGAGCGTATCCACCTGCTCTTTTAAGCGTTCTGTAACCTGCTTGGGAGCATGGCCCAGATTAGTAACGGCTAGTCCGCACATGAGGTCTAAGTATTCTTTACCATTCTCATCCCACAACCGGCTGCCTTCCCCTTTAACGAACGCCAACGCATAACGGCCATAATTCGGAAACAGTGAGCTAGCTCCCTCTCCCATGCTTGAATCACTCCTTATTATAATTATTTCACAATGCGTGTGCCGATCGCTGCGCCTTTGATAACCCGGCTCAGCACCTCCGGCTCCGCCCCGTTCACTATGATCACTTCACGCACCTTGCCTTGAATGCATTGTACAGCTGCACGAACCTTCGGTATCATTCCGCCGTAGATTTCACCGCTCTCGATCATTTCATCAATCTCCTGAACGGTTACAGAGGATAAAACCTTCTTCTCCCCATTAACGGTCTTCATAATGCCTGGAACATCCGTTACCACAATCATTCGCTCCACGCCTAATTGCGAAGCAACCGCTCCCGCTGCCGTATCTGCATTAATGTTATAACGCTGTCCGCCGTCAGTCCCCAAACCAATTGGCGCAATGACCGGCATATAGCCCATCTTGATAATACCTTGAACCAGCTCCGCATTCACTCCTGTTACGTCGCCTACAAGACCTACTTCGTGGGCATTTGGTACCGGCTCCGCTTGAATAAGATGCCCATCCACACCGGATAAACCAAGAGCCTTCGCACCCGACAGCTGTATTTTACGCACGATCTCTTTGTTAATCTGGCCTGCTAGCACCATTTCAACCACATCGAGCACGGCTTCATTCGTTTTGCGCAAACCATTAACAAACTCCGTCTCGATCCCCAGCTTGGCAAGCGTTTCGGATATTGCCGGGCCGCCTCCATGCACAATAACCGGTATAATAGCTTCATCCTGCAGCCGTTTCATATCACTGAAAAAAGAATCCGGAAGCGCGGCCAGCGTACTGCCGCCGCATTTCATGACGAAACACATGGCACTCATCTTTTTTACCCCCACCCAAACCCTCCCCGCCGGGAGGGCCCCAAGGGCTCCGCCCTCTGGACACCCGCCATGTTGGGGAGGGAGATTTGTTTGATGCTACTCATGTTCCCCCACCCAAGCCCTCCCCGCCGGGAGGGTTCCAAGGGCTCCGCCCTCTGGACACCCGCTAGGTTGGGGTGGGAGACTTGTTTGATGCTGCTAAGATACTTTAACAGGTACCAGCCGCTTTCGTCCCTTCGGGACACGCTCTACATTAGGTGCTCCTGCATAGAAATCCTATTTAACTGGAATTTTTGCAGCTAATTCAGCCTTAACATCGTTAATAAGGAGATTAACTGGAAAAGCTCCATCAAAATGTAGCATTCATTATAAAAAACACCGTAAAGGACTGTATTAGCTGGAGGATTTCCCGTTATTTATGGTATTGATCCCAAATGTCCCACTATTAACGGGAGATTTTCCTGCTAAACATGCGAAAGAAATGGGTCGTTTACTTTCTTCGAGTTCTCGTTTGTGTTAAGCCTTCCAATCCTTATAACCTTTATATAGAAGCTATTGCTACCCTATCCTTACCCGTCTTAAGTCCGGTAAGCAGCGTTGATACGCACATAATCATAAGTTAAGTCGCAACCCCAAGCCGTAGCCGACTCGCTACCCATGTTAAGATTGACCACAATCTGAACCAGCTCGCCCTTCAAGTAGGCAGCTGCGCGTTCCTCATCGAACTTCACAGGCCGCGATTGCTCGAGAACCACGTTATCGCCTAAGCGGATATCGACAGTCTCGGTGTTAACCGGCTGACCGGAACGGCCAACCGCCGCAATAATGCGGCCCCAGTTCGCATCAGCGCCGAAGCAAGCAGTCTTCACCAGGCTTGAGCCGATAACCGTCTTCGCGATGGCACGAGCCGCTTCCTGTGAAGCAGCGCCTAGCACGCTTACTTCGATCAGCTTCGTTGCGCCCTCGCCATCACGTGCAATGGCTTTCGCCAAATATTCGCCGACATATTTAAAGCCCTCTTCGAACGCCGCCCAATCCGGATGCTCCGGAGTTAGGCTGTCATTGCCGGCCAAGCCGCTGGCCATCACTACAACCATATCGTTGGTGCTTGTGTCGCCATCGACTGTAATCATATTGAACGTTGAGTCCGTTACGCCGTTCAACAGCTTTTGCAGCTGAGCGCTCTCAATGTTCGCGTCCGTTGTCATAAAACCAAGCATGGTCGCCATGTTAGGATGGATCATGCCTGAGCCCTTGGCCGCCCCAGCGATATGTACGGTCTTCCCACCAATGGTCAGACGTACGCAAGTCATCTTCTGCACGAGGTCGGTCGTCAAAATCGCTTGGCAGAAGTCTTCTCCGCCATCTACTTTCACCTGCGTCGGCAGCTTATCAATGCCGCCCAACACCTTGGGCATCGGCAGTAGCTCGCCGATCACGCCTGTCGACGTCACGCCGACGTGGTGCTCCGCTACGCCAAAAGCTTCCGCTGCCGCGGTACGCATGATGCGCGCATCGTCTTCGCCCTGCTGGCCGGTGCACGCGTTGGCGTTGCCGCTGTTGACCAGCATCGCTTGCAGCTTGCCGTCTACAGCGATGCTCTCCTGCGTCACGCGCAGCGGTGCCGCCTGAAATGAATTCAGCGTGTACACGCCCGCTGCCTGCGCTGGAACCTCACATACGATCACTCCGAGATCGAATCGGTTCGTCTTCTTCAACCCGCAGTGCAGTCCCCCTGCACGAAAGCCTATTGGCGTGGTGATTGTACCTTCCGGTACAACCGTAAATTGATCCTTCACCTTCATCTTCTCCTCACCCATTAGAAGTTGTTTAAAAAGTTTTTATCGCTTTTTGAAAGCTGCCTTTTTAAACATACGCCGTTGCATCTATATTATTTAAGGATATACCGGAGTGAAAGCCAATCCGGCTCCTTCGTCCCAGCCCATCATCAGATTCAAGTTTTGAACCGCTTGACCGGCAGCACCTTTTACTACGTTATCGATTACTGAAATTACAGTTAAACGCCCTGTACGCTCATCCAACGAAACACCGATATCACAATAGTTGGAGCCCCATACCTCTTTCGTAGCAGGCCATTTCCCCTTTGAACGAATCCGTACAAACCGGCGTCCTTCATAATATTGCTTGAACATCTCCAGAATTTCATCCTCTGTATGCTTCTCCTTCAGATTAACATACATCGTCGATAAAATCCCCCGAGTCATAGGCACCAAATGTGTCGTAAAAGTGACCACCACTTCTTCCCCAGCTACACGACTCAGCACTTGCTCAATTTCAGGTGTATGCTGGTGTTTATTTACTTTATAAGCCGATAAGTTCTCGTTAACCTCCGAATAATGAGAGGACAGATTTAAACCTCTACCCGCTCCGGATACGCCTGTTTTCGAATCAATGATAATGGATGACAAATCAGCCCAACCATTGCTTATGAGCGGTACTAAACCGAGCAGCGTTGCAGTCGGGAAGCAGCCTGGATTGGAAATAAAATCTGAGCCCCGTACTTCATCGGCAAAAACCTCCGACAACCCATACACCGCTTTCTCCACATATGCAGGATCTGCCGCTTTATGTTTATACCATTTCTCGTAAACCTCACCTGATTGCAAACGAAAATCCCCTGATATATCGATGACCTTCAAGCCTGCGTCCAACAGTTTAGGAGCCAATTCAATAGCAACGCCATGAGGAGCCGCTATAAATACAACATCCGCTTTCTGCTTAATCTCATCAATATCGATGCCATCCAGCTTATCCAGCATAATTTGATTCAAATGCGGGTATCCATCCGCTATAGGCGCTCCAGCACTCGACGAGGAAATCACCGATGTGATCTCGACATTAGGGTGTGACAGCAGCAGCCGAATCAGCTCGACCCCACCATACCCCGTTGATCCGATAATTGCCGCTCTTAATTTTGTAGACATATCCGTTCCCTCCACATGCAAACTATGTATTATTATACATTTAAAAGCATAATAATTCAATTAAGTTTTAACTATATTTGATGCTGCTTTTTGTGCAATTTCTTATATTATATACAAAATGTCCCTATATAAGAAAAGTTTTTAATCCAGGTTCTTCTGATGAAATTGCATTCAATTTTAGGGGTTGCTGATCTTACCCTTAACAAAGTAAAGAGCCCCGAGAAAAGGGCCCTTGCCTACCGTTTTATTTACCGTATTTCTTTAAAAGCGCCATATATGCATCCGCTTGAACCTGGTCAAAATGAGCTTGATAGCTATTCAAAACAGATTCACTTATTCCCAAGCTCCTACCCTCGCTCAGAATACTTTTGAACTGAGTCGTGCATCCACTTACTTTTTTCGAGGCTTCACTTATCGCAGTTTCCTTGTCGATAGTTTTATTAAGATATTGATCTAACACAGCCTGCAATTCCGCACTGCAGCTATTTTCCAAAGCTCTCAGCTTGCCTTCAATTTGAGCTTCAGCAACTGGGTTGGACGAACCGCCTGATGAGCTACCGCCTCGGCTTCCACCACCGCCTCCTCCTCCGCCACCACCAGTGACTACAGGTGTAGTTACTGTCGTATCATCTGGCTTAGCCGGCTCTGGTTCTGTCTTAGGGCCTTCTTGTGTTTTTGCTGAGACTGTATATGTTTTCGCATCCCACTCTATCTTTTTCCCTACCGATTCAGAGAAAAAACGCAGCGGCACGTACAATGAACCCTCATATATGAATCCTGGCAGATCAGCACCAATCTCTTTACTTTTACCATCAAATATGTAATTGACTTTCTCTTTATAAGCCGCAATTTGTGTCGAGTTTAAACTAGATGTATCTGCGGGTTGGCTAGAGACAGCACCATGTACCTTTGTATTTACATTGTAATCGTTGATGGATACGAGATCTGTCGTACTCGGCTCTTCCACTGTGACCGTGTAGGTATCTCCATCCCAACGAACCGCTTTTTTAAGAGAATACGAGATAAACCTTAATGGCACATAAGTGCTGCCTTCATAAATAAAGCCCTTTTGATCAGCATGCGGTGCGAACACATCATTATCTATCACGAATTGCAAAGGAGCATAATATACCTCGATCGGAGTTGGAGTTTGCTCTGCATAAACCGGACTTACCGCTCCTAACAAAAGCATAGTTGATGCGCACCATAATTTCATTTTACGAAACACTTTAATTCCCCCTCATAATTATAAAAATAACAAAACAAACCATAAAAAACAGCAAATACATGTTATACTAGTACTATTAACCTATTGAATTTTGCGACAAGGAGCTGAAAACATGCCATTACTCACACTCAAACGTATATGGACCCCATTAGAACTATTTGGCACACAATTGTTATACGATCCCGAAGAAAAGCAATGGTATATCAAAAAACGCCGGAAACCTTTGAAAAAGATTGGCTAAGGATTATTTTACCACCCTAATTACTTGATGCCAATCTATCTATTACTTTAGTACTAAGGTATCTATCTATTATTTTACGAGCTGGCTTTTGGCTTGCTCTGTAAAACTCTCTCTTGCCTTATCCACTTCTGTATAAAATGTAGCTCTGAACTCGTTCACACTATCCGTTGACAAATTTTTCTCAAGAAGCTCATTTTTCATTTGAAGCAGGATCTGATTAAGCTTGGCTTGTGATTCTTCATGCAAGGCCCCTATTTGCTGAGAATAACTGTTAAATATCTCCGTATTGGATTGTCCGCTTTTCTTCGCTTGTGTCGCTTGATTCAACTGTGTCTGCAATTTACCCACATAATAATCTTTAAGCTGCAGAAGCTGACCGTTATATTTGCCTTTAACTGTTTCTACAGTTACCGCGGCGCTATCCTCTTGCTTCACAGGCTGTGCCTGACTTCCTTCGGACGGAGCTTCAGGCTTATTCCGTGTATTACTTTCGTCGGTCTTTTCGACTTTATTCTTCTCTTCTTGCAGTTTCGACATCGTTTCCTTTTGCTTATTGGCCTCCGGCTCTGTAAGAGTAGGAGTTTTCTCCGCATCTGCAGCCTTGCCGTTATTAGTTGATGTATTAGTAGACACAGGAGGAGTTCCATCCGTTTGCTTCAACTCTGATGGAGGGGCTGGAACAGTTGTCGGTGCCGCTGATTCTACTTTCCCTTTTGACTCACCTGGTGGTTGTTGTGATAATTCGGAAGGCTTAGACTTGTCATAGCAGCCAGTAATAACAAGAAGGCCGACAATCATGGTTGCTATAAAATATGGTTTCTTCATGATGTCCCCTCCTTAAGTTTATTGCTTTTGAAAAACCTGCCCTCTAACCATAAGCCTTTACTCATACCGCAATGCATCTATTGGTTTAATTCTCAATGCTTTTATCGCAGGTGAAATGCCGAATAGAATCCCTAGAACGACTGAGAACAACAAACACCATAGAATCATTTCCAATGGAAATTTTGCTGATAGTACAGGGAAGAAGCTGTGAAGGAGTCGCAATAGCCCGTATGAACCGGCTAATCCAAGGACGCATCCCAAGACACTGATATACGTCGCTTCCATAAGGAACTGCAGCAGTATATCCCACCATCTGGCGCCTACCGCTTTGCGAATTCCAATTTCGCGGGTACGTTCCTTAACTGTAAGCAGCATTACGTTCATAATGCCGATTCCTCCGACTAGGAAGGAAACTCCGGTGATTCCTACTGCTATGGCTGTGACTAGGTCGGCGATGGTGTTGATGATATTTATAGCCCCGTCGGCGGCTAGCAAGCCGAAGTCCTGAATGCCCCCATGGTTAGGAATCATTACATTAGCTATCTTATCTCTTAGAGTATCCAATGGTCCTGTTGATTGAAATGCAAAGAATATCATTGAAGCATTCTTGAGATTCGCGGAATTAGAAACCATCGGGTAGCCTGTATAGGCGCGCTCATCAAAGTTAAACCCAATAAGCTGTTTTCCCCTTAATACCCCAATTACTGTAAAATCAATCCCCTTGATTTTTACCTTTTGATCTAAGGCACTCTTATTCTCAAACAGCAGTTGCTTTACTGTTTGTCCAAGTACGATTACCGGTACTTCATCTTTATTTTCTTCTTCTGTAAAGAACCTTCCCTCCTCCAACTGTAGGGAAAACATGCCTAAATAGTCAGGAGTAGTACCTGTATACATCGTCTCTACACTTTTACTAGCCCAAGTCATATGGGTAACTGTTTCAATTTGAGGTGCTGCTCCTACTACCTCCGGTAGCTTCTCCTTTACATCTATAGCATCCTTATAAGTAAGGGTACTCGTAACAGAGGCAAATGATAAGAGACTCGATAAGTTCGCCTGGCTTATGGTTTTGCCGCTATTCAACAGCTTGCCCGGTGCTGCAATAATTTGCTGTACGCCAACACTCTCTACTTGCCCTACAAGACTACTTTTGAAATTGTAAAGAACCGACAATAAGAATACTATAAGCAAAGTACTAATCATAATACCCAGAACAGCAAGCCATGTGCGAGTAGGATAGCTCCATAAGCCTCGCATGGATATGATTAAAGCTCGAAGGGGTCTCAAAACACTTCAACTCCCTTCATGGATTGCGCCCAACAACCATTTTTTAAAATTAGAATCCGTTTGCCTACTTGTGCCACTTCAGGATCGTGGGTTACTAAGACGATAGTTTTCCCCTTAGAGTTTAAAGATTTGAAGATGTCGAGTATTTCATCCTTCGACTCTGAATCCAAATTCCCACTAGGTTCATCGATCAACAGGAGATCGGGATCATTTATAATGGCTCTAGCTATTGCAATCTTCTGCTTCTGGCCTCCCGATAAATTAATTATCGGTTCTTTCGCCTTATGGACCATGCCTACTTGCTCCAGAGCTTTTTCAATCCTACGGGTTCTTTCTTTTTTATTATATGTAGAATAGAGGAGAGGAACTTCCACATTATCTTTTACACTTAACCGTGGAATCAACATGAAGGATTGAAATACAAACCCTAGTCTTTGATTTCTAAAATCCGCCAGTTGTCTTCCATTCAACCTTCGTATATTGAATCCTTCAAATAGGTATTCTCCCGATGTTTGAACATCAAGTGACCCCAATATATTCATAAGTGAAGATTTCCCTGAACCGGATGGACCCATAATTGATACGAATTCGCCCTTTGCGATAGATAAATCAATATTTCGAAGTATGGGTATATTAAGCCCCGCTTCTAGTACTTCTTTAGATATATTCTTTAATTCTATCAAAAGTTTCATCCCCTCCCACATGTTCTGTTTGCTATCAGGCCGCCTGTGTTGGAGAATTGTTCTTATGGAATTATTTCGAATCCTTATACCTTTCACCCTGACTCAAACCATATTTAGCAGCTATTGATATTAGCTGATTATATTCATTTTCTGTAAGTTTTTTCAAAAACAGTTTTTTTGCTTCACCTTTTTCATCATCAGTTATACCATCAGCTGATATTTTCATGAAATAATTAATATCTTCTGCGCTTAGTTTCTTTAATAACACACTTATAACAACTGCCTTCTCCTTAACTGACATACTTTCTTGTGCTTCTTTAGTTTTTTGTAGCGATATATCCGATATGTACTCCTCCTTTTGATCTGTGCCTTCAATCCCTTTTTCACCGTTAATCTTCGCTTTATCAACATTCTCTTCTAGCGAAGTTTTTAGACTGCCAGCAACTTTTTGCTTAGTCTCTACACGTGGTGATAGGCTTTGATTCGTATTTGTAGTCGCGTCTTGCGGTATGTTCGTCTGTTGTTGGGACTGAGCTTTTGTAGGCTTATCATTTATTTGTTGGTTTTCCGATTGTATAGATAGATTAGTCCCTTGCTGCTCAGTGCCAATGTTTTTAGTTTCGATGCCTATTCTAGGTGAAATTGATTTTAATATGTAATTTACGGACTGATCTAGCACCACGAGGACAACCAAAGTAATTAATAAAAGTACTGCTACCGACCCAAGTAATACTTTTTTAATTTTCTTGTGTTTCACCGTGCACCTCCAACCATAGTTCCATTCTTCCTATGATAAAATCGCCCTGACTGAATCAATAACCCTGTATTGATCTTCTTCATTCATCTTCGTATATATGGGCAAGCTTACTGTCTTCTCATAAGATGATAATGCATTTGGAAAATCGCTTGGTGATAACGAGTACGTGTCACGCCAATATGGATGCAAATGCAAAGGAATGAAATGAACACTACAACCAATCCCACATGACGCCATTCTCTCTATGAAACTATCACGGCTAATGGTAGTTTCAGCCAATCTAATAACATAGAGATGCCAAGCGTGGATATCATTTCTCAACGCCTTGGGCGGCAGAACTATAGGTAATTTAGCAAGCTCTTGATCATACAACTCGGCCATTTTTTTTCGCTTCTGTTGGAACATCCTAACTTTCTTAAGTTGATGAATTCCCAGAGAAGCCGCCAAATCTGTCATATTGTATTTATAACCAGGCGCAACAATTTCATATTGCCATGATGGTTTCGTTGATGTATATCGATCAAATGCATCCCTACTTATTCCGTGCAATCGCATGACCTTACATCTCTCAGCTATCTTACTATCTCGAGTGATTATCATTCCACCTTCACCGGTCGCAATCGTTTTGGTGGCATAGAAGCTATATACAGTAACATCAGTCTTGAGTGTGCCGATTAGATCACCTTTGTAAGTTGTCGGCATAGCATGTGCTGCATCTTCAACTACCTTTAATCCATGCTTTCTAGCTATTGTAATAATTGGATCCATGTCGCAAGACAGTCCTGCAAAATGAACTGGAATAATTGCTTTTGTTCTCGGAGTAATCACCGCTTCAAGTTTACTCGGATCTATGTTGAACGTTGTAGAATCAATATCAACAAAAATAGGATCCGCTCCCAAGTAGCGAATTACTTCTGCTGTAGCTGTAAAGGTATACGGGGTTGTAATCACCTCATCGCCAGGACCTACACCTATAGCCTCTAACGCAAGATGTAATCCAGAAGTTGCAGAATTTACCGAAATTGCTTCGACATTTCCCCCTAGAAAATCGACAAAGTCTTGCTCAAACCTTTTAGTCTTGGGACCAGTTGTCAGCCATCCAGAACGTAACGAATCAACAACTTCAGCAATTTCTTCTTCCCCGATATCTGGCAATGCAAATGGTAAAAAAGATGACATAAATATACCTACCTTCACTTCATTTTATCTGTGGTGCTTTATTGGTTCTTTAGTAATTGATCATCTGGTACTTCTCTTAAAAATTTAGCAGGTGACCCAACAACCAATTCACGTGATATTACATTTCTAGTAACAACACTACCTGCTGCAACAACCCCATCTTCCTCAATTACTTTGCCTGGTAAGATTGTTGAGTTAGCACCAATACGACCGCCCGTTCTTACGGTTACACCTTTAAACTTAGTTAATCGTTCCTTCGTACGCCCCATGTAATTATCATTAGTCGTAACAACATAGGGAGCTATAAATACATAATCGCCTAACGTGGAATAAGCCGTGATGTAGCTATTAGTTTCTAGCTTACACTTTAGACCGATGGTACAATCATTCTCAACAGCAACACCACGACCAACAATAGTTCTCTCACCAATCGATACACGCTCGCGAATGGTAGCCAAATCTGCCACAAACACATCATTAGCCAATTCAGCATTGGCATAAATAATAGCAGAAGTACCAATAGTGCAACCACTTCCTATAATCGTCGGGGGAAGCTTATTAACGTCTGGCAATATTGAGTTCTTGGCCCTTGTCGGTTGCTTACCAATGACAACGTTATCCTGAATTATCGTGTAGCTTCCAATCTTACAACCATCATAAATGACAACATTATGACCAATGGTTACATGCTCACCAAACTCGACATGTTCACCTATCACAGCATTTTTACCTATTACAAGAGAATCAGGATACATTGGAATCTCCCTCACTTAAAGAAATCGTTTATACGAGCTACAATTTTGTTTGAGGCCTTAGCATCACCATAAAGATTTTCTTTATATATTGATTTATGTCCCTTTTGTAAAATCTCACTCAAATCCATCTTTATTGGATCTACTAATCGGTTCCAGCCACAGTGTATTGTCTCAACCCATTCCGTTTGATCACGAATCGTGTAGCAAGGTACCTTAGCAAAATAAGCTTCTTTTTGAACTCCACCTGAATCTGTAATGATGCCTTTTGCGTATTTTTCCAAAATTAACATCTCTAAATATGACACAGGTTGAATTAGTTTAATATGTTTTGACTCATTAATTTGTTTGAATAAACCCAGCTCATTTATATATTTTTCAGTTCGCGGGTGTATAGGAATAATCACATCTTCTTCCAACTGGAGGAACGACTTTATAATAGCCGATAATCTTAAAGGATCATCCGTATTCTCTGCTCGGTGAATCGTTGCTAAGTAATACCCTTTTTCATTTACCCCAAATTGTGAGACAGCATATTTCTCTTCCGCTAATGTGGAATGATTAACGACAGCATCATACATAACATCCCCGACCAAATATACATGGTCAGATATATTCTCCGCCTTAAGATTGTTTACAGCAGTTTCAGTTGGAGAAAATAGCATATCTGAAATATGATCCGTTAGAACACGGTTTACTTCCTCCGGCATTTTTTTATTAAAACTTCTAAGACCTGCTTCGATATGGAATAGAGGTATATGCATTTTGCTGGCGGCTAGTGCCCCAGCCAGAGTAGAGTTCGTATCACCGTATACTAATACTCCATCGGGTCTTTGCTCTAACAGGACCTCCTCAATTTTCTTGAGCATTTCCCCCGTTTGTTGCCCATGGCTCCCCGAACCTATCCCTAAATCATAATCTGGTTTCGGAATACCAAGTTCATCAAAGAAAACCCCTGCCATTTTATAATCATAATGTTGCCCCGTGTTTACTAATATTTCTTTATAGGATTCTCGCAATACTTGGGATACTGGGGAAACTTTTATAAACTGCGGCCTTGCACCTACTATAGTTACAATCTTATTCATGTTATTTCTCCTTATAAAAATCAGCAATTTTCGCTACAACATATTGCTGTTGTTCGGTTGTTAATTCAGGGAAAATTGGTAATGATATTGCTTCCTCCGCAGCTTTTTCTGTATGCGGAAGATCCCCTTCTTTATAACCCAATTCCGAAAATACCGGCTGAAGATGTAAAGGTTTTGGATAATAAATCATGGTTGAGACCCCTTGTTCTTGTAAAAAAGATTGAAGCTCATCACGTCTTTTAACGCGAAGCGTATATTGATGGTATATATGATGATGGCCTTCAGCCTCAACAGGTGTTTGAACTTTACTATTTGAGACTTGCTCATTCAACAGCTCTGTATAATTTGCTGCCTTTTCCCTCCTTAGGCGACTCCAGTCATCTAAATGTGGAAATTTAACATTTAGAATAGCAGCCTGCATTTCGTCCAAACGACTGTTATACCCTAGTACGTGATGATAATACTTAGGCTTGCTACCATGAACACGAATCACACTGATTTTCTCGGCTAACTCAGCATTATTCGTAACTATCATTCCTGCATCGCCGTAAGCACCCAGATTTTTTGTTGGAAAGAAACTGTAACAGCATGTATCTCCGAACTCACCAACCTTTCTACCTTTGTATTCTGAACCAATTGCTTGTGCAGCATCTTCAATAACGTATAACCTATACTTTTTCGCAATCTCCAAAATAGGGTCCATGTCCGCTGTCTGACCATACAAATGAACTGGAATAATAGCCTTTGTTTTACTTGTTATCTTTTCTTCAATAAGTGATGGGTCAATATTGAACGTTACTGGATCAATATCTACAAAGACAGGTATCGCTCCAATTCTTGCAATTGCGCCCGCCGTAGCAAAAAAAGTAAATGACGTGGTGATAACTTCATCCCCCGGCCCTACTCCGCATGCCATTAAAGAAATATGCAAAGCGTCGCTGCCATTGGCTACACCGATTCCATACTTTACTTGACTGTATTCAGCTATATCTGCTTCTAGTTTCTTGACATTAGGCCCTAAGATAAAATGACTGGTACTCATTACTGCTTCTAGCGCATCTTGGATTTCAAGTTTGAGTTGACTATATTGGATGGTAAGATCTAGCATAGGCACTTTCATATATTTACCCCACCTTTACTATTTTTAGTAACGTTGCTATGATAATTTTAATATCAACCCACAGTGATCTTGTTTCTATGTAGTGTAAGTTGAGGTTAAGTTTATCAATCATTATTTCCTCAATATATGTTTTTTCCGGATCTTCACTCTTGTCTAAAATCGAGCTTTCATCACTGTACTTAATTGAGGCGTAGTCGGTTATACCTGGTCTAGTATGAAGTACACGCATTTGTTCATCTGTATAAAGTTCTGTGTAACGCGGCACTTCAGGTCTTGGACCTACAAAACTCATATCCCCTTTGAGAACATTGAATAACTGCGGTAACTCATCCAGTTTGTACTTCCTGAGAAAATGCCCTGTTTTGGTAATACGCGGATCCACTCCGATAGTAATTTGTTTGCCTAACTTTTCTGCATCTGTGACCATAGTACGAAATTTATAAATATAGAACAGACGATTGTATCTTCCGACTCTAATCTGTTTAAAAATTACGGGACCTTTAGAATCTAGTTTTATTGTTATACAAATAACTATATATACAGGCAGCAGCATAATTATTGCAGCCGCTGATAAAACAATATCAAACGTCCGTTTAATTACAAAAAACATAGTCACACCTACTAATTAGCTGAATTTATATTAACTCTAGTAATTTTTTTTCAAAGTTATCAACGATGGTGTCTCTAGAATAATTTTTTATTACATATTCCCGACCCTTTTTACCCATCTCCGCTTTAAATTTTGGATCATTGTATAGCTTCAAAACTGCATTAGCTATTTCAACTGCATTTTCTGGTTCTACAGCCATTCCCCCACCGGATCGTTCTATTAATTTTTTTGCTTCACCATCTACCGCTAAAATAATGGGTAGCTCAGAAGCGAGAGCCTCGAACATTTTCGAGGGCAGTGCACCTTTAAATAGATCTATTTTTTTAAGTGGTACTATAGTCGCACTCATAGAAGCAATAAGAGACGGCATCTTAGATTTAGGTTGAAGTGCTATGAATCGAACATTGGCAAGCTGCATTCGCCTTGCTTTATCAAGGAGTCTAGCCTTTTCGGGACCTTCTCCAATCATTAGGAACTCTATGTTATCATACTCTCTTAAAATATGAGCAGTTTCCAATATAACATCCAGGCCTTGAGCGATTCCAATAATTCCCGCATAGCATACTGAGAATTTATTCTTAACTCCCAGTTCAGTCTGTACTTCATCGTTTTGATTTTGGCTACGGAATAAGTTAGTATCAACTCCATTAGTAAGCAAATAAGTATTCTTGAATCCTCTCTTATTTATATCTTCATTGATCCCTTGTGTTTGGCCTGTTATTAACGCACTTTTTTTGTAACAAAACTCTTCCAGCCATGTTGATAGTTTAATTAGCAACTTATTATGCAATACACCAAGCTTTATAGCTGATTCTGGCCATAAATCAGAAATATTAAAAACAAACTTCGCCTTCTTTAATTTGCTCATTATGTAACCAGACATTCCTAGAAATAAAGGTGGAGATTCTGTTATCACTATATCTTGCTGCTTAATAATAAAGCCACCAAATAAAACCGATGATATTGTAAATGAAAAATAGTTCATAAGCCTAGGAATGAAGCCTGAGTTTTTGCTTACATACAGCCACGTCCTTATCACACGAATATCGTCCATTGTTTCTTGTGAAATGAGTTTGCCCCGATAACGCTCAAATATTTCGTTTGCTGGGTAATTGGGCATTCCTGTCAATACTGTTACGCTATGTCCTTTCTTAACAAGTAGTTTAGCCAATTCAAATATTCGATTTTGCGGAGCGCCGACTTCCGGAGGGAAATATTGAGTTAAAAATAATATTTTCATTCTACTACTCCAATTATCCATGTAATATTTTCTTATCTCAGTTTGTTTTTTGTATCCAGCATAGCACGTGCGTTCTTAGTAAGGGAATTAAATTACAGATGGAGTACATGCTCGGATGAAGTTTTGTAACTCTCCTGCTAATAGGCGGTGCTAAAGTTAATCTCCAAGTTTTTATTTTCCCATCCGGAAATAGTTTTTGTATATTACTAACCGAAACTCCTCTTACATCACTGTTATTGGGATTATTATAAACGAAATCATACCATAATACCCCACCACCGGGCTTAACTAAAGACCACATGTGTTTTGCAAGTTTTTGTTGAAATTCATAGTCTAATATTGATGTAAATACTGTTGATTGAAGGACAACATCAAAGGAGCTTTCCTTAAGATCTAAATTTGATGCATCGCCTAGTATTAGGCTAACAGCTTCAGGCAAATAATGTCTAGCATGTTTACAGCGCTCTTCCAACAATTCGTTCCCTACCAAATTCTCAGGAGAAAAACCAATCTTAATAAATTGCAATAAATTCCCTCCCGAGCCACAACCAACTTCAAGTAATTTCACTTCTGAGATAGGTAACAGCTTCGAATATTTGATCCAACGTATTAGTGCACGTTCTTTTTCCTGCTGACTGAAATAAACCTCAGGATTTAAAAAAGAATATAAGCTTTCCTCATTAATATCATTTCTTCTCTTATAACGTTCTTGAATTTTTTGGACTTCGTTCATATTTTTCATCCTCATTAGGCTGTTATATCAAGTTCTGAAAGACAACAAGCTTAGTTTATTTTTGTTTGAAAATAATTGCACTTAATATTCATATAATATTACGCTAAATGTTTTTCAAACTTTCTTAGCCAAATCTCCAATGCTAGAGGATTAAATATATCCTTAAACCATATGTTTCCGCCACTGTAAGGTTGTTTACAGTATAATTCGTATTTTTTCATAAGGTTTTCTCTATTCACCAGACCATATTTAAACATTAAACTTTCTTGGCCAAAGTACTTTAGAACTCCAATTCTCAATTCCTTCTTTAACCACTCGCTTTCCGGATTGATAAATCCCTGCTTATCTTTTCTCCATGTAATTTCTGGGGGCAGCATTGGCTCCATAACTTTACGGAATATATATTTAGTCCATCCTTTTTTTAGTTTGAATTCAGTAGGAACTGAATTCAATAATTCAATTAATCTATAATCTAAAAAAGGCACACGAACTTCTCGAGACCACGCCATTGACATTCGATCTTCATAATGAGTAAGTACTGGTATTGAGAAATGTTTAATATCAAGCGCCTGCCGTTCAATAACTGTCATACCAGAAGTTAAGCCAACAAACTTTGGCATATAGTGTTCGAGGCTTTCCCCCCGTATATCTAACTCCCTTGGCTTTAAATATTGTGGCATATAACGCTTAGCTTCTTGTATATTGAATTGACTTAATATCGTTCCTTGTTTATAAAACGATCCCAATGTTTTACCCGCTTCGATGTATCTACCTTGGTTTACTAAAGATTGAATATAGAATCCAAGGTATTTTTTGTAACCGCAGAGTAGTTCATCGGCACCCTGCCCGCTTAAAATTACTTTTATATTCTGTTCACTTGCCTGCTTCATCAATAAATAATGCGCGACATTTGAAAAACTACCAACTGGTTCGTCATTAAACCAACAGACTTCCTCTAAATAATCAAATGCTCGATTAGGGTGAAAATCTAAAACTACTTTGTGAACATCACGGTTTAAATGTTTTCCCATAATATTTATAAATTTTGATTCATCATAACGAGCATCTGTACTAACTGCCGATAGTAAATTAAGTTCGGAATTTCTCCCCAATACTTGTTGCATAACTGCGGCAATTGAAGAGGAATCGATTCCCCCTGAGAGTAAGACCCCTACTGGAACATCGCTTCGTAAACGTAGACGAACCGCATCTATGAATAACTCACGAATTTCCTCTATTAATTTTTCTTCTGAATAGAAATGATACACATCAGTAGTAATTGTCCAATAAGGCTTTATATCAAGTTTAATATTATCTGTAGACAGGTCAATCTCACAAAAATGAGCAGCTGGTATTTTTTTTATTCCCTCAAATAGGGTATTTGTCGTTGTTTCTAATAATGATTGAACTAAATATTCACCTATTAATTGATTATTAAGCGTAAATTTATTGGGGGCCATCTCTAAAATTGTTTTTACCTCTGAAGCAAGATACAATTGATTATTATATAGATAATAATTGAGAGGCTTAACACCAGCTCTGTCTCTAGCAAGTATAAGTCGATTATTTTGGGGATCTAACCAAGCAAAGGCCCACATCCCATTAAACTTACTAAGTGCTTCAAGTGGCCCCCAATGATTAAGAGCAGTAAGAACAACTTCTGTATCCGTATCACTTTTAAACCTATGGCCAAGTTGCTCTAATTCTAATTTCAATTCTTTATAATTATAGACCTCCCCATTGTATATAATGGACCCAAATTCTTGCTTAAAACACATTGGTTGGTCGCCCATATTTGAAAGATCTAGGATAGATAAACGTTGGTGACCAAATCCTACTTTCCAATTATTTAAATCTTTTATTACAAATCCCTGCGAGTCTGGGCCACGATGTCCTTGGACCTTCTGAGCGTTTAATAACATATGTTCAATATCTCGATTGTATTGTTTTTGAATAATAATTCCAGTAATTCCGCACATTAAACGCTCAACTCCTTGTAAACACCTAATAGTACTTTTGACTCTATATCCCAATTGTATTTTTCCTGAATAGCCAGTCTTCCATTGTTCCCCATTTTTTCGGCCTCCAAAGGATGGCTAATGATCCATTTAACAGCATTTGCGATATCATTAGGATTCAAGGGGTCTACACAAATTCCGCACTGACTATCTGTAATAATTTCCTTCCAAATAGGGAAGTCAGATGCTATAACGGGTATACCTGCTGACATATACTCAAATAATTTAATCGGTAGTGAATCAATAAAACTTTTAATAGGATTAAGCACAACTAAACCAGCCATTGAGCGATTTAAAGTATCAGCAACCTCTTTTCTATTCAAATGTCCTAGTTCTACTACTTTATTCCAACCAGACATTCCCATTGCTTTTAATCTCTCATCTTCATAAAAATATTCTCCTCCAAGTATTAACATTACATCTGCTAATTCAGCCGCCTCAATCATATTAAATAATCCACGTATTCCATTGATTCCACCTACATAACAAACGGAGCTCTCTTTACTTTCCCAACGTACACCTGGGCTGTGTAACTCACCATTTATTGGATAATTGTTAATATTTACAGCTTCACAACCTTGAAGTGAAAAACGGTTGCAAATAACCGGTGTAGCAGCTACTACCGTATCAAATCGTTTAGCAGAAAAATTCTCAAATTTTTCAAATAAGCATGCTACTATTTTTCGAAAGGGCCTTGGAATCCATTCTTTTAATTGTATATCTCGGGGCATGTCCTCATGTACATCATATATAACTCTTTTTCCAAACATTTTTAATAACAGCCCTAATGGTATTAGTTCCGGGTCATGAAAATGGTAAATTATCGCTTTTTCTTTGAGCGCCGCTATTAGCAACCTCATATAGGTAATTGTAAATCGTTCCCATCTTTTATTAGGCTTTTTTAATGCCTTTATATAAACAGCATCAATACTTTCATCTTTTTCCGCCGGCACAATATAAATTACTTGATATCCATATTTGGCGAGTGTCTTACATTCTTTGTGAAATATTCGAATATCATAAGGCTGATGAACTGTTGAGAAATGAACAACTTTGATATTATTCAAAATTAACCCCCCATTATTAACCTGTTTATAATCTTTTATTTGGAATAATCAATGTAAGCAGAAGGGCTAATCCAATTCCTCCATTTAAAAGTGCAGTTAGTAGAGATGTATTTGAGAGTGTTAGTGCGGGTACTCCTAGCATTAAAGTAACTAACCGTGTATCTTTATCACATGCAATACTATCAAACAGCCAAAAAACAAACCCAAGTAAAGCAGTTATAACAAATAGACCTAAATAGCCGAAATTTGCATATGAATCCGCCCATAAATTAGCGTTCGCAGAAACGTTTGAATCTCCAAAATAAATATACCCAATTAAACTTGCAGGTTCAAAATCATATGGAGATTGTATAAAAAAACTAAAAATACTGTAACTTAAATAATATTTAGGATGCTGTGAAAAAAACTCAAAATAATAAGCTGTTAGAAGACCAGGTATTCCTATTGTTCTTTCTACAAACAAAGAAAATAAATAAACATTCTGGAACCAAAGATATGTTATTATCGAAAGGACGCTCAACAGATTTGCACCCCACACCATAAAAACACCCATAAACTTACCTTTATATTGTATTGAAATTAAAAGGGCAAATATTAGTAGACCTGATAAAAGAACACTTTTAAATCCAGTTATAGAGTATATCATTAAGTCACCAACAATACCTATTATGACTGGAGTTATTCTTTTGTTGATTAATCCATATGCAATTAAAAATGGGTTTAATATATTTGACTGCCAACTGATAATATAGATTGGTAATCTCCCATAATTTGCTAGTGAAGTCTTATAAATATTCCGAACCCCATATACATCATCTAAAGATACAATATTAAACTGAATTCCAAAGACATAGATGATATACGCATAAAATAACGAAATCGTAATGGAAATTATTATCCAGAAATAATGTCTAGGTATACTCATTTGCTTGATAGTCAACAAGGGCATCTTGTATATAAATGATAGAAACATAAATGCAATTAATAAACAAAACTCAAAAATAAATATTTGGCTATGTTCTATAGAAGTCACATTAAAAGGAATTATTTGAACAGGAATAAATACTATAACATAAAGAAACAAATAAACAATTTGTGATGGCCTTAAAAGACTGACCGGTACCCAAAAAGATGGTAATATGGCAATAAACATACAAGTAATTGAAAAAAAAGAAGGCTCCTTTATATTAAAACCCATGTAACCATATCTAGGAGATAAAATTTGTGCATATGCCCAGCTTAATAAAAAAACGTAAGTAATAGAACCGAATATTATGCCTATTCTAAGCTTCATTAAGATCCTCCCAGATTCATTTGCTTACCTTTTTGAGAATCAATAGTCTTCATAAAGCAACAACAACTTAAGTTAAGTGCCCGGCAGATTCATTTCATATTTGAACCGGATTTCGCTACTTCTTATCTCTCTAGATGCCTTAAACTATTTATGAATTCTTAGTTTTTATTACAGAGAAGCGTTGAATTAATGGGAGAACCCATTCAACCTTCCAACGATATAATATAAAAATAAATATTATCATTGTTAATAATCCTGTAATAAAATTTGAAATTATTACAATCATCAATTCATCCTTGAAGTGAAGCATATCAATTACTGTATCATTAACCCACATTAACAAAGCTAACGATAAAGTTAAAATAAAAGTTTTTAACAAAATAATTAGGTCATTAAATAAAAATGGGGGACGAAGTAAAAGCACCACAAGAATAATTGTCATAATTCCAAGTACAATTAGTGAAGCAGCAGAAGCTATTGCTAATGACATACTACTATTGATTAAATCAGAAGATGAAAGAATCTTGTATAGAATGAGCAATACAGATAGAGCAACACTAAGTGTTAATGTATTTAAAGGTTTTGAAGAGAGTGCATCCAATAAATTCCTTAAAACTTCATATATCATATAGAAGGGAAATGCTAACGAAACAATCATTGTAAGTATTACTTGTTCATTTAAATTTATATTAAGCCAAATATGAAGTATTTGAGGTCCTTTAAACATCCACAAGAAAAAGAATAATGAACTAAGATGAATTGTTGATAAAATTAAATTTCTTGATAAATAGGACAACTCTTTTTTTCTACCTTGCATCATTAATTCTGCTCCTCTTGGTAGTAAAACAATTCCTATTGGACTCACAGCTGATGAAAACATAAATATAATATTAAGTCCAGCAGTAATCGCTACTACTCCAAGCATTTCGCCTTGATTTGCCAAAATAATTGAACCTAGAGAAAGAAGGAACGCTGAAACAAAAAAGCTTGGAACTCTAGGTAAGCCGTATAACATAACTTGTTTAAAAACTCTACAATAAGAATATATATCAAATTGTCCTCTAAAGTTAAAATCTTTCAGTATATTAGCTAAAAATATTATTGAAACAGCGATCATTGTGAATCCAATTGTTGAAACTATATACGCTATATTCTTTTGAGGAATAAGTAAAACAATAAACGGTACAAAACCTATGTTAATTAACGTCATAAAGTTAGCAAATTTTATATTTAACATCCCACGGTAAAGAGCAAATACAAAGGAATGAAAACATAATCCTATTATCAAAATCATCATTGGAAGTCCGAGCATTTTCCATGATGTTCCGAGCAGCATTTCTCCCCACTTATTTGGAAGAAACAACGTCCCCAGAAGTACTATAACTAATACAAATAAAATTGGAAGACTAGTAGCAAATGTATATTGCAAGCGAATTTTTGTATCATCTTTTTTAGCAAGAGCCAGATATCTTGTCAGAGCTATTGGCAGTCCAAGCATTAAAAGAGGAACTAACACAGTAGTTACTCTTCTAATTAACATATATTCCCCCATTCCGCTAGCCTCTAATACTCGAGCAGCGATACCATAACTTGCTAAACTCAAGAGCGTAGTTAATAGGGTACTAATTAAGGTCCAAAATATATCGCTAGAAAGAACACTTCTTTTAATCATAATATCTCCTGATTGCTGTTTTCAAATTAGTTTATTTTTCTTCAGACACAGCAAGTAAACAACTGGTAATCGCTTGTAAGAGCGGTCCGGATCCCCATCTAATGGATTGAATATTATATTTTAAACCGAATCGTTTCATTGAGGCAACATCCCCAGTCTTCTCAATTAAGAATTTATCAATTGCCTTTTGTAGCATCTTAGGTAATATGTTTTTTAACTTAATATTAAGATAGTCTGGTAATGGGACCCTTCTATGGAATATTTCAAATATTGCATTTATACCTTCTGAATATCCTACAACCTCCGTTTCACGCCGTTTCCCTGGAAAATAAAATCCCGTTCCATCTTCATTAAATAAATGATTAATATAATAATCTAATCCTTTTATTAAACTTTTGTGAATATCTTTTCTAATTTCATCTGAAAGATCACCAATATGCCAGATAACAGCTAACGCAGCTAAATTCATAGCAGTGTGATGATTATCTATAATTCCTTCTCCACCTAATTTTTCATAGTGTCTCTTTGTACAGTAGTACCATTGACCTTCATTTTGTTGTTCATTAACAATCATCTTTGTTAATCCCAATAAGTGTTTTTGCATTTCTGTAGTTCTTAAATCTAAAGGAATCTCTGCAAGTAAAACTGCCATGTCTGCGCTAGTATTAATTACTTCATCATTAGTATATGGGTAATAACTAATTGTACTTGACCCGTCTTCATAATAGTTTATGTTATGATATATCATCAATCCTTTTGCAGCGTTTATACCATTCTTAATTATATCTGAATCATTATGTTTTTTCCCAACCCTAAGAAATAAAGTCCCAAGTCTTGTCCCAAAATGGGCACAAGACGGGGGAACTTTGGAAACATTCCTATCACTCCACTGTAATCCATGGTGCTTATATACACTACCCCAACAAAGATGTTCTGCATCTACTTTTAAATCGTAGGCTAACCGACACATTTCTTTAGCAAAGAATGAATCGTATTTTGTGTTTATAGCTTCCATTTGCAAGTAAGACATTCCCAAGTGATAGAACGCTGTTGGAAAAACTGTCTTTTTAATCCCTAATATTCTCCGCCAAGCAATAGGAAATAAAATGTCGGGTACTCTTAAAAAGTAACCAATATATCTCCCAAATGGTCGATACAATAAATTAATGTATAATGGATGACTTAAGATATCGCCATAATCATATCTCTCAAAACCCTCAGAATGAACCTTCTCATTAATAGTATGCCAAATCTCCAGTAAATCTTCTCTATAAAACATCTTCACTTCTCCCTAATAAAAAATGCATGAGCCTAGCAGTCTATGCGCAACACTCTGCATACAAACTATCAGTAAGCACTGCAGGTTGTTTAAGGTTAGACACGGGTACTATCCCTTACCAGTTACACAACTAACCTTACTTCTTATTTTCCTACAACGAATTATAATTTACAAATTTTACCAGAAACCTCAATGTTCTTCATAACATTTCTAGTATCAAATATTACTTTTGCATTACTCCCGATCAATTTATAATCAAATGTAGAATGGTCAGTCGTAATTACAGTAATATCACTCTCTTCCAACTGTTTCTTCGTTAATAAAACGGTTTCGTACAAATTCCCTTTGTTTCTAAATTTGGATACAAATGGATCACTACAAATAACATTTGCACCCTTTTTCTCAAGCAATTCAATAATTTTCAGAACAGGTGACTCTCGATAGTCATCAATATCCTTCTTATATGCAACTCCGAGCAAATAAACCGTTGACCCCTTAATCGGCTTAGACTCTTCATTCAATATATGCCCAATTCTTTCAACTACAAAATCCGGCATACTGTTATTAATCTCCCCGGCTGTCTCTATTAACCGAGTATGATAGTTGTATTCTCTAGCTTTCCAAGTTAAATAAAAAGGGTCTATGGGTATACAGTGACCACCAAGCCCAGGACCTGGGTAAAATGCCATAAATCCATATGGTTTTGATTTCGCAGCATCTATTACTTCCCAGACATCGATGCCCATCTTATTACAGAGAATAGCCATTTCATTCGCTAAAGCTATATTGATATTACGAAATGTGTTTTCTAAAATTTTCTCCATTTCCGCTATTGCAGGACTAGAAACCTCATGAACTTCCCCGTCTAGAACGGCTTTATACATAGTAGAGGCAACTCTAGTACATTCTTCTGTAACCCCACCAACGACCTTTGGGGTATTTTTGGTATTAAATTGTTTGTTACCAGGATCTACCCGTTCAGGTGAATACGCAAGAAAAAA
This sequence comes from Paenibacillus sp. GCM10027630, assembly GCF_042676305.1. Lineage (NCBI taxonomy): Bacteria > Bacillati > Bacillota > Bacilli > Caryophanales > Paenibacillaceae > Paenibacillus > Paenibacillus sp. GCM10027630. Next base: position 191,641 of record NZ_JBHTGY010000057.1, on the reverse strand, counting down.
ATCTACACCACACTTTAATCCGGACTCCTCCAGAATAGGACGGACTAGTTCTTGCGTCGTTCCCGGATATGTAGTACTTTCTAATACAACTAACATACCCGGATGCAAGTAACGGGCGATTTCACGTGTTGAAGATTCTACATAGCTTGTATCTGGCTGCTGATATATATCTAGGGGAGTTGGTACACAAATCGTCACTGCATCTACATCTTTAACAAAAGAGAAGTCCGATGTAGCCTTTAATTTACCCGATTTCACTATCTCCCTCAAGTCATCATCTATAACATCCCCAATATAGTTAATTCCGAGATTAACCATATCTACTTTCTTAGCCTGCACGTCAAAGCCAATAACTTTAAATCCAGCTTTCGCTTTTTCTACCGATAGTGGAAGACCCACATATCCTAAACCCACAACTCCAATTGTTGCAGATCGATTTTCTAGTTTACTAATTAGAGAACTTGCATGCTGACCGAGTTCTATCATTTTTGCTGAGATAGACATACTGTTTTTCCTCCATCCTCTGCTGATGAATAAAGAGCTAAAATCAGTTTTAGCGCTTTTTTTCCATCTTCGCCATTCACCATTGGTTGTCGATCCTGCTGTATGGCCTTAATCATATCTTCAATAATGCATTGATGTCCGGGTCGCCCTAAAGGGTTGTGCTTTATTCTTTCTAACATCTGATTCACTTCATCATTGTTCATATCTGATACATTCCAGTGCTCAATCGTACTTATAGTCGTACCGGCAATTTTAACTGTGCCCAAATCTCCAAAAACTGATAGAGTTTCTTCTAAGTTTTTTGGATAAATGGTTACAGCTGCTTCTATTACCCCTAAAGCTCCGTTTTCAAAACGGACAATTCCTACCGCCACATCATCTGCTTCAATATTTCTAAGCCTCGTGGCGGTAAAACTGCTAACTTCTTTCACATCACCCATAATCCAAGTTAAAAGGTCTAAATTATGTATTGCTTGATTCATTAGCACTCCACCGTCAAGCGATTTCGTCCCGCGCCATGGATCTTTGTCATAATACTCTTGATTTCTGTTCCAACGGACAGTCGCATTTGCATGACTTAACTTTCCAAAGCTGCCGGAATCCATCGCTTTCTTAAGCTCAATAACTGCTGGACGAAAACGATTAGGGTGTACTACCGAAAGTTTTACTTGATTATGTTGGCAAGCATTAATGATAAGATCTGCGTCTTCTAATGTAAGAGCAATTGGTTTCTCGACAATCACATGCTTACCTGCATTTGCGACTTGAACTGCTAAAGGTGCGTGAAGCCCACTAGGGGTACATATATTAACAACATCGATTTCTGGATTAAGTAACATCTCCGATAGTTTCGTATACCCAGCAACTCCATAAGCATCTATGTATTCTATAAGCCTACTCTCATTCGTGTCACAAACTGCAACGAGTTGGGCCCCTTCAATTAATAAAATGGCCTCCACATGCTTCTTGGCAATATGCCCACAACCAACTATTGCGAAATTCATTTCTTTACAACCTCTTCTCTATGAAACATATAAGTATGTAGGGACGATATGTTTTAATTCCTCTGTTAACTTACTTTGATCCCCAGACAAAACCTTCTCTAACTTCTTGATCTCAGACTCTAGTTCAGTTCTATTTATTGTCACTGGCTTACCAACAAATATCCGATCATGTTTGGTAGAACTCAATCCCTCTTCATTCGTAAGTAATTCTTCGAACATTTTCTCTCCAGGGCGAATTCCACTAAATTCAATATCTATATCTTCGTAAGGTTCAAAACCAGAGAACCGAATCAAGTCTTCAGCCAATTGAAGTATTCTAACTGGAGCACCCATGTCGAGGATAAATATCTCTCCGCCTTCTGCATATGCACCCGCTTGAACAACTAACTGTACTGCTTCTGGAATTGTCATGAAATAGCGAATCATGTCTGGGTGAGTTACCGTGACTGGCCCTCCCATGACAATTTGCTCCTTGAAGCGTGGAATAACGCTACCGCGACTTCCTAATACATTTCCGAATCTTACAGCAACGAATTTCGTCCTACTAGCTTTATCAAGCGATTGAATCAGCATTTCTGCTATCCGCTTAGTTGTGCCCATGATACTCGTCGGATTAACTGCCTTATCGGAAGAAATTAGCACGAATCTTTCACTGCCGAATCGATCTGCTGCCTCAGCTACATTCTTAGTCCCGAACACATTATTCTTAACCGCTTCGGCCGGATTACGCTCCATTAGAGGAACATGCTTATGAGCTGCTGCATGGAAGACAACCTCCGGTCTGTATGTAGAAAAGACTTCATTTATCCGTTCAGTATCTTGAATATCAGCTATAATGGTTTCTAACTGCAGATCTGGAAATGTTCTTCTCATCTCCATCTCAATCGTATATATACTGTTCTCGCCATGACCTAGCAACAGAAGCCGCTTTGGATGAAATGGCGCGATTTGTCGACATAATTCGGAACCGATGGATCCGCCCGCACCCGTGATTAAAACGGTTTTATTTTTAACATAAGTGGCAATTCCCTCAAGATCTAGTTTCACTTGGTCCCGACCAAGCAAATCCTCCACATCCACATCTCTTATTTCATTTACCGTTACTTTTCCATCAATTAAATCATTGATTCTTGGTATCATTTTTAGCTTAGCCTTTGTCATTTTGCAGACATCAATAATTTCCGACGCTTCTTTCCTGGTAAGAGACGGTATAGTAATAATTATTTCTTCAATCTCTAGCTTCTCAACTGCTTCAACAATACTCGATCTAGATCCAATTACCGGCAGATTCATAATGCGCTGCTTGTGTTTACTCGGATCATCATCGATGAAAGCTACTGGACGGAGCTCTGCATCCTGATTATTGAGCATTTCTTTGACAATAAGAGCCCCACAGTCACCCGCTCCATAAATGAGGGTTTTCCGTTGATGCTTCCCCTTTGTGATAAACAGTCTGTCCCTAACTATTCTCCACGCAAATCGGGAACCTGCTATGCACAACAATAGTGTCTCGTAATTCCGAAGAACAACAGCAATAGGAACTCTAGTAAAAGTTACAGCATACACGGTTATATAAGCTACCACTACACCAAGGGTTACAGCTTTAAATATGGCTACCATTTCACCTATGCTTGCGTACTGCCATATCCGGTTATAGAGCTTAAAAAAACGCATGCTAATCATACAGGTTAATGTTGAAATGATCCCGTACAATAATATCTGATTTACATAATTGGGATGGATATGGCCATCGAAACGAAGTAAATAAGAAGTATATATACTAATCCATACAATCAACATATCCATAAATACTAGCAGCGAAATTCGCTTCTCGTAACTCATATCCATCCCCCGTAATCAGCCTCAACTACTCCTTGGTTCCGTAGTAGTAATAATAATAAGATTCCGCATTTTTGCGATCCATATTGTTAAGAACGACACCAAGAATTCTTGCCTTTACATACTCTAAATTGGCTTTGGCTTTCAATGCCATCTCACGTTTTACTTTACCAGAGTCCATAACCAGAACAACGCCATCGCATTTGGAGGCAACGATCTGGGCATCTGTAACAGCTAACGCTGGTGGTGTATCAATTAATATAATGTCAAATTGTTCTTTAAGCTCCTCCAGGGTAGCAACCATTCTCTTAGAAGCTAGCATTTCAGAAGGGTTAGGCGGTATGGGTCCTGCAGTGATGATAGATAAGTTAGGAATAGCTGTAGTCCTAACTACCTCGGAGAGATTGGCTTGTCCGGAAAGAACACTCGTGATTCCCCAACGGTTTGTACAATTGAACGTATGATGCATGGTCGGCTTGCGCAAATCTGCATCTATGAGGACTACCCGCTTGTCAGATTGGGCGTAGACAACGGCTAAGTTGGTGATGGTAGTAGATTTCCCTTCCCCGGGGCCTGCAGAGGTAACCATGAGAACTCGGAGCTCTTCATCTATAGCCGAAAACTGGATATTGGTTCTGAGCGTCCGATAAGCCTCTGATATGGGTGATTTAGGGTTCTCATGAGTTATAAGTGGGCGGCTATTCGTTGACAGTAACACGAGATGCTTCACCTGCCTGTAGTTTGGTTAATGATGAGGATGATCTTTCATTAATCAGGTCTTCTTCTTTAATTCGGGCAATCATAGCTAGAGTCGGAAGCTCTAGTACTTTAGTAATATCTTCTTCCGTCTTAATCGTGTCATCCAGATACTCGATCAGGAAGGCAATACCAACCGCAAGCATCAATGATACAACGAAACTGATTGCAATATTAAGTATTTTGTTCGGCTTTACGGGTAGTGCACGTTCCTCAACATCCGCCTCATTCAACAAGGATACGTTGTCTACCTTCATAATTAACGGGATCTCATTTTGAAATACACGTGAAACGGCGTTAACAATACTCGCTGCCTTTTCATACGAAGGATCCTGAACGGCCAATGTCATCACTTGTGTGTTATTCACCGAGCTTACTTGTACCTTGCGGATCAATTCCCTTGCCGTAAGCCCAAACTGCGGGTAATCTTTCTCCACCTTATCCATAATTCGGGGTGTCTTAATAACTTCTTTGTATGTATCTATTAAACGCAAATTCAGGTTGATGGAATTAATGTCTACTTGCTCCATCCCTTGGCGTTCATTCGATTTATTCACTATTAACTTTGTCGAAGCCTCATAGACAGGTGTCAAAAAGAAGAAGCTGACAACCCCTGTAGATAAGGTTGCTACCAGTACAAATATGATAACTAGCCAGATCCTTTTCCTGATGATCCGAATATAGTCTCTCAGATCCAGTTCCATTATTATCCTCCATTCAATCGTGACGAAAATTCAGAATACATCTTGTAAACAAGAAGCATACCCCCCCTTTTGTTTATTCAGAAGAGGAGGTATCTTATGTTTAATATTTTTTTTATTTATTAAGTAGACGATAGATGATTACAGCAGCCTGAGCACGAGTGGAATCGGAGTTAGGGTTGAACGTACCATCCGCTTCACCAACGATAATTCCTTGTGCTGCCGAAAGTGCAACTCCCGCTTTCAATGATTCATTAATGGAGCTTGCATCGCTAAAGCCTTTCAATGCTCCGTTCACATCACTCACTGGATTTAATTGATTAACACTTGTTAGAGCACGCGCAGCGATCGTTGCCATTTCTGCACGAGTTATTTTTCCATTCGGGTCAAACTTCGTATCGGTACGGCCGTTAACCAATCCACTCTTCACAGCTGCCGCAACATAAGGCTTGAACCAATCGGAGTCATTCACGTCATCAAAGCTTTCGGTTGCAGTTGGGTTCTCCAAGCCAAATGTGTTCACGATAAGCTTAGCGAATTCTGCACGAGTTACAGTTCCGTTAGGTACAAATTCACCTGCAGCTCGTCCTTCCAAAATTCCTTTAGCAGCCGCTACTTCAATCTGGCGTCCTGCCCATTCTTTAACCGATGCTGTGTCATTAAATACAACATTGTTTTCTACAACTGTGTAGGTCGAGAAACTACTGCGTTTAGCCTGAAGCTGATTATCCTTAGCGTTATATTTACCGACGAAGATTTGCAGCTTGCCGTCAATAATTTTGGCTAGTGTAAGCTTCTCTACATCAAACTTCGAAACATCTCCAACAGGAAGGCTCAGCTCTACAGGTACAGAGAGATTATTCAATGGTGCGCCATTTGAAGTAAAGTTAATTTCATACACATCGGATGCTACAGGCAACTTCGTAACATCAGTAGCCTCAGTTACAGCCTTCTTCTCTATATTTAATGAAGTTGTTGCCGTAAATGCACTTGGCGCTAACGATACAGTCAGACCGTTGAATTTCAAGCCAATTCTATCCGCACCGTTAGATTTAGCAGCATCAAGAATTTCCTTGGCTACTGGCAGCTCTATCTTGCTCGCACTTATCGAACCGAAATCAAAGGACAATTCGACTTTTGCTTTTGGCGCGTTAGGATCAAGCTCTTTCAAGGCATCTGTCAGCTTCTTCACTTCTGCATTGATATCACTAATCTGCTTCACCAAAGCAGTTACATCCAACTTGGCAACAGCCTTATCGCCCGCCACTGTTACAACAGAGGACAAGTCGATTTTAGCAATCTTGGAGATAGCATCTTCTGTAACAGCCTTAGCTTGCTGCAGCAATTGATCCTTAGCAGCTCCGGTTGCATTTTCTATAGCACTTTTCAAATCACTGATAGCTTTATTTCCCTCAGTTGTTGATCCTGTACTAGGAGCAGGACCTCCGCCTCCACCACCAGATGAACCACCGCTATTACTGCTACCACTACTATTACTTACAACATAACTCAAGGATACATTCTTCTTGAACAACAGCTTCCCATCCAGGCGAGTTGTAGGAGCATTGATTGTACCAGTAATTTGTCCGGTTTGGGTACCATTGGCAGTCATGCTAAGAACAATTCTACCGGATTCGTATTTAACTGTACCAGTTGAGACGTCCGTAGTTAGTGTTAGAACATCCGGCATTGTTTTACCTAAAACAGCAACTGTATAAGTTTGTGTTCTGGAATTTGGAGGATACTCACCAGTTTGTGCAACAACTACTTTTGAGCGGAGAAGTGCAAGGGCTATCATCGTTGTTCCAGAGCGCTGCGCATCATCTACTACGTCCATGATTTTGCTGGCAACTGCTGAAACATCCCCTGCTTGAATATCCAAGTTACGGAAAACGACGCTCAACTTATTATTCCCAGCAACTACGGTTGTGATGGCTGTCTTAATTTCTTCCTTCATCAGCTGCTGACTAGTGGCGATTAAACCTAGCTCCACAAAACTTTTGGCACCAAGCTGTGCGGATATAGCTGCATTAACTGCTAGTGCGAAGTCTGCCGCATCCTGTACGCTCAATGCATCCAGAGTAGTTCCGGACAATTGAGCCAGTTGGCCAAGAATCGCGCGAATTTCAGGGTCGTTCAAAGCATTCGTCAGTTCAGTACTGGAAGTATTGAAGAACAAGCCCAAGCTGCTGAAGAGCTTCAAAATATTTGCATGTGTTAGTTTATCGTATGTATTCGTGTTAGAACCTATTTTAACATCAATCGCAGTCGTAATTTCCGACACAAGACTAACATCAGTCAACCCAGCTAAATTATCGCGTACAGCGCGAATCGGAGCTTTTTCATCTTCACTCCACAAGAAGCTATGTATGTTGACTAATTCATTCGTAATATTCTCTAAGCCTGGAGTAGCCGCATAAGCCTTGCTTATACCAACCTTCTCCAAAACCCCAGAGCTGCTAAGCGGTAAACCCATAATAGAACCAATAACCAAACTAGCTGATAAGGTTGACGCCATTACCTTTTTCTTCATAAATGTCATTCCTCTCTCACTTTTATTATACTAAGCATCTACATTGCTAGACTGATTTTCAAGGCATATCCAACAATTATCCGCAATGTAAAAATACCCATAATTTAGTAACTTTTAAAATATAACATAATATAACAGATTCTGTCGAATCAAGTTTACAAGCATTTTAATAGATTCGACAAAAATATACCATTAAATCTGGAAAAAATATAGCAAAATTTTCTTTATCTCCCAGCCAAATTTTAAAAGAACCACCATTTCTTAGGCTGCTTCCAAATAGGCACTACCGTTTCTACTCTCTCATTGCGAACTAGCTTTTCTGCATTCATCTGATAGTAGGCTACTTGCTGCTTTCCGATCTGAGAGTTAATGCTGAAATAAGCTGCTTGTAATCCAAAAGCACGTTTTGTCGAATTGTGAGCATCTGATGATATAAAATGAACCAGCTGCTGCTTGCACATATTTATGGCTAATTTCTGGATTTTGGCGCCAAACAGCCCATTAATGGAATGGCTGGTCATCTGAGCAAGCGCCCCCAACTGAATTAACCGAACGAGCTTGGACGGATCAGAAGCAATCTCTGCATTTCGTTCCGGATGTGCAATGATAGGAGTCATTCCCAGAACACGTAGTTCATGGAACAATTCCTCGGTATACTTAGGTATGTCTCTGGACGGGAATTCTACTAATATGTAATTAGATTCATGCAATGAGATGATATCTTTCGCGTTAAAAGAGTCTATAAAATCCAAATTGATACGTATCTCTTGCCCAGGATAAATCGTAAGAGGAATATTGTGCTCTTGAAGGACAATTTGAACCTCTTTTACCAATCCATTAACACCATCGCCAGGATTCATATATTGGCCATTCGCATGATGTGGCGTACAAATTATTGTATGAATTCCCTCCTCTACAGCCATTTTAGCCATACGAATCGTCTCATCCAGATCAGACGCGCCGTCATCAATGCCGGGGAGAAGATGTGAATGAATATCAATCATATTCTACTGCTCCTTTAACAAATCAACAAAAACATATAACCATACTAAGTACTATCATACTACATAAAAAAACTATAATTCTGTGAATTTTGACATATTTTTGACTAAATTATGATAATAAAGCACTAAAACACTCCTAATTCTACATGAAACCTACTTGTTTTTATATCGACCATTAGTTCCAAGTAATGAAGTGTAAATTTTTTATGTTATTTGACCGTGAATTTTAAAGCCTTCCCCTAACACCTCATTCGTGTCGCTCAAAATGACAAAAGCTCCCGGATCCGTCGCCTTCACCAGCTCCTTCAACCGACTTACCTCTGTCTGCCCAACGACAACCATCAGCACCATTCTAGCTTCTCCTGTATATCCGCCTGTCGCCTGCAGCATAGTTACCCCTCGATCCAGCTCAGTTAGAATGACTTGCTTGATAACATCCGCATGCCCCGAGATAATAAAAGCTACCTTCGAATAGTTGAACCCAATTTGCACGACATTGATCGTTTTACTCGTTACGAACAGGCCAATCAGCGCATATAACGCTTTCTCAGGCGACAAAACTATTCCCGCGGCCAAAATAACCATTCCGTCCAGCATGGCCACAGCTAATCCCAAGCTCATACCCGTAAACCTATGCACCAGTTGTGCTGCCAAGTCTAATCCGCCTGTCGAGCCTTTTCCCCGAAAAACAAGCCCGAGCCCGATTCCAATCAAAATACCTCCATAAATGCTGGCCAGCAACAAATTGTCTGTTAAAGAGGGGAGCCCTCTAGTAAGCAAAACCAATAACGGAAGTAATACAGATCCAACCGCCGTCTTAGCCCCGAATTTTCGACCAAGCAGCCATAAACCAACTAAAAATAAAGGGATATTAAGGGCCCATTGTGTTAGTGCCGGCTCTATCCCGAATAATTGTCGGATTATGATACTTATTCCTGTAGTCCCTCCGGAAGCTATCTTGTTCGGATTTAGAAACATATTAAAGCTTGTTGCAATTAACAAAGATCCAAGTAACAGCAATATATATTCACTATACCAATGAGTGCGGTGATTCTGGTTCAAGCTTTGGTTTCGCTTCTTTTTGCCGTTCACAGGCGCTCGCTCCCCTTCGTTTATACCCAGTACAGTACATAATAGCTTGCACGAAAAAATCCCACATGCGGATGCCCATACACATAGCACACTGCAAGTTACAGAGGCTTATCCCTCTATTCCTATGATTAGCGGTATGTGTTTAGACATTACATGTAGGATTTGCTTGAAAGACTAAAATTATGAACTGAGGATAAACGATTGCCCCGTCCATTTAAGGAAAGAGCGAGTTTGTCTATTCAATAAAACGTGCCAAATAACTAGGATTCCGAAGATTCGGGTTTGATTTGCTGCCTCAAATAAGCATCGATGAATGTATCCAAATCGCCGTCCATTACAGCGCCAACATTGCCTGTTTCTGCTAAAGTCCGGTGATCCTTAACCATACTGTACGGATGGAACACGTAGGAGCGTATTTGGCTGCCCCATGCGATATCCGATACCTCGCCGCGTATCTCGGCAAGATGTTTCAGGTTCTCTTCGATCTTCCTCTCGTAAAGCTTGGAACGAAGCATCTTCATGGCACGTTCGCGGTTTTTGATCTGCGAGCGCTCGGTCTGACAACTTACGACAACTCCTGTTGGCATATGTGTAATCCGTACCGCAGAGTCCGTGGTATTGATGTGCTGTCCGCCGGCGCCGCTTGCCCGGTAAGTATCTACCTTCAAATCCTCCGTACGAATATCTACCTCCACGTCATCATCGATTTCGGGCATAATATCACAAGATACGAAGGAGGTGTGGCGGCGACCCGATGCATCGAAGGGAGATATGCGCACCAATCGGTGCACGCCCTTCTCAGCCTTCAGGTAACCATAGGCGTTGTACCCCTTGATTAGCAGCGTCACACTTTTCACGCCTGCTTCATCACCCGGCAAATAGTCGAGTACCTCGACTTTAAAGTCCCGCTTCTCCGCCCATCTCCGATACATACGAAGCAGCATCTCCGCCCAGTCCTGCGATTCGGTACCGCCCGCTCCAGGATGCAGCTCAAGGATCGCATTGAGCTTATCGTAAGGCTGACTAAGCAGCAGCTGCAGCTCGAAGTTTTCAAGCTTAGCTACCAGGGCTTTAATACCCTGCTTAATGTCCGCGGCCATACTGTCGTCGAATTCCTCCTGAACAAGCTCGGCCATCATCTCCAAATCCTCGTACTCTGCCGAGAACGCCTGAATTTGATCGACACCGCCTTTGACAGCGTTCATATCTGCGATTACCTTTTGCGCTTCCTCATTGTCATCCCAGAAATCCGGCGCCGCCATCTTTTCTTCAAAGTTAGCGATTTGCTCCAGCTTCAGATCTAAGTCAAAGAGACCCCCTAAGCTCAGCTAACCGTTTAGCCGTTTCTCGTAAATCATGCTTCACATCCGGATCCAACATTCCGACCACTCCCTAATTATTCACAAGATTGCAATTATACTTTCCGGTTATACGAAAAGGGGCCGGCAACACTTCACCGGCTACCCTCCAGACCTCATAAAATACATGATCTTGCTTAAGCTTCACCATGACATTGCTTGTATTTCTTGCCGCTGCCGCATGGACATAAATCATTGCGTCCGATTCGGTCCTCGTTTACAACCGGTTTTTTGGGAGCTGGCTCACCATCGGTGACAGTCATATCCGCTTCAATCACCGGCTGACGCTCCAGATTCGCTTCTACGTGAGCTTTCATAATATACGTAGCAACTTCCTCTTGGATGCTTTGAATCATTTCCTGGAACATCTCGAAGCCCTCAAACTGATATTCGCGCAAAGGATCGGTACCGCCGTAAGCGCGCAAATGAATTCCTTGGCGAAGCTGGTCCATCGCATCGATGTGATCCATCCATTTGGAGTCAACCGCACGAAGCACGACAACCTTCTCGAACTCACGCATAAATTCTTCGCTGATTGCTTGCTCCCGCTCTTCATACGTGCGCATTACAAGATCTTTGATCTGCTGGACGATTTCTTCCTTTTCCTTGCCCCACAGCTCATCTGCGTTTAATTGGCCTTCATGAAGGAATGTTCCGTTAGCATAATCAATAATCGCCTGCAAATCCCATTCTTCCGGTACTAAATCTGCCGGGCAGTGCGCTTCGACAATCCGTTCTACTACAGGCATTATCATGCCCAGTGTAATATCGCGGATATTTTCGGATTCCATAACCTCACGACGCTGCTTATAAATAATTTCACGCTGCTGATTCATCACATCATCATACTGGAGAACAACTTTACGCACATCAAAGTTATTGCCTTCCACACGCTTCTGTGCCGATTCAACGGCTTTCGAGATCAGCTTGCTCTCAATAGGTTGATCTTCCTCGAAGCCCAGACGGTCCATCATGCCCATGATATTCTCAGCACCGAAACGGCGCATCAATTCATCTTCCATGGACAGGTAGAACTGTGAGGACCCTGGATCTCCTTGACGGCCTGCACGGCCGCGCAGCTGATTATCGATCCGGCGGCTTTCATGCCGCTCCGTACCTATAATATGCAGCCCGCCAGCCTCATGTACACCTTCACCCAGAACAATATCCGTACCGCGGCCCGCCATATTCGTAGCAATTGTCACTGATCCTGGCTGGCCTGCACGTGAGACAATTTCTGCCTCTTCCGCATGGTACTTGGCATTCAAAACTTTGTGCTGTACGCCTTTACGCTTCAGCATTTCAGATAGACGCTCGGAGTTCTCAATGGACACTGTACCTACGAGCACCGGCTGATTATTCTGATGCCGTTTGACAATCTCCTCCACTACCGAGCGGAATTTGCTATTGACCGATTTATAAACGATATCCGGGTTGTCTTGACGAATCATTGGGCGGTTCGTAGGTACCACGATAACTTCAAGCCCGTAGATCTTCTTGAACTCTTCTTCTTCCGTCTTCGCTGTACCCGTCATGCCTGAAAGCTTACGGTACATCCGGAAATAGTTCTGGAACGTGATCGTTGCGAGCGTCATGGATTCATTCTGTACCTGCAAACGCTCTTTCGCTTCAATAGCTTGATGCAAGCCTTCGCTGTAACGGCGTCCTGTCATTAGACGTCCTGTAAACTCGTCTACAATGACAACTTCTTCATCTTGAACAACATAATCCACATCGCGTTTCATAATAACATGAGCTTTTAGAGCCTGTGTAATATGATGGTTTATCGTCACATTAGCATGGTCGAACAAGTTCTCGATGCCGAATGCTTCCTCTGCTTTCGTAACACCCGCTTCAGTTAACGTGGTCGACCTCATTTTGATATCGATGGTGTAATCTTCTTCATCCTTCAACCGGCTCACGAAACGATCCGCCTGATAATACATATCTGTTGATTTGGCGGCTTGTCCCGAAATAATGAGCGGTGTTCTCGCTTCATCGACCAAGATGGAGTCCACCTCATCTATGACCGCGAAATACAACGGACGCTGCACCATTTGCTCTTTATACATCACCATGTTGTCGCGTAAATAGTCGAATCCGAATTCGTTATTGGTTCCGTAAGTAATATCACAAGAATAAGCCGCCTGCTTCTGAGGATGCTCCAAGTTATTCAAGTTAACGCCTACAGTCATGCCCAGGAATTCATAGATTCTTCCCATCTCCGCGCTATCCCGTTGGGCCAAGTAGTCATTGACTGTAACTACATGTACCCCTTTGCCTAACAACGCGTTTAAATAGACCGGCAGAGTTCCGACCAAAGTCTTCCCTTCACCCGTTCTCATCTCAGCGATTCGGCCTTCATGAAGCACCATACCGCCGACCAGCTGTACATCATAATGCCGCTTACCCAATACCCGCTTGGAAGCCTCACGCACTACTGCAAATGCTTCTGGCAGCAGATCATCCAGCGTCTCATCCTTCTCTAAACGCTCGCGAAACTCCACAGTTTTGTTGCGAAGCTCTTCATCCGATAACCCCGTAACGGACGACTCCAGCTCATTGATAGCTTCGACGGTTCTCATCAAGCGCTTTATTTCACGCTCGTTGGAATCTCCGAATATTTTCTTAACGAGTCCTAACATGGGCTCATCTCCCTTTTATAAGAACGGTTTGCCTTAAATTGTAGCAGTTTGCGACAAGAGTCGCAAGAACTGTGATGCTGTCTGCTATATCTTTCTGCCATTTGCCTTCCTTTATACCTAAAAAGGAGCCGCCGGTTAGGCAAGCTCCTGTATGTCCTAATTTATTTGGCGGGTTCTATAAGGCCGTATTTGCCATCTTGTCGTTTGTAAACCACATTAACCTGCTCGGTCAACATATTCGAAAATACGAAGAAGCTGTGCCCCACCATGTTCATCTGCAGAATCGCTTCTTCAATGTCCATTGGTTTGAGTGTGAAGCTCTTGGTTCTTACCAGTTCATAATCATCATCTTCTTCAAATTGGGCGGGAGTGTCCACTTTCAATATATCACGAATACCGCCTTCTTGGCGTATCTTCCGATTTACCTTGGTCTTGTGCTTTCTTATCTGCCTTTCTAGTTTGTCGCATACCAGATCAATTGATGCATACATATCATTATTCTTCTCTTCCGCGCGGAGCATCACTCCTGTTAACGGGATCGTCACCTCGACGGTTTGCATTCCTTTAATCACGCTTAACGTTACATACACTTCAGAAGTGGGGGGAGCTTCAAAGTACCTTTCCAGCTTAGTCAGCTTTTTCTCAACATAGTCTCTTAATGCCTCTGTAACCTCGATATTTTCTCCGCGAATGTTGAATTTCATTGTACTTCTCCTCCTTTCATGTACCTAGTATACTATATTCCCCAACCACCTTCAAAAATCCTCTATTATTTTTTGTCATATTTCAGAATTTTCTATCAATTTAGTGAACAAAAAAAATCACCCCGGAATATCCAGGGTGCTGTAGCGTTCGAGCTTCTATACCATTAGGGCAAAATTTTGCCGAAATTACCGAATAATTATAATTTGGTAACGTTAGCAGCTTGCGGTCCGCGTGCGCCTTCTACGATATCAAACTCAACGGATTGACCTTCTTCCAATGTCTTGAAGCCTTCTGTTTGAATCGCAGAGAAATGTACAAATACATCCCCTCCGTCTTCGCGCTCAATGAAACCGTAACCCTTTTCTGCGTTGAACCATTTCACTTTACCTTGCATGCCAAACATTCCCTTCATTATCAAATAAAATCAATTGGAATAAGGGCTGAGCCCACATTTTGAATATATCATCCCCAAATTAAGAATGTCAATTATCTCCACCCATTGTTAGCCAAATATTTAGAAAATTCAAGTATTAACATCATCTTAATAACTAATTCACAGGTAAAAACGCCCTTCCAGCAAGCTTACATCGATGTTTTCAAAAGAGTTGTGCACAGAGTTATCCACATTGTCCACAGGGCAAACAAGGCTTATGCACAAAATGATGGGATATAAGTGATGGTTTTGAGAATCTATTTCCAATAAAAGTAGTAATAATTTTCAATAATGGACACAACAAAAAACCGCACAAACCTGTTTGTACGGTGTTGTTGGTAAGTGTTTAATTGGGCAAGCTTAGATTTTAATATCCATAAATGAACTTAGGCCTGACGGCTGTTGCATAGTACGAGTATTTTTGGCGGGGTCATTGAGCACTTCTTTGATTTGTTGATTGACCACCTGTTCTGCATTTGATTTACCTATTTCAATAGCATTAACCACAACACCTTTGACTGGCGTTCCGCCAATATTAAAACTCATTATCCTCACCCTCCGCAACTAATTACTTTCTTCTATTGAAAAAAACACTATCCATTGTATAGTCCTTATCATAAGCCTGTTTGTATTTATCCGCAGTTTGAAACTTGTCAATCGCTTTCTGAGCTTCTTCCTTAACCGCCATCATTCTAGCGCCTATCAGTTTATCCTGGTCAAGGATTTGGTTGATTCTCTGCTCGTATTCAGCTAGAGGCACCTCTTTAATTTCCGCCAGAAGCCTTTCCCGCTCAAAGACAAATTCAGATAAATCATGATAATCTGCAAACTCCAGATTTTGAACCATCTGGCAAGTCAAAGCTTCAACCTGCAGCAGAATTCCTTCCGTCTTGCTCATGCTTGTGTCCCTGCCGTTGGGCGCACCGCATTGCTAGCTTTCGCAGCTTGAATCCACGTTTCTTTTAATTCTACAAAGTATTGAATAACCTCTTCTATAGGTTCCACTTCTTTCTTGGCGTTCGCTTGAAGCAACCTGTAGAGAAAATAATCATACAGCCTTAATAAGCCTTCAGCCACTGGAGACGAGTTATCAAGTGTGATAATAAATTCATTAATAATATCCTGAACTTTGTTTATATGCATATTCGCTTCTATGTACTGCTGCTTCTGTATATCTTGGATAGCGAGCTTGCTAAACCGGATAGCACCATCGCACAGCATGATTAATAATTGAGCCGGCGAGGCAGTCTGGATGGCATTTTCTAAATACTTATTGGCCTGTGGGTTATTAATCATTAGATGGCCTCCTTCTACATCCTTATTTACCTGCCATTTGACTTATCAATTGCGAGCCTTGAGAGTTTAATTTATCTAAAGCCTTCTCCATTGCTGAAAACTGTCTATAATAATTGTCTTCAATTGTAGCCAGTCGTTTCTGCATAACTGTCATATCTTTGGATATAAGTGAAATTTGTTTCGACAATAGACTGTCATCATAAGAAATATTAGCAAGACCTGCTTTCGTTGTCAGCGAAGAGAGTCCAGTATTTAACTGACTGTACAATCTTTCACCGACCCCTGCTTTTGCAGGATTATCATCCGTAGCATCTCCAGTAAATATTGCTTTTACGGCTTCTGGATTAGCCTCAATCGCTTCACGGAGTTTAGTCTCATTATTTAAATATAACTTCCCGTTTTCAAAATATTGACCCGTATCAATACCAATGGAAGCTAGCGAGTTATATTTACTGGATCCTGAATCAACGATAGCTGAAATATTGGACCGCAAAGTGCGAGTTATGCTCGCAAGGATCGGATCATTACGCAGAATTCCAGCTTTGGCCTTATTTTCCCAGCTTTCAATTTGTTTCTCGGAGAGCGCTTCTTTCTGTGCATCTGTCAATGGTGCGTAATCAGAGTTTCTGGTTTCTGTACTCTTATCATTTACGGTTTTGAGGATATCATTGTAATCGGAAATAAAGCTCTTGATCGACTCCACTATCTTGTCTGTGTCCGGCTTGGTGCTGATTGTTGAAACGGGTCCCCCGGATTTTTTGAGCGTAACTTCAACACCATTGAAGGTGAATACATTACTGGTACGGGTTGTACTTAAGCCATTAATTGTAACCTGTGCATCAGCACCAGCAATACGGCCGGTAGCAGAGTTTGTATTGACTTTGAAAACATCAGTTAGCAAACTGCCTTCAAATGTGATGACTTCCCCTTTACCGTTTGCTCCATTTGTTTTCCCAGTGGCGTTAGACATGAAAGAAATCTTTTTCTCAGCAGAATCATAAAACGCAGTTACATTCGTATTCTTGTTGATTTTTGCAATGACATCGTTTAAAGATTCTTTTGAAGAATCCACAGAAATTTGCGTTCCATTAATCTTTATTGAATAATTACCGGTTACGGGGGAATTTACAAATTTGGCACTTTGACTTGCCAACGTTGCAGTAGGGTCGAAGCCATCTGTCGTAATTGTATCTTCACTAACCTTGGATGCCGCAACTGCCAGCCCATCAACTTTAATCAAAAGATTGGTGTTTATCGCACTCGCTGTTCCCTTTGCCGTAACTGCATCCGTATTTCCTGTTATGGTAACCGTTTTGGCATTAAAGGTGCTTTCCGCCTTGAAGTTAAAAAGTTTAGTGTTACGAAACTCGGTCACCTTCGTATTAATCTCCCGATAAGCATCCCTTTGCCATTCAACGGTTTGTTTCTTTTGGCCTAACTTGTCCAATGGCACTCGCTTGGCCTGCATCAGCTTCGTTACAGTTCCATCCGTATCGAAGCCGCTGGACAATCCACTAATACGCATAACCATAAATGTCACCTACCTGACTTTATCTTTTTTCATCTACAAGAATGCCCGCCATCTTCCAGAGATTTGCTACCATATCCATAGTCTTCTCCGGCGGAATTTCGCGAATCACTCTTCCCGTGTCTTTCTCCAGTACTTTTACCATAATTTGCTTGGTTTGTGCATGAATGGAGAACTCCAAGGATGTCGCACTGCCTTCTGCCGCTTTAATGGCTCTATCAATCGCTTTAATAAGCTGTTCCTCACTTATAGGGATATGCTCTCCCTTGTACTCAGCCGTCTTCATTTCCTTCAAGCTCTGAACCGTTGGTGCCACCGATTCTGTCGTCGCTTTCTCAGTTCTAACTGGAATGCTAGTCGCGACTCCTTGATTTACCGTCCCTGTTGTATTGAAATTTGCTTCCATGCCCATCCCTCCAACATCCTTTATACAAGTATATCGGAATAAAAAATGGATATTATTAGATAGAAACCGGATTTTTGCTAAAAGCCCCAACTATTTTTTTCGTTGCATCTATGACATCCTTAACATCTTGATCCGTCATTTTGGGAAACAACGGTAGTGTAAGTGCTTCTTCATAATAGCTTTCCGCATTCGCACACTGTCCTTGGGCATATCCCAGCTCTTGATAATACGGTTGATTATACACAGGAATATAGTGCACATGAACACCAATATTTTCTGCACGGTAAGCATTAAACAGCTCTTTCCTGCCGACCGGATATGATTTCTTATCGAAACGAAGAACATATAAATGCCAACTTGAATTGGCTTTTTCAAGCTGATGGGGTACAACTATTCCCGGGATACCACGAAATGCCTCTGTGTATAGTGCAGCAATTTCTCTTCTTCTGGTTACAAATTCATCTAGTCTATTCATTTGTGAACTGCCTAGCGATGCCTGCAGATCCGTCATCCGGTAATGATAGCCGAGCGCTTGCATTTCGTAATACCATGGTCCATCATTCTGATTCAGCAGTTCAGTATCTTTAGTTATGCCATGACTGCGGAACAGCACGAGCTTTTGATAAAATTCCTCATTGTCCGTAACGATCATCCCACCCTCAGCGGTTGTCACATGCTTAAGAGGATGAAAGCTAAACATAGTCATGTCTGCAAGCGTCCCGATCTTTTTCCCGTCATATTGGGCACCTAGCGAATGAGCAGCGTCTTGAATAATAATGAGTCCATGTCGGTTAGCCAAATCGCGAAAACGATCCATCTGCACTGGTTGTCCAGTAAAATCCACTGCAATGATTGCTTTCGTATGCTCCGTAATCTTATGCTCCGTGTCTTCAGGACAGAGGTTGTAGGTAGTGGCATCTATATCAGCAAATATAGGCTTGCCCCCTTGATATAAAACGCAGTTGCTGCTTGCCACAAAAGTTATCGGAGTCGTGATAACCTCATCGCCTTCACCGATACCAGCAGCAAAGCAAGCCCCGTGTAATGCTGCGGTCCCGCTGGAGAACGCTACCGCATATTTCACACCGGCATAGTCAGCAACGGCCTTCTCAAACAGTTCTATCGCTGGGCCTTGCGTGATATAACCACTCGTTAGGCTTTTCACCACGGCTTCTACATCTGTTTCATTAATCCACTGTTGACCGTATTGCAGCATTTGACTGCGGACTGGTTGTCCTCCATGCAGCGCAAGCTTTTCCACATGCCGAGCCTCCGTTTCGTGGTCTCCCTATGGGATTACATCAAATAGCTAGTCTTAATCCATTTCTCCGTCAGAGCTATGCCCTCTTCTAAAGTAACCTTTGGCTCCCAGCCAAGCAGCTCTTTTGCCTTGCTATAGTTACATAGGAGCTTCTGAATCTCGCTCTGCGGGTGAATATGCTCAACGTGCTTAATTCTCGATTCATCACCAATAATTAATTTGGCTAGGTCATTAACGCTTATATCTCTACCTAGTCCCGCATTTACAATTTGTCCATCCACTTTATCCGTGAATCCTGCTTCAACAACAAATCTTGCGCAATCCTCCACATATAACAGGTCTCTTGTCTGAGTCCCTTCTCCGTAGATGTTCACATCAAGACCCGCAAGCTTATTCTTGATGAAGATAGCTACGACTCCACCTTCGCCACCTGTTTTTTGAAATGGGCCATACGTGTTAAAAGGTCGAATCACGACCGTAGGCAGCCCGTAAGCATAATAGTAAGAGAGAACCATATTCTCCGCGGCAATCTTAGCTCCAGCATAGGGCGATGCCGGTTTGATCGGATGAAGTTCCGTAATTCCAGTCTCATCTGTACAACGGTCATACACCATGCAAGTACTCATAAAGACAACTTTGGTATTGTGTTTACGGCATTGTTCCATGACATAGAAGGTACCTATCGTGTCGTTATTAAAAGTTGTCCGAGGGTCATCAATAGAATCCTGAACATTAATAGAGGCTCCTAGATGATAACAAATATCGAAAGCCGTTTCGTTAAAAAGCTCTGTCAAAAGAGCCTCGTTTTTAATATCACCTTCTATGAAGCGCTTAAGTCCGGGGTGCCCGGCAAATTCATCTAGATTTTCCTTACGGCCGTTGGACAAATCGTCCAGTATCGTCAAGCTTTGTCCATCATCAAGAAGGCGCTTGGTGACCCATCTGCCGATAAATCCCGCTCCACCGGTTAGTAAAATGTTCATTATATGTCCCCCTTGAAATTACAATAATAAGTCCCAAGAAAGCGGAGTTCCTTTTTTCACATCTTTGTTGATAACTTTACCAAGCAACTCTTCATAATGTTTAGGAGGCATGCCGAATCCTGGTCGTATGGCGCGAAGATTTTCTACTGTAAACTTATCTCCTACTTGCATATCTTGAGCGATATATAAGGAACGGCGGAATACCAATGATGCTCGTTCCTTCTCCGTTGGCCCATAACTTACTTGGCCTAATGCTTGCCATGCCCTTTCCGATTCGATCACGAGCGAGTGCATTTCTTCCGGCTCCATGGAAAAAGTCGAATCGACCCCACCGTCTGCGCGCCGAAGTGTGAAGTGCTTTTCAATCACGGTAGCTCCGAGTGCCACACTAGCAACAGCAACACCAACACCCATCGTATGGTCGGAAAGTCCAACTTGACATTGGAACAGCTCTTTAAGATGAGGGATAGTTAAAATGTTCGTATTTTCTGGTGTCGCAGGGTATGTGCTTGTACATTTCAAAAGTACCAAGTCTTTACATCCGACAGCTCTTGCTGCGCGTACCGTCTCATCCAATTCCGCTACCGTAGCCATCCCGGTGGAGATGATCATAGGTTTACCTGTAGCCGCTACTTTGCGAATAAGCGGAATATCGGTATTTTCAAACGATGCGATCTTGTACATGGGAACATTGAGCGATTCCAAAAAATCTACAGCCGTCTCGTCAAATGGTGTGCTAAATCCGATCATTCCAAGTTCGCTACATCGGTCGAATATAGGCTTATGCCACTCCCATGGGGTGTACGCCTGCTGATACAACTCATGCAGAGAGTTGCCCTTCCACAGGCTATTCGGATCGTCGATATAAAACTCGCCCTCAGCTAGATTAAGCGTCATCGTATCTGCAGTGTACGTTTGCAGCTTCAGCGCATGCGCCCCTGCTTTCGCCGCGGCATCCACAATCGCTAGTGCGCGTTCCAACGACTGGTTGTGATTGCCTGACATTTCGGCTATGATGAGGGGCGGATGATTGGCACCGATATATTTACTTGTTACTTGAAAACCAGTCATGACTCATCCTCCGTTCAATTCAGTGACATGAAATTTAATACCAGCACTCAGATTTTCTATTTTATTTTTAACTTCTTCGTTTGAGCTTCCTTCCACAAGAATGTATCCTAAACGATCCAAACTACTTCTTAGACTATTAATGCTTTGTCCTTCTTTCACAAACAACTCCATTCGTACTAATTCAGGTGAAGCCTCAGAGGGCAACCCTTCTATTTTTTGCAAAATACCTGGTGGAGCTACCATAAATCCTATGCAGGCTGCACGATTTAGTTTTGGAAAAGATCTCATTTCATAATTCATAGCCATTCGAACGGCGTTTTCCACTAGGTCATATCCAGTTGCTAGTGGAACTAAATCGGTGGATATATAATCCCCTCCTAATCTAGGACCAATCTCTATAATAAAGCAACCTTCTGGATTTACTTTCACTTCGGCATGAGTGATTGCGTTATTTATTCCTAGTGCATTAATTGAACTTCTAATGAGTTCATTTATTGATTCGCACTCACTTAATGTGATATTAGCCGGAATAATGTGACCAGTTTCAACAAAATTTGGAGGTCCTGAGGTTATCTTCTCTGTAATTGCAATAATATCGGTTTTATTCTCATAAGTAATACTTTCCACCGAAAATTCTCTGCCTGAAATATATTCTTCAGCAATTAATATCTTATTTTTAGCATATTGGATAGCCTTCTCATACGCATATTCTATCCCTTGATGATTCTGGATTAAATAAACTCCTCTACTTGCGGAAGAATCCACAGGCTTCAAGATAAAAGGAAAGCCTAATTCTTCCGACTTGAAGAAAACATCACTAATGGAAGAGACTTTAGCAAATTTAGGCCCTGTTATGCCTGACTCATGTAATACTTCCCTGAGCAGTAGCTTATTAGTTGTTAATAGAGCTGAAATAGGTGAAATTGCGTTCAATCTTAGTTCGCGTGAAATAACACTCACGGTTCTCATGGGAAAATCCGAGTTTGTAATTATTCCGTCAATCATCAATTCTTTTGCGAATAAATGGAGCTTTTTTACGTCGTTAGTGCTTATTTGATGAAACTCATCCGCTTCACTTTTGCCTGGTGCTAATGAATCCCAATCTACAGCTATTGTATAAATTCCCATTTCTTTTGCTTTTTTTAATATTGGTATTTGCAGACGGCTTGCACCAAGTACCAGCAATTTTTTCATTTTAAAACTCCACTCATTTGACAACAGTTATTAATAAATCCGAATTATACTTCTCATTTGTACTGCTCATACTTTCCTTTGTAAAGCCCACGCTCACATGTGAAAAGGAAGAAAACAATCCCCTAACTTCCTCTTCATCAAAGAAATGCATTATTAAGCCTTCTTCATTAGTGTGATTAGTATTCAACATAAACGTATTATTTTCTACTTTTTCACCTTGTCCATATCTTTTATCATCAGTAGCTCTAACAACAAGAAAAGCCTTTCCACCTTTTTTAAGGACACGGTACATTTCAGATATAATTTCTTTTATATCCGAAGTTGTAAAATAATAAATAACACTAAACGAGATTATCCCATCAAAACATCCGTTCTCAAAGGGTAACTCGGTGATTGAGCCCTGTACTAGCTGAGCTTCTAAATTTAACGAATGAAGAATTCCTTGAGTGTAATCCAACCCAGGTTTTGAAAAATCGATGCCCGTCATTCGATAGCCTTCCGACGCTAAACAAATAACATGTCTTCCTGCCCCGCATCCCAAGTCTAATACATGGGATTCTGCAGGACTAGGGAAGTTCCCCCTAATAAATCGAATAACCATTTCATTCGGATACTTTAAACGAAATTGATTTTTTTCGTGTAATTGGTCCCATTTCTTTTGATGAATGTCGATGTACATGTACTCTCCTTTACCCTTCTATGGAAGGCTGTTTTTTGTAGAATCGTTTATGGCCTTTAGCTCGGGTTGGTTATTCATAAAGGCAACAACTTCTGTTACAGAAATTAACGGGGCGGATTCGCTAAAAACATGAAACAATGTACTCAATAGTTCATAATCTTCACGCGTATCTAATGTTAATCTTAGCTGAGGATTATTTAATAATCCAGGACATTCGTATATAAAGCTTCGATAGCGATTTGTATATTCCGTAAAAGCAGTGACGATATGCTCGCGGTGGTGATCAGCGTTCATGTTCATAAATGCGTCTTCCAGAGCTTTCATAGTAAATAACTCCGATGTAAGTCCAATGGGCATCTTATCTTTTAAAATATAATCATAATGGGGTAACGCCCTATGAATCCGAACTATTTCATCGATAGTATCCGAATCCACTAAAGGACAATCGGATGTTACTCGAATAACGGCATCCGCACCATATTGTTTTGCCGATTGATAATACCTTTCAAGCACATCGGACTCTGACCCCCTTGTACAAAGTATATTCAATCTTTCGCAAAGCTCTGCTATTCCTTGGTCTCTCGGTTCCACGGTTGTTGCAACAATAACTTGGTCTAAATTACAAGCCGCTCTTACTCTTTCAATAACAACCTCTAAAACAGTTCTGTTTCCTAGCGGCATTAGTACTTTGCTTGGTAAACGTGTTGAACCTGTACGGGCCTGAATAATACCTACTACTTTCACACCAATTCACCACTTTTCCTATTCTGTAGCAGTTCTTCCAATACATCCATTATGTACTCAGCTTCGTTATTTGCAATAGAAGGATGTATAGGAATAGAAATGACGGATTGAACTGCTGCTTCAGAATTCAGAAATAAATCCTGATCTTGATTTAAATATCGATGCAGTGGCGGGTAAACCCCTCTTCCAAACTGAATACCCTTTGACTCTCCATATTTTAATACATCCTCAGGTCTTATCCCATTCTTCAATCTAATCATAAATCGAAAAAATACATTATCCTCTGTTACCTTGGGAAGTTCTATACACTCATATGACGACAAGCGTTGTGAGTAATAATTTGCAAGATATCTGCGTCGATGAATAAAACTATCAATTTTTCCAAGTTGATTTATTCCTAGAGCCGCATTTATTGAAGGCAATGTGTAATTATATCTAACAGAGTAAACTTTCTCATGGTCACTGTTCTCCAAATAATCTTTCATTCGAAAAAAAATCTTTTGATCATCCGTAAGCAGGATACCTCCAGATATGGCGGAGATCATTTTAGACTCATGAACAGAAAAAATAGATAGTGTGCCTTTAGAACCGACTCGGCTTCCATATACATCAACTGCACCTAAAGATAATGTGCCGTCTTCTATAACAGGTAAACCAAACTGTAAGTAAGGTTCAATAACAGTTGCTTTACCAAACATATGAGGAAAAATAATTGCTTTAGATTTGGAGGAAATACAGTGTTTCACTTTCTCGACCGATAATGTATAAAGAGAATTGGAAACGTCAAATTCACAGTCCACAAGAATGGGGATAGCTTGTACATAAAGGATTGCGTTTAATAATGCAGTACAAGTATACGATGGTATGATCACTTCATCGCCGGGCACAATCTCTAGCCCGAGCAACGCTAGATGCAATGCAGATGTTCCCGAGTTCACGGCTAGAGCATATTTTTTCCCGATATATGTTAAAAATTTTTCTTCGAATTGCTGTACATACTGTGTCAGTTTTTCCTGTGGCCCATGATATAATCTGAATATTTGAATGTCATCGTCTTCCATTCTGGGTGCAACTAAAGGAATCATTTCAGCACATCCTTGACTATGTTAGTAACCCTGGCAAGACCTTCTCCATCCACTAACTGTGCAGCGTATTGTGAAAGTTGCATCCTAACGTTTTTGTCCTGAAGCTCTTTAATAACTTTGTTCAAAACAGGTTCAGTTATGTGATCGTGCATACCAGCATTTATAACACAACCCTGTTGATGTAAATATGAGGCTTCTTGATTCTGCTGCTGATTTTGACTAATGATGATTGCAGGTGTGCCAACACAACACGCTTCATACATAGTCATACCACCGGAGAGTATAGCTAAATCTGTATCAACCAATTGCTCCGACATATTTAAAACATTACGTAGCACCTTAACATTAAGATGGCTTTCCAATAAATTTGGAGGTAGTTCATCAGATAACTTTCCTAAAACTACTGTAATATCAAAGCTGTAGTCAGAAAAACCCCTAAACATTGATAACACCTTAAGTGTTATCTGATTAGGATCAGATCCTCCGAAAGAAAGCAACACTTTCTTTATTTCGTTATTAATTAATTTTTCTTTTTTCCTAATTTCACGAAAAGAAGGATTCAGCAGGATATAGTTCGGCCCTTTACGGATAATATTTGAATCAATATTCAAGAACTTCACACTGCATGAGATAAGAATACTGCAATAATCCTTATCGCATAGTTCTCCATCATCATCAAAAATAATGGTTTGAATACCTAGTTTTTTTATTTTTTGGATAAATTCCAACCGCAGAACTTGTAACGGCATATCGAAGATGATAGCTTCGGGACAGTTCCTTGTGCATAGTTGGTAGAACTCTTCGTAACTTACTATTGGATAATTTAATTCAACTTGGTTACCCGGGGACGGATCCCTCAGAACATACAACTCTATTTTCAAGTCATTATGTCCCATGAAAGACGCAAGCATGCCGCATCTTGAGAGATGACCTAATCCGATGTTTTTACTTGCCCCAACTAATATTTTAATGTTCATTATCGGCTCTCTTTCGATTAAAGACTATTCAAAGACGCCGGTGCTTTTGATCATATCGGATAGTTCCTCTAATGAAACACGTTCAACTTTATGAGAACTATATTCTTGAATTGGCGCCGGTACGCCCCCCTCATAAGCAGCAACATAGTCGAAGTAGACATTTCTTATAATATACATATCAGGCAATTCAATTGCGATTTTAGACTCTTCAATCGTCATGAGTTCTTCATACATCTTCTCTCCTGGGCGTAGGCCTATACTTTCTACTTTTATTTCTTCTTCTCCACACAATCCTAAATTATTGGCCATCTTAGCTATTACAACATTTGCCAAATCGCTTAAACGAACAACTGGCATTTTTAGAACAAATATCTCTCCACCTTGAGCAAAACTCATGGCCTTCAATGTTAATTCCGTGGCTTGTTTCAATGTCATCATAAATCTGCTCATATTCGGATCTGTAATCGTTATCGCCCTTCTACTTTCAATCTGTGATTTAAAAAGGGGGATAACCGATCCTCTAGATCCCATAACATTTCCGAACCGTACCGCAGCAAATATAGTCCCGCGAGACCCTCTCGAGTATTGTGCAGATGCCACTAATCGTTCCGCCATTAATTTTGAAGCGCCGTATGTATTGGTCGGTGCAATCGCTTTATCTGTGCTTGTGAATATTACTTTCTTTACACCTGCCGCTAAGGATGCTTGGATAACATTTTGTGTGCCAATAATATTGGTTTGAACAGCTTCAAATGGGTTATATTCGCACGAAGGAACATGCTTCATTGCAGCTGCATGAAATACATAATCAATATCCTGCATCGCTCTTTGCACACGCTCTGCATCTCTAACGTCGCCTATTAAATAACGAATATTTGTATACTCGGAATACTGTTGCTGTAACTTAAATTGTTTGTACTCATCCCGACTTAATATTCTAATAACGTCGGGCCGATCCAACAACATGGTCTGTAGTAGGCTCTTCCCAATTGTACCTGTGCCTCCGATAATTAGTATCTTCTTACCTCTATAATAACCGTCCATACCTTTATGCCCTCCTGATCTACCTTGGCTTTTTTTGCTGGATGAGTTTATTCATTAAAGCTAGCTCAGGATGGATTTGAAAATATTTAACAATATCAAAAAGTCCAAAATGCTGTTTACACGGATATAATTTCTCGAAAATATGTTTGATCAGGTTATAATCGTCCACTGTATCTAAAGTTAATCGGTATTCGGGGTGTCTCAGATAAACAGGTGCTTCCACATTAGAGAGTTTATACTTTTCAGGTCGCTCATAAATATACAAAGAAACATGCTCACGATCAGCAGCATCTTGGGTAATTTTATTAATTTCGGATAATGTCTTTGTTCTGAAAATTTCCGCGCCGAATCCGAGTGGATACGTTCTGATCAAATCATTACCGACATAGTCCAAGTAAGGATGCTCAAGCATTCTTCCGATAACTGTATCAATTGTTTCCGCGTCAATAAGCGGGCAATCGCTCGTCACTTGTACAATATAATCCGTATCAATTGCTTCAGCAGCCTCTACGGTGCGTGCAAGAACATCCTCTTCACTTCCGCGGTAAAATAGTACGTTTTGAGCTGCTGCGGTTTGTTCAATAACATCGTCTTCATTATTGGTTGTAGTTGCAATTACGATGTTTTGAATAAATTTCGATTGTCTGAGACGTTCTATTAACCTAACTAATGCCGGCTGACCATATAAATCCATCATAACTTTACCAGGTAATCGTGATGAGGTCATTCGAGTGGCTACAATAGCATTTATTTTCATATTTTTGCTCCACTTCAAGATAGACTAACCTAATGTTTGGATAAATAATTCAAAATACTTCTAAAGTCTAACGTGTTCTCTAGTACATCATCATTAAATTCGATGCCAAACTCTTGTTCCAGGGATAAAATCAGTGTCATATGATTTATAGAATCCCATGCATCTATTGTGTCCGGAGACGAGTCTTCATTAATTGCCGCAATATTCAAACCAAACACTTTGCTCATTACTTCTTTGATTCTTTGTTCCATGATCTATTCCTCCGTAATCTTAATATAAGATATATTTTCCACTTTTCTCTTAGGCTTGATTAATCCATATACTTTTTCATCATCAATAGTTTTTTCTAAGTCAAAGCCAATTCTATCCCAAAAATCTGAAACTTGCTGATTTTTTTTCGTAGGTACATAGCTTGCTTCCCATGTTTTTATTCCAAACATCTGCTCAATATCATTCATGCACTGATGGATAAATGCAAGTTCGACATTCCTTCCAAGTACTCTGCAACTTAACAAATAGGTGTCAATATATCCAATATTCTGTGATAACTTCGCAATGAATACGCCTGTCAAGCCATAATCGCCAAATTTATCTTGAACTCTAAGTGAGTATACACAGTTTGGATATTCCGTTAAATTCTTGATTTCCTCTTCAGAGTACCTTCTGGTCGAAACGTTGAACTGGTTTGTTTTTTGTGTTAATTGTGCAATTCGTTGTATCTCATTCGTTTTTGCAGGATGAATTATTGCCTGTAGCTCTAGTGAAGACAAGAACTGTTCTAAGTTGCTATATTTAGATTGCTCTGATTTTCTTGCAGTCTCGTCTTGATACATTTTCGTGCGATCCTGATCTTCTTGACTTGCCGTAATCTTGTCAAACAATCCTTCCTTATAGAGAATATTCGGATATTCATACAGTTTCTCAGGAACTTGGAGCACCCTAACTTCTGGAAGTAATCGTCTTACTATTTCACATTCCATCGGATTGTCGTCAACAAATACAATACTATCCTCACCAATATTGAGTTGCTTAATAATGGATGCAATATTCTCGTCTTTCTGATTCCAGTTTATCCGCCACACTGCCAAATCTGACTTTTTTATCAAACAATCCGGGTGAGAACTTAGTACCTCCCAAACATCTTCTTCATTGTTCTTACTTACTAGCCCTACCATTACACCGCGTTTAATTAGATTTAACACACTTTTTTGGAAGTCATAATATGCCTTTCCCGGATAATGATTGCTGTCTAATTTGATTCCTTCTATTCCGTCTTCCCCGACAACTCCACCCCAAAGTGTATTGTCACAATCAAGCAAAATACATTTCTTGGTTTTTCCTTTAAGCGCTCTGACGATTTTCGTTATCTCTAAAGCGTATAAGCTTTGAAAGCTGCTTTTAAAGGGAGCCTTGGAAGTATACCAATATCGATAATCTATGCTTTCCTGCTCACCTATTTGACGGATCATGTGCTCCCAGTCCATGAGGAAAAAGCGCGAGCTATGCTCTACCGCATAATCACGCACAAATTGATTTAATAATAACATTTGATGATAGCGGTCTTGAACACTTCGAATAAGTCCGGCTTCATTATAAAAAGGAGGAATAAAAGTATTGATTGCAAGCAAGGATTTAGTTTTGGTGGCAATAAGTTCATATAGGGACTTTAATGACTTTTTTGTCTCCTCATAATTCCAACCCTCACGGTTATAGCTCATATCAAATGTTTCGAGCATCAACGAAAGCACAACGACATCCGGGTTAGTTGTATGAAGGCTTGAACCATCATCCAGTATCTCTTGTGTTATATTATCGTAAGTTCCGTATACTATATTAGGCCTTATTTTTTCATTTAGTAAATAGTACTTTAGAAACGGATCAATTCTATCTACCGTAAAATTTTTCAAAAAATAAATATTACCATATGCTTCAAAAGTAGAGGCATTATTCTCCATTTGGCGAATTTGTGACATAAAATCTGCTAAGTTTGAAACTTTGAGCATCAACAAATGTCTCCCTGCATTACTTATTTTTCACTACAATCGCAGCATAACTTAAATTTGCTTTCTCGCTATCCCATTGGTCTTTTGGAGTATTATCATTACATATTATGACTTCATCCATAATTTCCAAATTACTGCTATAAAAGAGTTGTCGGATCTCTTCAATATTATTAAATAAATAGATGTGATCGATAACCGGTGCATTAGCGCATGTTGATATATAGGCTTTTCCGTCTTTCTTCAACATTTTTGCAATTTTATTCACAAGCAATTCCGGTTTCTCTACATGCTCTAATACTTCTCCCATAGTGACAAAGTCAATCGAGCCATCAAACTCGTCAACTTCCAGCACATCTTTAAGCATAAAATTAACTTGTTTATTTGACGCTACATCATTTACGACATCCTTTGCCATAGCAAGTGAAGTCTCACTAATGTCAACTCCCCAATATTCAGAGAAATTACCTGAAATTATAGCATTTTTAAAAAACATCCCATGACCTACACCAATTTCCAAATACTTGTCTAATTGGACAGAACAGATATGCTTTAACCAAAACGAAAACATGTCATGATGATTTTTCCAAAGCATTTGAGATACGCCCACACCGATCATATATTTTTCCATATACCCCTCATTAGAATAAACATTCTTATAAGTGTCTTCTAGCTTGTCAAATCTATATCGGCCATTCCGTTTAAAATAAATTTGTTCCCTTAGAACCTCTTTGCACATCCACGAATAATTTTGTGCTATTTCCCCAATTGTATAATTATTTTTCTTCAAATAACTTATATAATCATCCGCAAAGTTATTCATCCCCTGTTTTTCTTCAGAGCTTAGTTGTGTAAAATATTGGTCTAAACTCTTCTTTTGTAGTGGATTAATAGCAGATACTTCTTGAATTAATTGATCAAGTAAACTTGAATTATTCATGTACAAATTCCTTTCTGAATTTAAATTCCGACTCCATTAATCCGATCAAATAAGTATCATGATACTTCCCGTTTTTATAGACTTCAGATCTCATAACACCTTCGATTTCAAAACCATAAAACTTACACATAGCTTCAGCAAACTCCTTAACTATAGAGCCCCCATAAACTCTATACAAGTTCAATGAATAGAATGCATGCTGTAAAATCAATTTATTAGATTCAAAAAAATATTTAACATTTCTTGTTGATTTCTCAGCGATTATTGTTGATATTTCAGCTTTTCTATTAATATAATCAATCGGATACAAACCAACACAACCCAGCAACGGACCACCATTAGTATCATAGATACCTAACTGCAGTCGGTCCCTAGAGCCCTTGATATGGTTTTTCCAATAATCCATTTGTTCAGCTTTTGTATTTGGATAATAATGTTTTTGCATATATTTCGTTGTTTCTTCATCATTAAACCAATCATACCAGTCACTATTTTCAACATCACTTTCATTTAACGCTTTTAAAGCCACATACTTCCCTTGGAGAAAAACGTCTTTGTCTCTTTTCACGCCTTTTAATTTCCTCCTTAATGACCTTTTTTACAAACTATTTATTAAGAAAGCTTAAAAATTGGCATACTCTGTGGGTTGACTCACCATCAGACCAAATGAATTGGTTTAATATCTTGTCTAAATTAGAAGTGGTATTGTCCAAATCGATAAATTTCAGGACATCATGCAGCTTCTCATAATTGTTTATTAAACTAGATATACCTAGTTTATTAGTAATACATCCGTCTGGTTTAAGAATATTCGGCTGATAGCTTATTACAACTTTCCCCATTAGCGCTGCATGCAAGAGTCCAATTGTAGCCATTCCTATGATAATATCAAAATTTTCAATTAAATCACTTAACTCTCCCTTTTCTTCTAAGAATGCATAGTTTTTAATTAATGTTGGATCTTCTTTTGGATGAAATTTTATAGCTAATTCATAGTTCGGCAATATATCCATAATAGAAATTAAATCATTAATTACTTTGTGTTCTGTATATCCATACATGTCCCCATATACTAATGATATTGGTTGAGAAAGGAACAGTATCTTCCTTTTATCTCCTTTATCATTTTTTTTACTCATCCCTTTATAATATTTGATAAATTGGTCTAATCCAGGATGTCCTAGTACCTTAATAATATTTTTAGGCACCTCTTCATTTACAGCCTCGCTTTGCGCAATATCATCCATTACTATATAATAATCAGGAAATATCGTTCTTTCATCCGCTTGATTAAACCTTGAATAATAGCTTGACCAATAATCTAATATTGCTACAGTGACTATCCCAGATTGTTTACAAAGTTCTATTGCTTGTAGTTCAATATCATTTCCCCAACTTGTACCTGTCACAAGCAAAGAAAGTGAGTTTTTCTCAATTTTTTGATTAAGAAGTTTAATTACTGATTCCTGTTTTTGTCCGTTAAGAGGGTTTAACTTTGCAGCTGGACCTACACAGTAATAATTAACATTCTCTTTTCCGTTGGCAACAAAATATTTATAAACTGGATTAATGACATCAAAACCACCAGGATCATGGCATAGGAGTATAATTTCTTTCATAATGAGCCAATCTCCCTCTTTCATTCCAAACCTTTTGAATCGCTTCTATAAACGCCTCAATATCGTACGATTCATACGGTAACCTACATAAATCTGCAATCAATAATGTTTCGAAATACATTTTCTCCGTTACAGCACATATTCCTCGCTCATACTGTTGTACAGGTTTTTCTATAAGAGAGAACGGATAGTTTGTATGATTGAAAACTTTTTTGTGCTGATACATAGGGAGGAGATATATTGGTTTTTGATAGCCAGTACCAAGTGGAAAGCCCTCTGCATTCATCGCATCCGAAAATGTTTTTCTCGATATACCCCACACTTGATTAATGAATTGAATTGGATATGCATAATAGGTGTGCTCAAAACCTTGCGGGATATGAACCCCTTTCAAACCCTCAAATAATTGCAGACCACTCGTAATTTGTTCCCCCAATATTCTCCGCAAATTCAACAAATGATCCATTTTTTTTAATTGTTCTATGCCAATCGCTGCATGCAACTCACTCATCCGGTAATTATTTCCTAGAGTAATGGTTTCGTAATCCTTCTCGTCATCTACAACCATTTCACCATGATTACGATGCAACCGACAACGACGTGCTAATTTCTCATCTCTAGTTAAAAGAATGCCGCCTTCCCCACTATGGATAATTTTGTGATAGTTTAAACTAAATACTCCGATATCTCCTACTGTACCGGAATACCTGTTATTTATTTTTGCACCGGGGGCTTGAGCATTATCTTCAATTACGTAAAGGTTATGCTTTCGTGCTATAGAAATAATTTCGTCCAGCATTGCAGCCAGACCAAATAAATTGGTAACAATGATCCCCTTAGTACGAGGTGTTATCCATTTTTCAATTTCTTTTGGATTTAAGTTATATGTATGCTCATCAATATCAACAAAAATAGGCACAGCGCCATTCATCAAAATAGCACTAGCTGTGGCAACCATAGAATAAGGGGTAACTAGTACTTCATCTCCGGGACCGATCTCACAAGCGGCAACAGCGGTGTGCAACGCAGAAGTTGCAGAATTAACTGAAATGGCAAATTCAGTTCCAAATTTTGTCGAAAAACAGTTCTCTATTTCTTGAACCTTAGGACCTCCTAAGAAGCCTTCTCCTGACCGGCCAAGAAACGCAGAAACAATTCCTGATTTCATCACGCCGTTAACCGCATTTATCTCTTCTTCTCCCATTGTATTTACCCAAGGATGCGGTCTATTTCTAATAGGTTTTCCACCAAACAAAGCAAGATCACTCATGATTTTTCCACCTTTTCTAATGAACCCTTATTAATAAATGACTTCATTAATGCTTCCGCAACCATTAATGGGTAAATTCCATCAGATTCGTTAGCCACAGGCTTTTCATTGTATAATAATATATCGGCTATATGACACATAGCATTTTTCAGGTTTGAATCTTTCAGTAAATTAGATTGTGTTGTTTCTTTCTGAAGACTTTTCCACCCCTCAAATAATGGATGATCTCCTGTTCTATAATAGTTTACTTCGTTACCGCTGTTCATGATTTCAACTTTCCCATATTCAAAATATATATCAATTTCAAACATATAGTAGTTTTGATCGTTGAAGGCCTCTGCATAACCAATAATATTAGAGTTAACACGAAAGTGGAACGTGAACGAATATTCACCTTCTTCCTCTGCGCTTGTTGTAATTTTCTCCAACACTCTTACCTCTTCTATATCTCCAAGCATAAATCTTATGAGATCAAATAAATGCGAACCAGTATTAAAGATTCCTCGAGTATATCTAATATGAATTTTGATTGGTCTCCCATATACGTTATCAATAATGCATTCGCGAACCTTTTGCATCCCCTGGTTCCAACGACGTGAAAAATTAGGGATCAGTATTGTATCTGTTTGATTTATTAAAGAGATCAGTTTCTTTGCATTTACAAAAGAACTTTCGATAGGTTTTTCACAGAAAATAATTTTAGGACTACTGTATTCCAATATTTTTTGGATTAAATGATATCTATTATAAGGAGGTGTGCAGACACTCACCACATCTATTGCGTGATCATAAAATAATTGTTCTACTTTCGGATAAAACTTTGCCGAGGGAACAAATTTTTCTAATATGAGTTCTTTTTCAACCAAGGGATCTACAGCACCCACCAAATTGTAGTTATCATTTAGATGATAGGCTAATGTATGACTCGATGGTTTTTCTCTATTTGATTCTAAGTCATACAATAAACCGATTTTCCCCAACCCAATAACAGCACAATTAATTTTTCTATTCATAAATTCACTCACTTTTTTTGTGAATTTTGTAGAATTCATTAGCTTTGTGGCTTCTCCAATAAAAACATTTGATCAACATGCTTCTCTTTGGTCAGATAAGGATACTTTTGTTCTTTTATCAATTTCAAATCAGGAAACAGCTTCAAATATAAGTCAACAAAATTTGTTCTCCATAATTTACCTTCATGACCTCTATAATTAATTTCTTCATATTCTCCAGAGTAATATTCAAAGCCCCATATATAACGCTTGCTTGTCCGGTATATTTCTTGAAGCGCTTTGTTAATATCATCAGGAGCAACATGGATCAAAACTCCACAAGTATAAACTAAATCAAAATAACTATCCTTGTAAGGGATATCGAAAGCTGACCCTTGGATAATATTGATTCTTTGAGACAGTCCCTTCGATTTCTCAACGGCATAAGACTGCAGTTCTATGCCATACAAATGTTCATAGCCATTGGACTGTAAGTGCAATAATTGATTTCCCGTGTTGCATCCCACCTCCAGTATGCGGTTAATAGATTGGCTATCCAAAAAACTCTTGTTCATATCGGTTCGGGAAATACCATATTGCTCTACATATAGCAGATCTATCTCTTTTGGTGTAAAAGTACTGCGTTCCGTATACTCTTGTCCAAACTTTCCTTGCCAGAATTCCATCTGTTCAGTAACCACTCAACTCATTCTCCTTTTTTTACAAGCGATTGATTTTCTTTCATTTCCTCAATAGTCATGGAAATAATGGTTTGCAATTTTAGAAACATATCTTCAATTGATACAAACGCTTCTTGTACCGAATACAAATATTGACTAAAAGCCTCTAAAGTAATCATAGCTTTTTCCTGAACATCCCAGTTTTCTCTAACCACTTGTGCTTGTCTAGCAAGTATTTCATGTTCTGCTTTTACCATCGGCCTAACGTAAACATTAAAGAAATCATTAGCGGTAAGTCTTTTAAAAGCATCGTCTAATTTTGGAAATAACTTGGCAAGTTGATTTAGTTCATTAAATTTATTTAAGGTATCTAGCTTACGCAATAATTTCACAACCCTATCAAATAGGCCATGAAAACTTTCATACTCTGCCTTCATCCGATTGATCTGCTTTTGCATTAATTCAGTGTCATATTTTGTTTTGGTTCCTTCGTACCAAGCAGCGTCTACTACTTTTTTAAGGAAATGAGTATGCATCACTTCTTCTAAGGCTTGGAATTCAGTTCCTTTGATTTTCGCACCGCCTTTGGTAGTATTTATTACTCTAATACCTGGCATATTCTCTATATAGTGTTCCATTTGATGTCTAGCCAAGTTATGTCCATAATGCGATTGGACCTGCTCACCTTCAACACCATCGACAAGAATTAGTGTTTCTTTCTCTGCTTCAGATAATTGCTCACTCTCCCGATACGAGTATTCAATCCCTTTAGCATAGAACTGATCGTTTCTGTACCCAAAATTTTGCCCTACCAACACAATTAGTTCTGCCCCCAATTTGTACATCAACTCCACGGTGACCGTAGCGATACTTGGCGCATCAGAGACTATCTCACCCGGTTCCAATTTTAAATAATATGACGATACAGGATCTTGATTTGTAATCATGTATAACATAGGACCAGGGTATAATTGTACAGTCTTGTAGCCTACGCTCGTACCGAATATCATCGGTATTTCCAATTTATCCTCAATAATTTCTTCAAAAACAAGATGATTATTAGTATTAGGATCGTATGTTGTTACTGCATCCGGAAAAATACCATTCTTAATCAATGCTCTATTAGCTGATCCAATTGAGATAATATAAGCTAGTCCTTCATTTTTAATCTTTTTCAGATTGTCTATTTCATCTTCAAGGGAGGGTCCCGCCGCTACCATTACAATTGGTTTACCTGAAAATATGTGTTTCTTCTCTCGGAATATATTTTGAGTTTCCAAAACCTTAGTGAAGTTGTAAAGACTATTAACTGTCCATAACCGTTCATACATCTTAGTGGCAGACTGAATGCTATACTTTTTGAGAAGTGAATTTCTAAAATTTTGCAGAAACGATTTCGTTTGTTCCGCGAACAATCGTTCATAGACCGGATGAACAATAATAAGAACGTTTTTTAGCATCAAACTAACCATTTGTTCAATCGCTAAAGTTTTAAATGGTTCCATGAACTCTACAAAGAAATTTTTTAAGTTTTTCGTAGGAAAGCTATCCAGCTTTCTAGAACAAATCAATTGGTAAAATACATTTACGTCCGGTTCATAAAGCGAATAGCTTCTATCTGGATAACGTTCCATCAATGTCTCAATGTGATATCCAAGCCCAACTCCATAGAAAAATATATGTTCATAACTATCCATATTCTCTTCATACTTTTGCATCCAACGTTCTGCTTCTTCAACAGGATTATATTTGCTGTGAATATAGTTCTCTTTGCCATCTAACGTGATTGTTAAACAAGGGTTCCCTGCTTTACTGGCTGAAACAGCATAATCAGTGGTGTTCACCTCGTCTTCTACTGCTTTAAAAAATTTCCAAAGATTTGGCTGTCTTTTTTTCAAATACGCCACATTATCAATTAGTATCATATTCTTTAACCTCATTCTTTATAGCATCAAGACTTGTCTGAAGATTTTCGAATAACGGCATAAATTCATAAATAATCATGTCCGCGATCAAAACCGTATCTTGGTTTAACAAGGACTCCTGAAAATCAACTAATCTGGCTTGCAAGTCATTTCTTATTGTATCAATATTAGTATCTTCTGTGAACACTTGACTCAATGTTCCCAGTATAGTGTCAAACCAACCGATGGCCTCCAAAAAATGATCCAAGCGAGCCCAAGTTTCTTTATCAGGATTTTGATAAAACCGGTCTGCCAACTGGTTCATTGAAGGTAATGCTCGTGCAAGGTAATCTGTACCTTCACTTACCAGAGAACTAACCATTTCTTTGTGATCTACCGTAACTATTTCAATACGGTCAACAGTCTCTATATGTTCTAAAATATAATCATCTAACGGTACATGTACCTCTTGTTCATCCACTACAATACTTTGGACATATAAACTGTGAGTTGAAACTGATGATTCAATTGTTTGCAGGATGGAAGGGATTTCTTCCGTGTTATTTTCAAATTCATATTGCTTTCCTATCAGTTCCAAAATCATACGCAATAACCCCCATCAAAGTATACTGTTCTACTTTATTATCGGCTTTGTCTTTGTCTTTTTGTAGGGAGAATATTAACAGACCCTGATTGATTTCTCGATCAGGGTCTGTTAATCGAAATAAACTACCTTATTAAGAGAAGAACTTGCATAGATTGTAGATTAGCCTTTGCCAGTATAGTACCAGCACCATTGGAAAGAATGCTGCTTTTGGCGTAGGACATCGTCTCTCTTGCCATATCAACATCCCGAATTCGTGATTCGGATGCAGTCAAATTCTCAGAGAATATACTTAGATCGTAAATTGTATTCTCCAAACGGTTCTGTATAGCTCCGAGCTTTGCACGTTCATCCGATATTCGATCCATAGCATTATCGATTACTGACGTAGCCCAACGAGCCTGTGAGGATGTGCTGATATCAATGTTTGTCAACCGTAACGAGCCCGTGTCGGCACTATTCACATCGATAGAATCGGTTATCCATTGGTTCGCTCCAACCTGTACAAGCACGGACGAGTCTCTTGAAGAATCTTGTGCCTGTCGTACTATATGGAATTGCCCAAGCGGACGATTGAACCCACCTACAGGAGTGGAATCTGTAAAGGATTGCTGAGCGGAAAGAGAAAGGTTGCTTAAATCGTACTGGGCACCCTTTTTTCCTTCGATACTGATAGTTCCTTTCATCAGATCCAATCCAACTGAAGCTCCATTAAACGCTTCAACTGATCGCATAAGGGCCATGAGATCCCCCACTGTCGTATCTTGCTTCACTTCCACAGAAGTGCTGAAGCCTTTTCCGTCCTGAGTACCATTAAA
Organism: Paenibacillus sp. GCM10027630; assembly: GCF_042676305.1. Lineage (NCBI taxonomy): Bacteria > Bacillati > Bacillota > Bacilli > Caryophanales > Paenibacillaceae > Paenibacillus > Paenibacillus sp. GCM10027630. The sequence goes on along the minus strand of NZ_JBHTGY010000057.1, from coordinate 153,215 downwards.
GGTAATGATGTTACCTACGGTCAATCCAAGATTGTTGTGATCGCGATCAGTTAAGTCTAACAGCAACGTGTTGCCGGCAAGAGAACGATTCTGTGCGTCTATACCTGTCGTTCGAACATTTGTCGGTGTTGTTCCAAGAATAGCTTTAAGCGTCCCACCTGCGGCCACTGAACTATCGAACATTGTACTGACACCTGAAGCACCTGTAATAGAACTGATTGAAAACTTCGATGTCGCAGTTAAAGTATTCAATAGCAAGGTCTCGATCGCTCCGCTGACGTGTAAAACCACTTGTAGTGCGCCTATACCAAACGCTTTATCCAGTTCTGCCTGTAAACCTTTCACGACTGCATCACGTGTAGTTAGTCCTGATCCTATATTAGTAGCTCTTTCAATATTAGGTTGGTCCAATAAATTGATCATAGCCGATCTGTTGCCCAGAACAACTGTAAGCTTGTATTGATCTGGGTTATTCGCAACACCACTTATATTTATTCCGGCAGCTATATCATTAGTACCTAAGATACCTCCAACTACAGCACCGAAGCCTAAAACCCCTAAAGCACTTTGATCGGAAGCATCGGGTGCTAGCACAGCAACAGAAGATGCCGATCCGGTGGTCACAGACTCAAATTCAATTTTGTTATCGACTGTAAGTCGAGCTTGAACCTTTCCAGTAACAACAGCATCACTACCAATTTGATTATTAATCTCATTAACAAGATCGCTTTTTGTAGCATAGAGCTTAGATGATAGTGTTATTGTTCTCAGTTCACCGCCATCTACCGCCAGCCGGAATTGATCGTTAACTCCATAAGCAATGTTGATGCCCTTTGCAAATCCCATAATGCTATTAACACCATTAGCTGTGATCGTAGAACCAGAATGAATGATCCCGCCGGAAGTACTAGCGGCTAGTCCGAATAAATTGCTTAACCCAGCTGATAAAGTCACGTTAAACGAGTTGGTCTTAACAGTTGATGTTAACCCTAACTTTCCTGCTCTATCATCTACTTTTACAACACCGCCTCCAAATGCGCCATCCAATTGATTCTGAATTTCACTCTTCAGTGTGATTAATGTATAGCTGGTATTATTATTCAAAGTGACCGTTGCGCTTCCACTGCCCAGATTCACAACAAATTGCCCAGAAGCTGCACCGTTTGTAATATTGATGCCGTTACTCATATCGAGTGCCCCTGCAATCTTATCCTGATATCCTCTGAATCCCATCGCAGAAAGTGCAGAACGGTTGTACGCGCCGGATCCGAATGAAAACTGAGTTTGGTCTCCTGCTTCCTTCGTTGTAACTTTAAGCTTACCATCTTCTACGGATACTTGTACCTGATTCTTTTCAACAAAAAAACCGGAAGCCTTCAAAGACGAATTAATCGCTTCTTCTACAGCATTGGCAAATTGATCCTGTGTGTATCCGCTTCCTGTACTGGCTGCAAGAAACGCGCCTGAAACAGTTGTTGTACCGTTAATATTAAATGAAAAGTTGTCATTCACACCGGTTACAATGGCAATTTTCTCATCCAGAGCATTAAACGCGGTTTCCGAATATCCATAACCGGTAATCGTCTGCAATGAGCCTCTTTCCGTAATTGCACTGCCGCCTATCGCTTTACCGGCCAAACCCATAAGATCGGCTGCATCAACCACATTGGAAACAGCCTTGGTTCCTTGTAATTCTTTGGCCGCGGTCAGACTGCCGTTTAATAGTTTCTTAGTATTGTATTCGGTCGTATATGCGACACGGTCAATTTCCGCTTTAAGCTGCTGCACTTCCTTCTGCAACTGCTGCCGATCGGAATCAGTATAAGAGTCATTAGACGCCTGCACCGCAAGCTCTCGCATACGTCCTAAAATATTATGGGTTGTACTTAAAGCGGCCTCAGCAGTCTGAATAAGCGATATGCCATCCTGCGCATTTCTTGATGCTTGATCTAATCCGCGAATTTGACCTCGCATTTTCTCGGAAATTGCCAATCCTGCAGCATCATCTCCAGCACGGTTAATACGCAGTCCGGAGGATAGCTTCTCAACGGACTTGTACATGGTCGTGTTATTATCCGTTAACTGTCGATGCGTATTAATTGCCGACATATTATGATTAATTCTCACATAATCCCCCCCTTCATTCAATCAGCCCATTGGAATTTAAACTGCCCTTAGGCTCATAAAAGAAAAGACTCTAGATTTACTAGAGTCTTTTCCATGATGAAAAGGATGATTATCTGAGCAATTGCAGTACGCCTTGTGGCTGTTGGTTCGCTTGCGCCAACATCGCTTGGGCTGCTTGGGAAAGAATATTGTTCTTCGTGAAGTCCATCATTTCTTTCGCCATGTCTACATCGCGGATACGGGATTCGGAAGCAGTCAAGTTTTCCGAAGATGTTCCCAAGTTGTTGATTGTGTATTCCAAACGGTTTTGGATAGCACCAAGCTTAGAGCGTTCTTGAGAAACAACTTCAAGTGCATTGTTCACTACGCTGATAGCGGACTGTGCACCGTCTTTTGTGCTTACATCAATGTTGGAAATTTTCAATGAAGAGGCGCTGACGTTGTTGATGTCAACAGCTACAGTTTGACCTTGATTTGCACCGATTTGCATCGACAAGGAAGCATCACTTGCAGCATCTTGTGCTTTTTGCGTTACCTTGAAGTCTCCGAATGTTCTGTTGAAATCACCAATAGCCGTTGTATCAGTAGCGGATTTTTGAGCGGAGAATTTCATGTTGCTGATATCGTACTTCTCTCCGTTTTTACCAACGACATTAATTTGACCTTTTTCAATATCAAGAGCAACAGATGCCCCGGCAAATGCATCGATAGAGCGAACCGCTCCAAGCAAGTCACCAATAGTCGAATTCTCGGTTACTGTAAGACTTGCCTTATACTCTTTGCCGTCTTGAGTTGCTGAAATTGAGATAACATTCCCTTTACTTAAGCCAAGGTTTCTGTTATCGGAATCGGTGATATCTTTCAACAATGAATTAGTAGCAAGTTTATTATCCACTGCATCCTTACCTGTTGTTGTTACATTCGTTGGGTTTGTACCAGGAGTTGCGACTACTGACGTTGCTCCTAACAATGTGTTTGCTAGATTAACAGTAGCACCCGTTGCCCCGGAAATCGCAAAAACATCTGTCGCAGACTTGGTCGTGAACCTTATTGTATCATTACCTGCTGCATTGGCAATTGTACTTACGTTTACAGCATCTTTGCCAAATGCTTTATCCAGTTCGGCTTGTAACGCTTTAACTACGGCATCTTTTGTGCTTGGATTGTTCGCAAAAGTGCCAACATTATTAATATTCGGTTGATCCAAAAGGTTAAGTGTAGCTGTTTTGGCGCCTAATGTAACATTCAACTTAAAGTTAGCGAGATTACTATTATCAATGCTTACACCTGCAGAAATGTTAACACCACTGATATTTCCAGCAGTCGCTCCATAACCAATAGCTCCTAGAGCTGATTGAGCTAGTGTCCCCGGATTGCCTACAGTTACCGATGAACTGGAACCTGTTGCAACAGAAGTAAATACAACTTTTCCACTATCGTCCAGTTTTGCTTGAACTTTACCAGTAAGAGCTGAGGAACTGCCGATTTGGTTGTTAAGTTCATTCACCAAATCTTCTTTAGTTGCATAAAGCTTTGCGGAAAGTGTTAACGTGTCAGTATTGGCGCCGTCAACTGTAAGACTCAATTGGTCATTAACACCTTTAGCTATGTTGATGCCATTGCTATATCCTAGAACTGTATTGGTTCCAGCAGTTTTAACTGTTGAACCCGGATTAATAATTCCCCCCGTGGATCCATTTGCTATATTCAATACAGAACTTGATGCTACACCGGATACTAAGAAAGTGTCAACACGCAAATTACTCTTAAGCTCTATCTTACCACCATTGTTAGTAACAGATGCTACTCCCGTGCCAAATTTCGCATCTAATTGTGCTTGAATATCTGTAACAAGTGTATCAGCATTATAAGCTTTACCAGTAGTGAGTTGAATCGTTTGGGTTACATTTCCTAGTACCACATCAAACGCTCCTGAAGCCGCGCTAGCAAAAGTAACATTCCCTACAGCTGCAGAACTCTTTATAGAATCTTGATTTCCTGCGGTACCAAAAGTGGCTAATGCACTACCAGCGCCTGAAGCCACAGTAATCGCTAGTGTTGTGTCTCTACCTGCTTCTGAAGTTGAAAATCTCAATTTGTTATCAACCACGTCTACTTTCAGACTATGTCTTTCGGTGGCAACCCCCGAAGCTGTAAGAACAGCGTTCGCTGCAGCTTCCACAGCCTTTGCAAATTGATCCTGACTATAGCTGCCTGCTGCAATTGTACCTGAAGAGTGGGTAACACCATTAACCGAGAATGTGAACCTATCATTGATACCTGCTTTAATAACAGTTGTCTCACTCAACTCGTTAAAGGCTGTTTCGGAGTATCCTTTACCTGTAACGGTTTGAACTGCACCGCGCTCAGTAATGGAAGCACCGCCAACTGCCGTTCCTGCGCTTGCAGCAAGATCCTGGACATCAACTTTAGCTGAATTAGCAACCGTTCCTTGCAATGCTTTAGTCGCTGTTAAGCTGCCGTTCAACAATTTCTTAGTATTGAACTCAGTAGTGTAAGCAATACGGTCTACTTCGGATTTCAACTGTTCAACTTCTTTTTGAAGTTGAGCACGATCGGAGTCAGTGGAAGTATCATTCGCAGATTGTACGGAAAGTTCACGCATACGTTGCAAGATGTTATGAGTTGTGCTCATTGCACCTTCAGCTGTTTGAACTAGGGAAATAGCATCTTGAGCATTACGGGAAGCTTGATCCAAACCACGGATTTGGCCGCGCATTTTTTCGGAAATTGCCAAGCCGGCAGCGTCATCGCCTGCACGGTTAATACGGTAACCAGAGGACAATTTCTCTAGGGATTTGTTAGTGCCCGCAGTGTTGTTAGTCAACTGACGGTGAGTGTTCATTGCTGCTAAGTTGTGATTAATTCTCATTGTTTTTTCACTCCTTGAAAGGTTTACCCACATCCATGTGGGGTTGTCTGACATACTATCCGATCAGGTCGGCCGTTCCTGAGCAGAAATAGTGCCTATAGACTATATCGAATATTCGACAATAAAAATTAATAGCATTTTTCAAATTTTTATCTAATTTTATTAGAAAAGACAAAAAAGCCACATTTCTGCGGCTCCGTTGAGTATTAAATAGTTTTTTGTTTCTTTCTGTCCGCAAAATTCGACTAAAAATATTTCCCCAATTATCTCATTCCTTCTTATAAAGCTTATTCAACTTCTCCATATCCAGCGACTGCGAAGATGCCTCTCTGTTATTCTCCTTGATCGCCTCATATATTTCTTTACGGTAAACCTGCACCTTCTTAGGTGCCTGAATACCGAGCTTAACAACGTCGCCCTCTACACCCAGCACAACTAATTCGATCTGATCTCCAATGATGATAGATTCACCTTTTTTTCTAGCAAGAACGAGCATTATATATCTCCCCCTTCCGCGGCAACCTGTTGAGTTAGGATTAGCTTATGCTTAACTGTATAATCAGTACCCTGAAGTACAATTTGTTTGCCTACCTGTTCCTTAATATTAACTATTACAGGTGCAAGCAGATTAATGGTGGCATTCTCCAAATCATCTCGTATGGATATGATGTTCCACACAAGCACATCTTGCTCGGCTTCGATAGACAGCTCATGCTTCGTTTCCTCAGAAATCTCAAACTCATACTCCGGATAGAATACGAAGGGATTTGAGATGATAAAAGCTACTGCCCCCTCTTCCACCGATTGTAAAAACGAAAAGGGCAGCTCCTGGTTAGGCTTTATAATGATAAATTGATTGAGTTGTTCAAAACCTGGAATCCCCTCAGGAAAAGCGATAATTTCCGACTCCTGGATCTCGATCTCACCAAAACGAACTGTACTTATTAACATCTTCAATGATCCCTCCTAAAAATTAAAAAACTATAGATCCTCTGATCTATAGTCTAGTATCAAGTTGCGGCGGAGTAAACTCTATCTTGGCGTAACTTAACATTTGGAAGTCAAATTTACCCCGTTCGTAGTTTATCTCCGGTGGATTTACTTGTACCGTAATCTCAGCTCCGCCTTCTTGAACCTGAATATCCGGTTTCCCCGCGGTGTAGTGGATATCCACATTATCATAAGAAGCCTCTCCCTCAAACTTCATCTCAGGAAAGCTAACTCGTATATTTTGTGCAATTTCAGCGAAAGCATTCCCCGGATTCTTGATCTGCGCCATCCGGTTACCCTCTTCTACTCTTCGGCCAATGCCTTGCAAAGCGATATCTTTTGCCTGAGAATAAATCCGCTGCATTACTTCCAGATTATTAGCCTTACCTAGGGCATCCCATGCTTTACTCTGATCTATATCCAGATCTCCCTTGGGCTGCTTAATATCCATTTGAGCAGCTACTTGCCTAATTTCCTGTGTCGGACGAGGCTGCTTGATCTGGTATTGCCCTAAATCAGCGTCTATGCGGAAGCTTGCATGCTCTTGTCGATATTGAATTTGAGGAACAGGTGACATGTCAGGCCTCCTTTGTCATCATTATCTCAAGAAATCAACCAAAGTAGGCTGTATGATTTTGGCCCCAGTTGACAGCGAAGCTTGATAAACATTCTCCGCAACCTTCAAATTCGTAATAACAGCGGCCATATCCGCATCTTCCGTCTTGGACTGTAGACTCGTCACATTCACATTGATGTCTTTCAGCCTCTCGTCCATAAGCTCGATACGATTCATTTTAGCTCCGATATCCGCACGTACATCCAAAAACTTGTTCATCCGTGAATCAAAATCTCCAATTCCCTTATTAATTGCTTGAAAATCGCCATCGCCTAGAGCCTTAATAAAATCTTGAGTGATTTTAAAGATGTTATCAGTATCCGTCTGCTCACCAAACACCCGGTTTCCAGGTACATTAACTGACATTTTAACACCAACACCAATCTCAAAATCAATGAGTCCTGTATCAGCTTCTTCTGTTACTGCATTCTCCAGTGTGTAAGGCCTAATATTGGTTTGTTCACCATTAAAAACATATTTGCCATTGAATTGACTGTTACCAATATCGACCATTTGCTCATACAATTGGGTAGCTTCTGCTTTCATTGTATCTAACGCAGCCTGAGGATTCGTACCGTTGGAAGCTTTAACTGCCATCTCGCGAAGCTTCTGAATAACGTCTCCTGCTTGACCCATTACCGTGTCTGTAAAAGACATCCAGGAAGTAGCAGAGTTCGTGTTGGTCTGGTACTGCTCATTTGCGGAGATCTCACTGCGGTAACGCATTGAAAAGCTGATACCAACCGGATCATCCGATGGCTTGTTCAATCTACGACCGGTTGACATTTGGTTCTGCAGATTGTCCATGCCCTTCAAGTTATTATTCAAATTGCGCAAGAATTGGGTACCGAGCATCCCTTGAGTAATTCTTTGCATATATACACCTCATATCTTCAAGGAATTATGTGCCTACTATCTTCCAACTATGCCCATACTATTAATGACTTTATCCAATATCTCATCATATGAGGTCATTGCTCTTGCCGCTGCATTGTATGCATGCTGGAACTTGATCATATTCGCCATTTCTTCATCCATCGAAACACCACTAACCGACTGCCTTCTGGCTTCCACCTGTTCAACCAACACCTGCTGATTCGTAGCCTGTCTCTGTGCTTCTTGACTTTGAACACCTAACTGTCCAACCACAGCACGGAAGAACTCATCAATCGTTCCATCTTTCAACACCACAGCGCCCGATCCAGTTGGGTCAAAGTTAAAAGGTTTATCTCTCAATCCAGCGATGAGCAATGACATATCATTGTTACCGCGAACAACCTTCTCCACGTTATCAACAGGGTCCACATAGGTTCTAAGAGAAGCTGCAATTTTGGAAACATCGTTCTGAATGATTGGATTCACTTTAAGTGTTGCGGCAGAAAGAGTGGCTCCATCGCTCACAAAGAAGTCAGTGCCTAATGCAAATTGATCATTATTAAGAACATAGCCCAACTTATGCAGTCCATTAAAGCCTTTAACCGTAATTTCTTTGGTATCGGTATCTTGCAAGGTTCTATTCGCTACAGATCCTGTAAAGGTTTTGTTTCCAACAACAGTTCCTTCTGGCAAAACCGAGCCTACAGGCAGGGTAATCTTAATATCGCCCTCAACCATCGTTTTAACCATGGTATCAATCTCATTGCGGTAAGACGCAACCAATTTATCACGGGAGTAGATCATGCCGTAAATTTCTCCACTAGCGAGATCGCCACCGAAGCTGCCCTCAAGCGATTCAGGGGTTACCGTCGATGCAACAGTAAAGCCATCTACTAGTACTTGGCCTCCCATTGAAACTCTATACCCATTAACATCTTCTTGAACTGTAACATTAATGGTTTTCGACAGATCGTCCAAAAGAACATTCCGTTGATCGCGAAGATCATTAGCGTTATTCCCGAAGCCTTCTACCCTATAAATTTCGTTGTTTAGAGCTGCAATCTGTTGTGTTGTTGAATTTATATAAGTGGTTTTAACATTGATATTATCTGTTAAGTCACTGGTAAGATCGCTTAATTGTTTGGACGTATGATTAAATGCGTCAGCCATAGCAAGTGCACTTTCTTTAACAACTGCCCGTGCCGTAAGATTGTCCGGAGCTTTACTAAGCTCCTGCCACGCATTCCAGAAATTCTGAACGACTTGTCTGACACCTGTGTCGGACGGCTCATTAATGATAGCCTGAAGCTTATCAAGCGTATCCTGCCGTATATTCCATTCACCTGAGGCTTTATTCTCATTATAGAACTGTGAGTCCAAGAAACTCTCACGAACCCTCGTGATCGATGTGAACTCAACACTCTGTCCCATCTGACCTGGAACCGTGCTTCTCTGTAGTCCTAGAGCTTCTGTCGGCTTCGCTGCAACCATATTCACTACCTGCCTGGAATAGCCGCGAGTGTTGGCATTAGCCACGTTATGACCAGTTGTAGCTAGTGCCTCCTGTTGTGTAAATAAGGCACGCTTCGATATTTCTATGCCACTGAATGTCGAACGCATATATAAAGTCTCCTCCCCTAACCTGTTTATTTACATCGTCTATGCTCTTGTGTCGAATATACCCAGTCTTTTGTTTCCATTAGTATTCTGCCGGGGCTTACTGTAGATAATGTCATCTTCTGGAGGTCCGACGTAAAGATCCAATGAATAATCGATAAACGATAACGAATGCTCAATAAGCTGTTGATTCAATTGATTCAGCTCTCTTAGCTTACGAATTGTTGCAAGAAGCTGCTTTTGCAGCCCCAAAAGGGTTTTCTTATCGTCAATATTGAAAATAATTTTAGTCAAATCACTTACCGTTACTTTGGGATTGGGCTTGTAGCCCTTCTCAATTAAAAATTGTCCGATCACTTCAACCCGCTGCCGATCCAACTCGCCAATTTGTTTCACTAGCTTGTTTTCTTTGGATACAATCTGCGTCAATTGCTCCACATCATTGCGGATGAGCACCTGCTTCTTCAGCTCAGCTAATTCGAACAAAGTGTCGTGTATCTCATTTAGTTCCGTCATCGTTTGAATCAAAGCTTGGAATGCCATGCTCATCCACCTAATTATCCAGATTGAGTGTTACTTTATAAAAGGAAACAGCTTTTCTGCCAGCGACCTGGAATCAACCTTATAGGTGCCTGCTGCAACTGATGATTTTAGCGAATCTATCTGTTCTTTCGAATGCTCTGCCGCTGCTGAGTTGTTCGAGCCTAAAAGTTCCTTGGCTTCACTTGAGATCTCGACCTGGTCCTTCTTCTTACCGGTTTTCCCAGCTGCTGAAGTAGACATGGCATCGTGATTCTTCTGATATTGGTTCACCGCACCGACCCTGTTCGTTCCATTTATCTTCATAATTAAACACCTCGTTTTCAACTAAAAATAACTCCACCGTAAAAGCGTTATTACTTTTATCGGTGAAGTTATAGGAAAAGTTTATATTAAATTTGATGAAGCCTTAATTAAAGACGATCGTTCAAACGATCTCTTATGTTATAGGTAGCTTTATTGCTCTGTACTTCCTGGATTTTTTTGCGCGTCTCATCTTCGTGCATTTGATTCGTTTCCTTGGCCAATCTAGACCTGCAAGGCTCGCACATCGTATGTTCACGAATTTGTGTGCCACATACTTCACAGTCATAACTCATATTCGCATTTCCTTTAATGGAAATCCGGCCTTCACGAATAAACTTGGTGATCTGGCCAACCGAGACCTCGGTCGCTTCACTTAATTCATTAATAGAGCAAGAACGATATTCGCGCAAATACTTTAAACATTTCTCGTACTGTAAATCTATACTCTTAATACAATTTCCACAAATCCCATAAGTATTTTTTATATAGACTTTACCACAACGCTTACAATTATCCACGTTTAAACTCATAATGCTTCCCCCTTACTTAATGAAAAACAGATAAATAATTCGCTAAAAAAGAGTTCTGAATATGGTAACGTACTATCTGTTTTTCAATTTGCTAATCTCTGTTTCAAGCTTCAATTGATTTTTATTCAAGATTTCAATATTGTGCTCGTGTGTATTCAGTTCATCCATTATTTTAACATGATTTTTATTGTTTTCTCCTACCATTTTGACAAGCTGATGAAGAATATCTCCTTGCTGCTGCTGCTCTCTTTTTACACCCTGCATATCCGTTTTTACACCTTGTACATCCGTTTTTACAACCTGCAATTCTGTTCTCAAACCTTCCACATCCGTTTTCACAATCTGCAAATCCGTTCTCAAACCATCTACATCTGTCTTCAATCCGACAAGCATGTCCATTATTAGATCCAGCTTTTGATCACTCATTAACTATCCCCCCTCTTATACAAACTGTCCGTCATTTCCGTACCCCTATTGTCGTTTCTCTCATTATAGTATCTTACTGGTTTAGGTACAATGAAAATAACCTAGCTGTTTATCTCGCCCAGCTTATTCCACATATATCGACAGAATGGAACTCTTTCTTAATCGCTTTAGAGCATTCATTTAAAGTACTGCCTGTCGTGTAGACATCATCAACCACATATAGAGTAACCTTGGAGCTTGTAAACAGAGCCTGATGCTTGTCCTTGTCGGAAGGAGCTACTGCAAAAACACCCTGTAAATCCTCCAGTCGGCCCCCTCTGGTCTTAAAGCTCTGCTTATCCGTATGACGCATTCTTTGGAGCAGCTGAATGACCGGGAGGCCTGTCTTACGCCCCAACTCCTCAGCAAGCTGCTGCGATTGATTGAAGCCTCGTTCCGACAGCCTTTTATCACTTAGCGGGACGTAGGTTATATATTCTGAACAGTCAGTAGTAGTGTCGAGTGGATACTCTTGTTTATGCAGGTTGTAAGCATGAATCAGCATCGAGCCGATCAATTGACGTATTCCTTCATGACCACGGTATTTGTATAGGCCTAACCATTCTTTCATTTGAGGATTGTAGCTAACCGCACTGCGATTCCGCTCGAAGTAAGGGTCCTTTCGCCGTACACAATCGGTACACTTTTCCGGGCGACCACAGGTTTCGCAGCTTGCTTGCAGGATCCAAGGGATCTTATCTCCACAATTACGGCATAAGGGGAGCTCCCACGGATTTGTATAAGCGCCATTGCAAGCTATGCAAGTCAAGCGACTGGGGGCGAGCATATGCTCTGCTTTGGATATCGTTCGTTGAAACCACTGGCGTATAGAGAAACGCTGGCGACTGGTTGATGAGTTTTTTACGATTTCGTCACCTCCTTTGTACGTAAATATCCTTTCTTTCTAGCCAACGCATTCATCGCTTTTATCTGTCGAACAGCCTCGACTTGTGCGCGCGTCCTTTCCTTTGCTGCAAAAAATACACTGCCTGCTGGGTCATCCGCCGAACGTCCCGCCCTTCCAGCCATTTGAACCAAAGCAGCCGAATCGAAAATAGGTGCGTCCGCATCCAAAATAAACACATCCGATTTAGGAATGGTAACTCCACGTTCCAGAATCGTTGTTGTAACTAGCATTCGTACTTGTCTGCTGCGGAAATCTCCTACTTTTTGCGTGCGATTGTCATCCTTTGACGAGGTCCCTTGTACTACAATTTCGGGGAATAGCCGACTTAAAAGCTGAGTTAAAGGTTCAACCATGTGGATCTTGGGAACAAATACAAAAACCTGTGCACCTCTTTGTAAAGAGGCTATCATTCTATGCTTTAGCTTGATAGATAGGGATGATTGTTTGAGCTGCTGCGCTAGTGAAGGGCTGCTCATGAGGATAGGTACCGGCAGCGGATGGCGATGGAACCTTGCTGCTACTTTCACATGGGGTATATGACGACGCTTAGCCGCCTTCTGTAGATGTTTAGGGGGTGTTGCTGATAATAATATGGTAGCGCCATTTGTCTTACATACATTCCGTGCGGCGTACTCCAACATTGGATTGTTATGATAAGGAAAAGCATCCAGTTCATCAATAATTACGAGGTCAAAAGCATTTCGAAACCGCATAAGCTGGTGTGTCGTTGCAATAGTAATCATTCCAGAATCCCATCGCTGCTCGCTTCCTCCATACAAGGTAACGACCGGAGTTGGCGCAAATGCTTTCTCCAAGCGCGGTTTCAGTTCCAGTACCACATCCCGCCTTGGTGTAGCAACCACAACCTTGCCGCCTTGGGCAACAGTATATTGGATCAATGGAAAGATCATTTCGGTTTTACCCGCTCCGGTCACCGCCCAGATCAGAAACTTCCGTGGCTCAAGAGCTGCTGCATTGGCTCTGGCTATTTGTAAATCATTTACTTTCAAAAACGTTAATGCCTCCAACGATGCTTCAGCTTGAATCTCACTGAGACCCCATGGTTGTATATAGGTATCTAATAATAATGATTGCTCTAGCTTCGTTTCTCCTTGATTACAAGTTTTCGGCTTATTAAGCACTACATCCTCCAATGAAGCGCTGACCATTATGGCACAATAACGGGATCTCCCCATCGTCAAGCACTGCTCACAATAAGGACATGCCGTTCCGCAAAAGATACAATCTGTGAAGGCTAACTGCTTGTCCACGCCGCCACATCGATGGCACTGATACTCCGGTTCTTTATGAAAGAATGGCAGCTTGAGCTTACGCTGCAGTTTTTGAGCTTGAACTCCCTGATTGAGTTGAAGGAACCCCCGTAGGTATGCGGTTTGCACATAAGCCATCGGTTCAGCTACTGCTCCTGTAAGGCCGTAATGCTCCATCAACTGGGTTACCTCGTCCATAAGCAAGCTTCGACCTTGCATGGCCCTTACAAGCACTGACAGCTGGTCCTCCTCGAGGCGCAGCCGACCTTCCGTCTGGCTGGTTCGATAAGCTTCCCACTGTTCAAAATCACACTCCACTATACGCGGCTCACATCCACTTCCATTCCCATTAGTCAGAGGGATTCCCATAATCGCCGCTTGCTGCGCAATGGCACGGAGTAACGATTCAGAACGTATTAGCTTCCTTCCATCTTCCAATGAGCTCAGTTTTTCACACAAACTAACAGCTTGTCCATACGAAATGGAAGGTTCCACCAGCCAGATCCTTAACGAATCTTTATGCTGACCGAACCAGTGCATCAAATCCGCCCTTATATCCAAAGAGATATGCCACGAGCTTGTGCGATCCTGCCTGACTGAATACAACACAACCTTCATCGCTCACCACCTATAATCCATTTTCAGAACATTTTGTAAGCGGTTACTAATCCTTCTTGCTGTCCAAGCCGCACAACAATAACTTGCTTATCCTCATGCTGTTCAATCCATTCCTCTAAAGAACCGGCAGTTTCAAAACCGCTAATATCCACTTGATATTCTCTGCTCATTCTCTCAACTATTGCCAGCGTATCATCTGTCGAACCTTCATCGAATAAAGTAACTTGAATTTCCCTGCCCTTCAGCCGCGAGAAAAAAAATAAGGATCGGATATACCATTCAACCTGCATCTGACTGTTACAGGTAATCAATAAGAAATGCGTCGCCTCTCTAGCCTCATTCCGGTGACGCCGGTAAAACCAATGTACTAAGGCGATACTCGCAGCATAGCTGCCAAAGATCCACAACAATCCTAACACCATCGCGGCTCCCTCCCTTAAACCCATTATATGCGGCTACAGGTTGGTCGGTTCCTCTCTTGATGTAAAATAGATCTTTGACGACTCGCGCGAGTTAGCTAGGTATGTTTATTACAACGTTACCCACCCATTTTTAATAGCAACAATAACAGCTTGTGTACGGTCATCCACTTCCATTTTTTGAAGAATACTACTCACATGATTTTTGACCGTTTTCTCACTAATAAACAAAAATTCACCAATCATTTTATTACTCTTTCCTTCAGCCATCAAACGGAGCACTTCCGCTTCCCGCCTGGTCAGTGGACTTGTATCCGTATGGATATACTTAACTCCAGCTTCTTTCGGAGCCGCACCTGCCCCAGCAACACCCACTTCATCTAAATAAGTCATACGGCGCAGCTGGTTGATTAGCTTACCTGTTACTTTAGGATGTATGTACGCATGTCCTGCTACTACAGACCGAATTGCATTGATGAGTGACTCTGCCTCCATATCTTTCAACAAATAACCGGAAGCACCTTTACGAAGCGTTTCAAATACATAGCTCTCATCATCATGAATCGACAAAATAATAACTTTTATATCCGGAAATATTTCTTTAAGCTTCTCAGTTGCAACAACACCATTTTCTACAGGCATATTAATATCCATTAATACGATGTCAGGATTCAATGTATTACAGAGCTCTATGACTTGGATGCCGTCCCCGCATTCCCCTACTACTTCCAGGTCATTCTCCATATTGAGGATACGTTTAACCCCTTCACGAAACAATTGATGATCATCAGCAAGAACTAGCTTAATATTACGCTTCGAGGTTCCTATTATGTCCATAATTAATCCTCCTTTGACTCTGATTTTATTGGAATGAGGAGTGATACTTTAGTACCTGTATCTTTAACTGACTGGATTTCCATTCTTCCTTCCAGCAGTTCCACACGTTCTCGCATTCCCATTAATCCATAATGGCTGCCTTTTTCAATCTTTTTATCAATATTTTCTACAGCAAAGCCGATCCCGTTATCCGTTACGACTATTTTAACCATTTGCTGTTGAAAAGTTACTTCTAAAGTAATATGTGACGCATGAGCATGCTTTAAAACATTAGAGAATGCTTCTTGCACCAGCCTGTATATAGCCACTTCCATTCCGGAAGGAAGCCTGGTGTCTTTGCCTACTAACTCAAACCTCGTCCGTATCTTCGATTTTTCTTCATAGTCTTGGACAAACTTACGTAAAGCGGGAATTAGACCTAGATCATCAAGAGCCATTGGCCTCAGATTAAAAATAATCTTCCGAACCTCTTCAATACCGCTTCTTACCTGCCCCTTTAAATCAATAAGCTCCTCCTTAACCGAAGAAAAGGCTTGCTTGGACAGCATTCTCTCAGCAATTTCCGTACGCAAAACTACATTGGCCATTGTTTGTGCCAAACCATCGTGTATTTCCCGGGCAATCCGTTTGCGTTCTTCTTCCTGTGCCAGAATAATTTTCAAGCCCAAAAGCTGTCGATTTTTGGCGGATTCCAGCAATCGAGTAACTTGATTCAGGTCACCAGACAAATACTCAAGCACTACATTTACTTGGGATACAACGGATTCCGCTCTTTCCAGCTGCTTGTCCACATTTTTGATCCGCTTCTGTAAATCATCCCGCCTTGCTTTCAGGTGAACTTCTTTCTCCCTAAGCATAGCAAGCTGGGTTTGCAAATGAGTAGCCAATTCATAGGCCGTTCGAATGTCTTCCTCAGTAAATCGCTTGAAGTCGCGACTTACTTCCGTTAGACGCACACGTGCCCTGCGGTATTCCATTTCAACCCGGTCGACTTGCTCAATGGTTTGCGTTGTTGCATCAATAACTTGCTGTAATTCATTGTTCAGAGCATTGCGTTCTGACCGAACACTTTCACAGATTTCGAAAATCTGATATTTGCTACTCTCCATGACGTCAATCGCATTTTTGATAATGCGGTCTAAAGCATCCACTTGCATTCAGGTCAGGCTCCTTCTCGAACGATTCAACCAAGAAAGCCTACCCAGTCTTTATTCCTACTGGAATAGGCTCTTATGCAATATAGTAACATATTTCGCCACGTTTGTAAGAGGAGATTAGGACTAATTATTGCAGAGTAATTTGCTGGGTCTTCCCATCCCAGGTCACTTTCCAGCCCAAATTCTCTGAAAGAATGCGAAGAGGCACCACGGTAAGATCTTTCATAATTTTAGGTGCAACCTCTGCCGTTATCCGTTGACCGTTAACTATTACATCTGGATTGTCGATGTACAGGTCTACCATTTTATCACCGCGAATGACTGTAACCTTACGTTCTTTATCATCCCAACGAACTGTGCCACCCAATGCATCCGTTACAAAGCGAATCGGGATCAAAGTATTCCCTTTTTCAATGACCGGAGCCTGTTCTAATGTCATATTCTTCCCGTTTACAGACACGGCAGTCTTATTAACCGTCAAATTGACTGTGCTTTTAGCAGGAGCTGTTACCTGACCCTTGTAACTAAAGGTAATGTCGTCAATCTCGATTTTACCCTTCGCCGCGCGCTCATCCTGCCCTATTTCCTCATTCACCACATATACACTTTTCACCGATATAGGGTATTTAAGATTGTACTCGGATAAATCTGCGGATACCAGCTTCCAGCCCTTCCAATTAATGCTCGGAACGATTTCAACATAATATACTTTACCGCTGTTATCCTTAATTTCTGTTTTTAGCGTATTTAAGCTCTCGTCTCCATTAACCTTTAGCTTAATAAGCTGAGGCTCTCCATCTATTTGAATGCTTGCATCCAAATCTGCGTAAGCCCACTTGGTACCCGTACCTTTTGTAAAATCATAGTTCAATTCCAAATATTTATTTTTGACCTCATTTTGTTTGATATATACGGATGCTGCAACACCTTCAGGTAGTCCTCTCGACATTGTCATTACCGCAAAGTTGTCTAAATCATACCATACCTTGTCTTTTCCGACAGCAATCGTCAGCATGGTACTGTAGCCATCATAACGTGCAATGAGTTGGGCTTGAGTAGTTCCTTGCAAGCTGTTAACCGTCAGGATACCATCCTTTATTTCAGCCTTCATACCAATAACTTCCCATTGGATAAGACCTGCCGGAATTTCTCTTGTTTTACCTGACTTCGTTGTTGCTATTACGGGTAGTCTGTAGTTTTCCCCTTCAGTTAGAGCAATATTTGCTGCATTTATTTTAAGTCCTGTAATTTGGTCTCTTCCCGCTACTTCCACATCAGCTGATTGACTTCCTTTTCCCGATGTTGCAGTAACTTTGGCGATACCTGGCTTGATAGGAGTGAATATATTATCTTTAAAAGAACCTGATTGACTATCCACTGTCCAATTGGCTGCTACTTTATCTGTCACCACAGGGTTGTAGTATTCATCATAGGCTTTAAATTGTAAGGGAGCCTGCTCATTAACGAACAATACATTCGGAGCCTGGATAAAAAGTCCTTTAACCTCGCCTTGCGGTGCTGTAGAGAACACTCCTACTCCGTTAACCACCTTACGCTGAATGCCGGTCTCCGTTTTGTTGATCAACACAGGACTAAATTCCCCAAGAGGACGTGCTACCATCTGTGTCGAACCGCCGCCATCTAGATTTAACCCTTTCCATACACCAACTTTTATCATAAATTGCTGCAACTCCGTCATGCTTAAACCCTTACTGTCACCGCTATTATCTACGGTAATGACATAGGCTGTCTTTTGATCCTTAGAGTATCCGAGAGCCGTTCTAGAGCGGTTGCAGCATAAACTACCCACTTCTCTGGAAAACTCCGTAGGCTGTCCCTCATCCACCATAATCGTATGGCCGCCTATCATCATTTTAAAATTTTTCGCATCATACGTTTTGCTGGAATCCTGAGGAAGGATTTGATAGTCGGCTACAAGCGGGTCGCCAATCTTTAAATGCTGTTTGACAAAATCCGCTGCTAGCCCTGAAGTACGCAGTATATATCCATCTTTCGGTGCAATCATATCGATAATTGTATTTTCGGCAATTTTCGTAATAATTCCCTTTTGGACCAACACTTCAGTTGGAACGGTCACACCATCGTTAGAGCGATCAACCTGGCCCCAAGCATTGGTGTACATAAACATGGCATCAACATGACTGTGCTCGCCACCGGGTTCAAACCAGTAGTAGGTTTTATTAATTCCGCCCAGCGTGAATTTGGCACCATCCTTAGCCGTTACCGAGCCTGCAAAAGTAAATAAATCGACTATAGGGACATTATTTTGGGATATAGCAAATGAATAAAAGCCTGGTAAATAGGGTGGCGTTGCCATAAGCTGTCCGTTAGCGATCTCTGGTCCTATAGGCACACCTTCAGCTTGGGTATTGTAAAAGTCCCCGTTAACCCCTGCCACCGCTTTAGTTTCTGTAGCCATGCCCAATACACTTTGTTTCTTTGTGAACTGATTATCAGTGCCCGACATTACATCCAGTTTAACATTAGGATTTGTAAGATCCACTTCCACCACATTCGCATTAGTCATAATTTCTTTTTTATTGCGTATCGACTTCCAAACATATTTTTTCAAAATTGCGCCTGATGTTAAAATATCTTGACTTACCATCGTAACTGATGGCTCTGCTGTTTCAGCATAAACATTAGCCGTCGACAATATCGGTGACAAACCGATCAAAGCAGACAATACTAAAGATGATACTGAAACCCATACTTTATGTTTACTCACGTTGTATTTCTCCCTTCTTATCCCACTCTCCTCTATTATAGACTCTATTACTATTGAAAAAGTTACGATAATATGGCGAAATTTAATAGAGTCGTGAAATCGACAAAGTTAGAGTAAAATGAACGGCATGCCTAAAAGTTCAGACAGACTAGCTCGTTTGAATTGG
The DNA here is from genome assembly GCF_042676305.1 of Paenibacillus sp. GCM10027630. NCBI lineage: Bacteria > Bacillati > Bacillota > Bacilli > Caryophanales > Paenibacillaceae > Paenibacillus > Paenibacillus sp. GCM10027630. The sequence continues at coordinate 134,131 of NZ_JBHTGY010000057.1, read as the reverse complement.
TGCAAAGCAATTTTCACGCTTACAACAAAAAAACAAACCCGGTTCAATTAAACCGGGTTTGTCCTTATGAATATTCTTATGCTAAAGCATCGCGTTTCAAGAGCTCTGCCTTATCTGTACGCTCCCATGGAAGATCCACATCGGTACGGCCGAAATGTCCATAAGCAGCAGTTTGTCTGTAAATTGGTTTGCGAAGATCCAATGCTTTAATAATGCCTGCAGGACGTAGATCAAAATGCTTACGAACTACTTCTACCAGCTTCTCTTCGCTTACTTTGCCTGTTCCAAATGTATCAACGGCAACTGAAACCGGTTGAGCTACACCAATTGCATAAGCAAGCTGTACTTCACATTTATCAGCCAAGCCTGCAGCTACAATGTTCTTAGCTACATATCTTGCTGCATATGCGCCGGATCTGTCGACCTTTGTAGGATCCTTACCGGAGAAAGCTCCGCCGCCGTGACGAGCGTAACCGCCATAAGTATCTACAATAATTTTACGGCCAGTCAGACCTGCATCTCCTTGAGGACCGCCGATAACAAAACGGCCTGTCGGATTAATGAAGTATTTAGTATCCTCACCCAAGAACTTCTCAGGTACGATTGGTTTGATAACATGTTCCTTGATGTCTGCTTGGATTTGCTCCAAAGTAACGTCTTCGCTGTGTTGAGTAGATACAACGATTGTATCAACACGTACAGGAGTATCACCTTCATACTCAACCGTTACTTGAGTTTTACCATCTGGACGTAAGTATGGAAGAGTTCCATTTTTGCGAACCTCAGTCAAGCGACGGGATAACTGATGCGCAATGGAAATAGGTAGTGGCATAAGTTCTGGAGTCTCGTTAACCGCGAAACCAAACATCATCCCTTGGTCACCTGCACCAATAGCTTCGATCTGCTCGTCCGTCATTAAACCTTCTCTTGCTTCAAGAGCTTTGTCGACACCTTGTGCAATATCAGCTGATTGCTCGTTAAGAGAAACCAATACTGCGCATGTTTCCGAGTCAAAACCAAATTTTGCACGAGTATAACCAATTTCCTTAATTGTTTGGCGAGCAATGGACTGGATATCTACATACTCGGATTGGCTTGAGATTTCGCCAATAACCAAAACCAAACCAGTTGCAACTGAAACTTCGCATGCTACACGAGCGTTCGGATCGTTTGCAAGAAACGCATCCAAAACGGAATCGGAAATCTGATCGCAAATTTTATCGGGATGCCCTTCAGTTACGGACTCAGATGTAAATAAGCGTCGACCGCGTGGTATTGTCATACTATCGACCTCCTAAAAAGTAGTTGAATTTTATTAAGAAAAGCTTCTATTCGAAGCCATCTCGATGAAGATACATTCGTGTCTTAGCGGTTACTTTTCTTGCAATATTAGAAAGATGAACCTCTGGTTCAAACTTATACTTTCTAATACTATAAGAAAAGCTTCAAAACGAAGCACTTTCGATGAAGATTTGGCCATGACATTAAAATTAAAAGCTCGCATACAAAAAAATCAACCTTTTCCCATGGGAAAAGGTTTAGCATGACCTTCTTTTAAATATGTTACTGGATTTGTCTAGGGCTGTCAATAAAATTGCTTAAGTTCACTGAAAAATTAATAAAGTTTTAAATTATAAGTTCAATAAAATTTCTTCCGCCTTACGAATGAGCCGGCTTGAGATAGCACCGCCTACTGCACCAGCATCTCGTGAAGCAATATGCCCCCAATAATCTTCCTTAACAGATTGTGCCGGTATCGAACCTAACTCTGTTGCAAATTCAACATTAGAATTTGATATTGACTTACCAACTGGTAATCCCATCTCTGCAGCAATTTCATACTTTAGGGCATCCAAGGCTTGATGGCTTTCCGGTACTACTTTTTTTCCTTTTGCCATGAAATCCACCTCCATAAGTGATGTAACCATAGTATGTCCGCGCCTGACCGTACAAGTCGTATAAACTGTTGTCAAGATGGGTAAAATTTATGGTGTCACCTTGGAACCATCTGCATTAACCTGCAAAAAGGATCCGCGAACCATCACATAAATATCTTGTTTTAGCTTTGGATCTGACTTGATGCCTCTACCTTCTCGTGGAATTATAAGTAAATGATTAAGTTCAACTGTCGAGCCAGCCAAAATATCCTTGCCTGATGTTACATCCGGCACTCCATTTTCATCTGAGCTTATAATGGTAACTTTACCACTCCGAACAATCATTTCTGTACCCGTAGTACCATATAAAGTTTGTCCAGGCTCAAGCTTAAGAACGCTCAAACTAGTGCTTCCCGAGTCTGTTATCGCTGCAGGGGGCGGCTGCGGATTTGTCGATCCACTTGAACCACCTTTATTATTTCCAAGTTCTGCAGCTATGATCTGTTTTACTTTATCTTCCGTAATCGTTTGCTTGTTCATCTCTTCCGCTACCTTTAAGCTAATGTTTTGCTCAAAATAGCTTTTCGTAATAACCGGGTCATCAATGGTGCCGGCCTGAGTGTTGTTAGTAGCTCCATCTGCATCCGCTATGATGATGGTTGATGACCAGAGTAGGCAGGCGCTAATAGCAATTTTTGCAGCTGTTCTCATGATTTCACCTCATCGTTTAGTATAGCTTGGTTAGAAACAAAAAAAAAGACCCCGAAGGGTCTTCTTTTGGAAAAGTATTATTGCATTACTTAGTAGTAACTGTGAATGAAGCGGACTTGCCACTTGGTGCAAGAACGTTAACTGTGAAAGTACCAGCGAATGCGGATGCTGAATCTTTAAATTTAATTTGACCTTTTTTAAGAGCGTCATTATCAAATTTGCTGGAGTCTGCATCAGTAATGTACAGGCTCAAGTTAAGAATAGCATTTCCGTTTTGTTTCGCACCATCATAGCTGAACAAGAATTGATCAGGAGCACCTAGTTCTTCATTCTTTTGACCAGCAGGGGCACTGTACTCATTTACCCACTCATTACCGTATTGATCTTTTACAGTAATTTTTTCAGCGAGTTTGTTGTCAGTTAAGAACAAGCCAGTTGTGATATCTTCCTTAGTAACAACTTTAGCAGGAATTGCAGTGTTCGGATCATTGTAAGTTTTTCTTAGAGCGATGCTAGTTACTTCAGGACCAGCATTTTTAGTAGTAACATCTACATAACCTGTTCCTTGCTCATTCTTACCATCTCTAAACATAACATTAATTCTTGCTTTACCTTCGTTAAGACCAGCAACGAATTTTTGCTCTTTACCTACATCACCGCTAAGAGATGCTACGTTCGGATCGCTGGAAGTTGCATTGATAACAACAGTTTTCATTGAAACTTCTTCGCCACCAGCTCTTTTAGCTCTTACTTTAATTTCTTTTGTTGCTTTCTTCAAGTTGTTATATACATATGTTGCGCCTGTTACACCAAGACCTACAGTATCTGAAAGATAATCATCAGTTGCAAGAATAGTGTTATTGTTTACACCTTTGTCCAGATATACTTCATAAGTCAATCTGTTCTCTGGTTGAGTAATAGGGTTAATCAAATCCAATGTAGTTGTTACAGAACTAACTTCGATCGGATTGTTTTTACCGTTTTTCTGATTTTTGAACAAAGTAGCCTTCAAAGTATAAGTTCCAACAGGTGCAGTCGGTGTTGAATAGAACTTGAAGGACTTATCATAGAAGTTTTGGTAAACATACTCTGTAGCTTTTTCAGATACAGGGAATGTTTTGTAAGTTGCGCCTGCAACAGTAGATAGTACATCTTTTCTGTTACCATAGGCAGCATTAACACTCATATCTTTTTCTTTAGAAGCAACATACACTTCGTTACCTGCAGTTGTTGAGCTACCACCACTGTAGTCTAAACGAACATAGTAGTCTGCATCTAAATCAGTATCAAATTTCACTTCAGAACCATTTTGGTCGTAGAATTTAAATTTGAACTCATTGTCAGTATCTGCAAGCATATATTTCTTAGGTGTCGTCGAGAACTTGATTTGCTCAATTGTACGAGGATCACCAACGGAAATGTTAAGCTGTGCACTTACAGTCGGCTTATCTTCCAAGCTAACTCTGATATAAGCAGAACCTTTTCTTCCTACGTTACTGATTTTGATTTGGCCTTTATGAGCACCGGAAACTTCAATTTCAGCATTTCTAGTTACATCAATACCGCCGTAAGAATCAATTCTAAGTTTGCTTTTGCCTCTGGAGTCGCCAGCGCCTTGGAACGCATTAACGATATCAGTTGGATCCAATAGTTGACCTTTGGAGTCTTTCAAAATCAAAGGCACATAGAACTTTTGGTCCATATCTTCGTCGCCAGTTGGTTTGTCATTCTCTGCCAATGTGTAGTTATAAGCACCAAATTCGATGGAAGCTGGCAGTTTTTGTGCAAGAACTTTTACTGTTTTAGTTACGGATTGACCGCCACGAGCGAAAACAGTAACTGTAATTTCTTTTTCTTCATTGTTTGTGGATTGAAGTTTAAGGTCAGCAGCATTATCACCAACAACATTATCAACAAATCCATTTTTGTCATCATCGCCAACTTTAAGATCTCTATCCGAAGGATTAACTGTTACATCCTTGTTCAAGATATCTTTCTCTTGGATACGGAAACCATATTGGTCATAAGCTTTAACATCCAAGTATGCAACGCCTTGTGCTTCGATGCTATCAACTTTAGCTCCAGTAGAGTTCAACAAATCGCCAACTTCTACTTTGGAAACCATAGACTCGTCACCAACAGCAAAGATTTTGCTTACTTGAGTACCACTGTCAGTATGAAGGATGCTGACGGAAATTCTATCGTTTCTTTCTGTACGATCTTCTTGAGTCAATTCAATCGCTTGCTCACCGGCAATCGTGTTGAAAGAACTGCCACCACTCACACGAATATCAAAATTGCTAGCGTTCAAAGAAGCTTTTACGCCATATTGGTTAGTAGCTTTGAAGTCAATGCGTACTTTTTGAAGCAATTTGCCGTTCTTGTCTCTTGCCAAAGGAATTGTATCCGATGCAGTCAAGAAATCAATTTTGGAGATTTTTTCTGGTGTTGTTTTTACGTTAGATGTTTTAGCAGTATCATCGATATTGCTTACACCGCTGATTGTTGCATCAAAGCTGTTTTCTTGGAACTTGGATTCGAAAGTCAAAGTAGCAACAGTTTTCTTGTCATCCCACTTAGTAGTGTAGCCGGATGTAAGGATGTTACCGTCTTTTTTGATTTCGATTTTCAAGTTTTTAGCAGCATCTTCAGTCAAAGCGCCGTTAAGTGTAAGAGTCAACACGTTAGCGTCAGTTGCTTTGAAGGAGTTGATTGCATATTTACCGTTGAAAGGTGCGCCTTTGAATTGGTTCTTACCTTCGTAAGCGCCCAATACTAGAAGGTCACGAGTAGCGTTGGAAGTACCGCCAAATTTACCGTCAGCACCATTGGACAACAATTTCAAGTTAAGAGCCAATGCTACATAACCTTTAGCCCAATCGGATACAGTTGCATCGTTAACGCCTGGAGTTGCTTTAGCGTCAGCGTCTTTGTTGATTCCGCGAATCAAGAAAGCTGCCAATTGTTCTTTAGTTACTTTACCAGCTGGGTTAAATTGACCAGGAGCATAACCATCAGTGATGCCTGCCGCTTTAACTGCTTCGATGTAAGCAAGAGCGTATCCGTTAGCTGGATCGTCAGCTTTAACATCGGAGAAGCTGGAAGTTTTCAAGGAAGTGTCGACTTTCAAACCGAAGATCAAAGCTGCTACTTTAGCGAATTGAGCACGGTTCATTTCGTCTTTAAGACCAAATGTACCTTCTTTAACGCCATCAAATACGCCAGCAGAGATCAAAGCGTCGAACTTAGCTTTTGTTGCTGCATCAAGATCTTTCAAATCGCTGAAATCAGCAGATGTCTTAGTTTTGTCTGCATCAGCAGCTAGTGCTACGGAAGAAAACATTGAGAATGCCATAGCAAGGGATAAAATCGTAGATAAACTTTTTTTCATAACCTTTTTTTCTCCTCCTCGAATATCTTTCGGTTGTTGAGAGTTTTGTTTAGATAAATTATAGCTCGATTCCCTCATTAGCCGATTCACCCCCTTTCCAGAGTTGAGCGAAATGATTAATTATTTAAGGTCTGTGATGTATAAGATCACAGAAACTAGTAAACAATAAGAATGATAGGTTAGGCACTAGCGCGCCCTCATACATTATACACTGCGAAACTAGTAAGGTAAAGAGGTTATTTTGTGAAATTTATCCAACAATAACTGGTCTTTAGCCTTTTGTTTGTGTTTCAATGTATTAAACGCAGTGTCGTTTGAAAAGTTGCGCTCTTTGAAAAAAACTTTTTTAATTTTCTTCAAAGCGCTGTTTGCGAGTACCTTTCACCTTGTCTATCACTTTCGTGTGTCTCGCTCGCTTACAGGACTTAGTATACACCCGATCTATCACTTTCGTCATCACTCACTATTTTCCATCACGAATAAATACTCAAACCCGCATTACATAAGCATTTGCAGCCCTGATGCAGCTTTCAATAAAACAGTTAATGATTGGCCTCCTTCTATATATAACCGTCATATAAATGAATGAACCCCAAACCGAAACCGGCTTGGGGTTCATTCATTTATATATTTATTTCGTCATACGCGAGCGCGCACCCAGCATAACACGAACTTTTTGCAAAAATCTCAGAACCGGTTTTTTCGTTTGGCTGATGATGCCGATAGCCTCTGCTCCCAAAACCAGAATTGCAACAAGAACCACTATTAAGAGCACAACGCCCCAAATTACTTCTTTGTCAGACATATAAGACAAGAGAACAGCTGAAACTCCGAAAACAGAAGCGATACTGTATATGATTAACACGGTCAGCCTATGGCTGAAGCCCAATTGTAGCAAGCAATGATGCAAATGGCTCTTATCAGGCTTAGAAATAGGAAGCTTGTTAACCCAGCGTCTTAGGATAGCGAAGAACGTATCAGATAAAGGTACACCCAGTATCATAATTGGAACTAATAAGGACAATACGGTAGCTTGTTTAAAACCAAGAATCGATAAGGTTGCTAAGCTAAACCCAAGGAACAAAGATCCCGAATCACCCATAAAGATTTTAGCGGGATGAAAATTATAGAACAGGAACCCAACGATACTCCCTAGCAATATAACGCTCAGCAGCACAACCGTAACATTCCCCATCATTAAGGCTAAAATAAGAATTGTTGTTGTAGCTATACCAGACACACCAGCTGATAATCCATCCAGTCCGTCAATTAAATTAATTGCGTTAGTCACACCTACAATCCAGAAAATCGTAAGCGGGACGGCCAGCCAGGTCAAAGATATCGTCGAGTCGCCAAAAGGGACATTAACCAGATCAATCACTACACCCGAATATACAACAACACAGGCCGCGATAATTTGTCCGAGCAGCTTTACTTTGGGGGACAGATCAAATCGATCATCCAAAGCGCCTAAAATAACTATGATCGTTCCTCCAACCAATAAACCTAATGCCACATCCGTATTAACTGAGCTCATAGCTGGTGAAACTACAAAATAGGCTCCCACAAAGGCCATGAAAATAGCAAGCCCACCTAACCTAGGCATGATACGGCTATGTACCTTTCGATGATTAGGTGCGTCAACGGCACCCACCCAGAATGCAAAACGTTTAACTAAAGGTGTCATCAGGAGGGCAATCAAGCAAGCGGCAACAAAGCCAACTCCATACAATACGTTCATTATTATTAACACAGCCCCTTTTTCTATAAAAAGCCCCAAACATCTCAAATTATACTCGGTTTGAGCCCGTAATACCACCATCAATTTAAGTAAAAAAATGGGCTTTCGGGTTGTTTTCATAGTTATTTTCAAGGTTTCTGCAAGTTTTCTTTCTGTAGCTAACCTTAGAGTGCCGGATCGAGGTCTTGTTTATTCTCAAACAGCATTTATTTGAAAAAAGATGCAATTTGCTGGGCCGGCCTCTGCGCTTCGCTCTTCAAACGGTCGATAAGCGTCCGTTTCTCCTGCTGCCACGCTTCTCTTTCCTTCAACAATCGCAATGCTTCCGATACAACTGCCTCAGCACGGATCACCTTAGTATCAGCAGCAGCCTTCATATCGAGCCGGTTTAAAAATTGGTCAATCTTCGGATCATAAGAAATGCCGATCATCGGAACCTGCTGAGAAGCGGCATAGATTAAGGAATGCAGCCGCATCCCGATCAACAGGTGGCAGCGGCTGACTTCTGAAAGCATATGCTGTGGATGAATCACATTATTTGCAATCGTAATGCGATTATGGTGCTTAGAGTCCATAAGCCCAATTACATACTCCGAAGCCGCTGTATCGGAAGGAAGATGAAACGGCAGAAAACGAATATGCGCATCACTCTGCTCCAAAATCAACGCTAATGCTTCTGAAAGAACTTTTAGCTCTGAACGATCCTGATTCCAAAAGCGCAAGGAGACTCCTACAACAGAAGCTGCTTCTTGTGACAATCCCTCTGCTTGATGTCCCGAAGATGCTAGCGGCATCCCCATTACAGGATCAGGCACGACTATCACCTCTAGGGTGACATTCATTCGCTGCAGCAGCTGCTTTGACTCCTGATCACGTACGGATACAAATCTGCACCGATTAAAAACTCCCCGAATCCAGCTGAAAAACATAGGCCGATGAACAGGTCCGATCCCCTGCGAGTATATAAATGTCGGTTTGCCCAGCCATTGTGCAAGCTTGAGTATGGCTAGGTAATAAGGGATGGTTTTGAAGCCTGTTTCATCCTGCAGCAGGCTCCCACCACCGCTAATTAGCCCATCCGCACCTCGAATCGCCCTAATCAGCTCTCCAGGCTTCATTCTGTGTACTGCTTCAACACCGTAGGTTTTCTGCGTTTTGGCCGGATCAATGGACAGCACCACAGGAATAAATCGAATGCCCTGGGCCTGCCCTTGATCCTCCAATGCTAGCAGGATCGATTGAAGAACGGCTTCGTCACCGCTATTATCAAAACCGTAGTAGCCGGACAATACTATCCTTTTTGTAGCAATGGTGTCCAACGACGCCAACTCCTTGTAACAATCTCCCACGCTAAAATAACAACAATACCAATCGGTATCCCGAACAATAGACCATAAATATCACGTATAAAAGAAATCTGCAACGGTGTGTGGAGATGAGCGAATGTATCCACCATAGAGGCTTGTCCAATAACGCCGACCAACACAAGAAGCACAGCACTGCGGTATTTTACACATAAGTAAGCTCCTAGTAAAAATAACGGGTGCGCAATCAAAAATTCTTTGGTACGCGGGCGTATGCCGAGCGTATTCTCCAAAAACGAGCGGAACAGCTTTTCAAATGTAGAAGCTTGCCCCTCATTACCTGTTCTGGATAAGTAATAGAAGCCTACAGCCGCTATTACAACAGCTCCGATCATCCAAAGCACACTAATATAAGAAGAAAGAAGCTTTTTACCCTTGGCGAGCTTATCTTGATGCGATAAATCATCACTAAACAGCAGCCAGTAAATTGCGACTAAAACGATTGGAGCCAAATGTAAAGCACTTACGCCTCTAAACTGCTCCAGTACAAGAAAATAAGTAATCTGATTGAGCAGGCCTACGATAAAGCAGGCTCCCATTACTGAAATAAGAGAGGTGCGCAGTAAAAGCAGGATAGCGAAGCCCAACTGAGAGCCGGTCTTCTTCGCTTTAAACCTTTGCCGCGCTGTTCGAATTGCAAGCATCGTTGCTAAAGTAGGTGCGCTTGTCCCCGCGGCAAGCGCAAGTCCTTGCGCAAACAAGCTGGGCGAAAGTACATACAAGCCTGCAGATCCAATCATCCCTAATATGAAGACAAGCAGCGTGATTTCCGATATGAAATAAGAAATCGTCAGCGCAACTAGCGCAACGGCTCCTAGCCATACAAAACCTTTGGCAACTTGGAGCCAGCCTGGATACATAGGCACGAACTTCTCTGCAATTCCTATCGTGAACCCAGCTTCCTTAATACGCGGAATAGCTCCATCTTGACCATCTAGGCTATCATAAATAGCTTCCATGGGGTGAAGAATTTTTCCTTTGTCGAGATTTTTTACCGCTCTTGCATTCAGAAACACTATCCGGATGTTACGATCTTTTACCGCCAATACAAACCGGTCCGCAACTCCTTGGACGCGTTCCTTCAATTCCTGCTCGGTCAGGTTCTCCGTAAGCTTCTCGCCGTCTCTTTCGGTAAACGAATGCAGACGGACCACGTTATAGCCGAGCATCTTCGAAAGTCGGTTAAATCCTTTTTGCTGCGTTTTTTGCAATTCAATATTGGCTAATCCCATATTATGCTTCTTCATTAGTTCAGCCATGGTATCGATATTATCCAAGTTCTTATCGTTAATGTAACCTGGAACTGTCTCACCGTCGATAATAAATCTCTTGGTTCCATACTGTTGAAGCTGGGCTAACAGATTGTCCATACGTACGGCATCGAACGGCCTGCGGTTGGATAACCTAACGATAATTTGGAAACCTTGCTGCTTCAGCATTTGAAGAGAAATTGGATCAGGATCCATCGTTTGGAGCATGGCTTCTTCCTGTCCTATCTCGATAATCATTCCCGCCTGGTTCTTAAAGCTCCATGGACGCGTTTTTACTTTTAATGCAGAGAAGGTTTCCATTATTAGCGGCTGCAGCTTGTCCTGTGATTCCTTTTCAGCAAATAAGATGTAAGTAAAATTCTCATTAGGCGAAATCGGGATTTGAGTTAATGCCATTGCTTCATGAGAGGAGAACACCTCAATACGTCGGGACAACCTCAACTCTGAGAGCGTTGCCTCATATACAGCCATGGAACGCACACCTGCTTTTTGCAGCTGCTTCAACTGGTCCGTAACAAACGCACGCGGATCGGTTTGAAAATTGGAGATCTCGAGCAAGTCCCGATAATCGAATGCGAACTCTACTTTACGTGCTGTGTCTTCTTCTGTTTCATATCTGTTATAAGCTAAAGGAAGGGAGGCCAAAACCCCGAGGATTACAAGCCACCATAACCATTTTAAGCCTAACCGGTTCCATTGTAAGTAACGCCCGCTCAACATGCCCACTCCTAATTGTTATTATTGATCTACCCGGCTCATTACTACGTTTACCAGTCCATGAATCGCATCATCTGCCGCTTGTGCAGAGGCACCACACACAGCAAAATACACTTTAATTTTCGGCTCTGTGCCAGAAGGTCGCAAGCAGAACCACGAGTTGTCTGCAAGCGTATATTTCAATACATTTTCAACCGGCAATCCGTACAGCCCCTGCGAGAAATCTTCCACTTTAACGACCTGCTGCCCATTAATTTCAACAGGTGGGTTACTGCGCCAATCTTCCATAATCGCTTGAATTTGCTCGACCCCGTCTTTACCTTTCAAAGTCCGTGACTCCAGCTTTTCGAGGAAATAGCCATGCCGCTCATACAACTCCTGCAATACCTCATACAAGGTTTTACCTTGATTCTTATAATAGGCTGCGGCTTCACAGATTAACATAGAGGCAATGACAGCGTCCTTATCTCTCGCATAATTGCCGGCCAAATAGCCGTAGCTTTCCTCATATCCGAACAAAAATTCCGCTTCCTTCGTTGCTTCGAATTGCGTCATTTTCTCTCCGATATACTTAAAGCCCGTCAGCGTGTTTAAGGTTTCAACACCATAATGCTTTGCTACAGCAGCCCCCATCTCACTCGTTACAATTGTTTTTATAACAACACCGTTCTGAGGCAATGCTTTGCGCTGCTTTAAACTGCTTAGTAAATAGTCGACCATAATAGCACCCGACTGGTTACCGGTTAACACGAAATACTCCCCACTTGCGTCCTTCACAACGGCGCCCATTCGGTCGCAATCAGGATCTGTCCCGATAATGATGTCAGCATCAATCTGTCTAGCCAGGCGAATTGCAAGAGCAAAAGCTTCCTTTTCCTCCGGATTCGGTGACTTTACTGTGCTAAATTTGGCGTCTGGCAGCTCCTGCTCCGCTACCACACTTACTTGCTCAAACCCAATTGCTTGCAGCACTGCCCTTACCGATAAATTGCCTGCTCCATGTAAAGGGGTAAATACAATATGGAAGTTTTCGTTCATCTGTTTGACGATATCCGAATTGAGGCTAACCGCTGTAACAGCTTGGGTGTATGAATCATCAAGGTCCTGACCAATCCACTGAAGAAGCCCGCTAGACTCTGCTTGTGACCGAGTTTCCCGCTGCACATCAGAGAAAGATTGAACCTTCTGAATTTCAGCTATAACCTGCTCTGCTTGATCTGGCACCAATTGTCCGCCATCTGCTCCATATACTTTATAACCGTTATATTCCGGAGGATTATGACTCGCTGTAACCACAATTCCTGCATCTGCCTTCAAAGCTCTTACGGCAAAAGAGAGTTCAGGTGTGGGACGCAAAGATTCGAAAAGGTAGGCTTTAATACCGTTGCCTGCCAATACCTTGGCGGCTTCTAAAGCGAATTCCGGAGACTGATTGCGGGAGTCGTATGCTATAACCGCAGAGCGGCTGGTTTTCTGTGACTTATTAATAAATTGCGCGAGACCTTGCGTCGCTCTTCCAACCGTATATAAATTAATACGATTCGTACCTGCCCCTATAACCCCACGAAGTCCCCCTGTACCAAACTCAAGGTCACGATAGAAACGATCCTCAATTTCTTTGGGTTCGCCAGCAATATTTTTTAGCTCCAATTTGGTGTGGTCATCGATGGCTGGGTCGTTCATCCATAGCTGATATTGTTCCTGAACTCGAATCTCTATAGTCATGATCTAACTCCCTTATCCCATTAGATTTTTTGGTGTTTCCAAACACGGCTATATTAATGCCAAGCAATTATTGCAACACTTATTATTTAGGATCGGAAAGAGCAAACATCAATTCGCCTTCTGCCACTACTTTATCTCCGACTTTAGCCACTGCCTGTCCTTTACCGATTGGGCCTTTCAAGCGAGTAATAGTCACCTCAAGAATTAAAGTATCCCCTGGAACAACTTGTCCTCGGAAACGAAAATCATTAATTCCTGCAAAAAAACCTAACTTCCCGCGATTCGCTTCCAGAGACAGCATAGCAACGCTACCCACTTGTGCTAAAGCCTCGACTATAAGAACACCTGGCATAACCGGATAGGACGGAAAATGTCCTGCAAAGAACGGCTCGTTAATCGTTACATTCTTCAAGCCTGTTGCTTTTACCCCTGCCTCCACCTCCAAAATTCGATCGACTAGCAAGAAAGGATGACGATGTGGTATTATCTCTTGAATCTGTGTTGCATCTAACATTGTTAAATGCTCCTTTCGCGGTTTAGTATAAAATCTGTCCATTCAACTTACACTAGGGGTATCCCTTCTGATCTGCAGTAAAGAAGGTTGATATAAGGGAGCTTATGTACAGAATTGCCCAGAGTGGCGAGCTGGACCTAAGCTCTTTTTAAATTAACAGCACATTAAATCACAAGAACAACGTTTGTCTGGGAATTAAGGCTCATGTCGGAGAAGCTCTCTTCCTTAGCAGGCTTTTAAGTTAAAGCAAACTATCCTTGCATTACGACTAGGCATTTTCACTCTCGTTTTTGTTGAGGCTTTTAAATTGAAAGATGTAAATAAACGAAGTTAGAAAAGAAATAATGATTACGATCCATAAGCACGCAATTGCATAGGGAAATTCGAAGATAATTAGAAGGATAGCCAGATAATACAGTACAGTTGTCAACTTACCCATTACATTAGCAGGAACCGTCTGCTTCCCCCGGAAATGAAAGAAGGCCGAGCCAACTATCATACCCGCATCACGCAGAAACATAGCTGCCGCCGCTTCCCAGGGTATCATCTTGGAAAACACAAGCGAGAGGATGACTGCTATCATCATTGTCTTATCGGCCAATGGGTCCAGCATGCTGCCTAGTTGCGTTATTTGTCCCCGCTTCCGTGCAAGATACCCGTCCAGCACATCTGTTAACCCTGCCAACAACAAAATGAAAAAAGCTGTCTTAATATAACCGGCTTCAAATACAAATAAATACATGGGAATGAGGAAAAACCGGCATATCGTTAATAAATTGGGCAGGTTCCACATCTCTTTTTGTCTCCCCCCATGTAAATTGGGTATACATCCCATCCTTACATTATAGCGTTGTTAGGGCAAAAATAAAACTCCCTGCCCAGGGAGTTCGAGTGTTTCTATTTTGTTACGCAAATACCAAGTCATATAAGTGGCGCCATGTTTCAATTTCATACACGTCTTCCAATGGACGTTTACCTATATAGACGTAACCCATTACTAATCCGACAGCAAGCGCCGCTATAGACAGCAGGGGAATACCTACCCATTGGGCTATCAGCCAGATCGTTCGTCTCCGCTTTTTAGAAGACGGAGCCTTAGTCTTTTTCTGTTCCGTTTCCGCCATACCTACCTACCTCACTTCAATCGTTCCGTTAGCCGCTGCGCAAGTTATTCGCAAGGCCCATCATCGTATCCGAAGAAGTAATTGCACGTGAATTTAACTGAAATGCGCGCTGCACTTGCAGCAAATCCGTCATTTCATCGGCCAGTGTAACATTGGAATTTTCCAAGAAGCCCTGTCTCACCAGTATCGGGTCAACTATATTATTGTTCGCGTCAAGGGTCTGCAGCACTTCTTCACGGTTAGCGATACCATCCGGTAAATCATATAGATTATCACCTATCTGCTGCAATACTTGTGGACGAATAACACGTACCATTTTAATTTGCCCTATATCTATCGGTGGCGCTAGCTTGTCGATCTCGCTATAGGCAAGAACTTTGCCATCTGTTTGAAATTGCACACGGTGATCTACAGGGACGCGAATGGGTTTGTTGTCTATGTCCACCACATATTGACCATCCTTTGTAGTTAAAAACTTATCACGGTTTGCCGGATCTGTCGAAGGGGACAGTTGAAACGAGCCGTTCCTTGTCCAAATCGTATGCGGCACCAAATTGTTATTGACATCACGTGTAAAGCTATTGATTTCAAACAAGCCGTTACCTTCAATAGCAAGATCCAAAGGACTTTGCGTTGCTTGCAGGGAGCCTTGCGCCATGTTCAACTGAGCCTGCACGAGCCTAGAACCCCATCCTTGGTTATATCCTAGTGGAGATAGCCGGCCTTCCTTCTCAAAACCCCTTGGCTGCTGTTTTACACTGGTTAGCACGTCTTGAAACGATGCCTCCTTGCGCTTGTAGCCTGTTGTATTAATATTAGAAATATTATTGGATAACATATCCAGCTTTTGCTGCAACGCATGCATGGATACAGATGAATTAATCATCGAATGGTTCATAATAGCCTCCTGAGAGCTTGCGGTTTACCTTGCAAAAACCAACTCGTAAGATCGTACCGTTATTTATACGCGGCCTACATCGTTAGCAACCTTGTCCATACTTCGATCATAATATTGTACGACCTTTTGGTTGGCTTCATAAGCCCTCATTGCAGACATCATATCTACCATCGATTGACTCGAGTCTACATTCGACCGTTCCACAAATCCTTGCCTTACTTCTACTTGATCCGTAACATCAATCGCACGCGCCAAGCCTTCTTCACCCGCATTGAGGCGGTAAAGTCCATTACCTTCACGTACCAGATGATTCGGATTTTCGATACGGCTGACAAGCAAGCTCATCGGCTCATTGTTGGCATTTAGTATAAAAATTCCATCCGAGTTCGTAAGCTGTCCTTGCTTGGTAATATGAAAATTACTGATGGGGGTCCTAGTCGTTGGATCCAACAGCAAGATAGGCTGTCCATCTCTGCCCATTACCCGGTAACCGTCAGCCGTAATTAATTCACCATTTGTATCTACGGAAAATTTACCGTTCAGTGAGTAACGCTGTTCGCCATTCGCATTTTCAACCGTAAAAAAGGCTTGAGGCTGAATAATACGCTGGCCGTTGGCATCGATATACTTTCCGGAAGCATCGAACGTCGCCCCCGGTACTTGAATGTTAGAAACAAGCGCGAAGTCGAACGGGTTATACGTTTCTTGAATATCACCCTGCGCATGGACGGATACATTTTCCTCCGCCATAACACCGGTATTCAGACGACCGACGGGAATGGATGCTCCCTCACCTTGACCGCTGCGAACTCGGGAGATCAGCATTTCCGGAAATGAACGGTTCAATGCGTTCCCTTGCTTAAATCCCGGTGTATTCACGTTAGCAATGTTGTTCGTTACAATATTATGCTTGCGCTGTTGTGAAATCATTCCTGATGCAGCAGTATATAGGCCTCTTAACATATAGAATAGAATCCTCCCCGACGGTCGGCGGTTAATTGTATTTTAGTCGAATTAAAACTTGCGCTTCGAAACCTTATCCAGGTTGTCCAACATAATCCCGGTTCCTTTAACCACACAATGCATGGGGTCCTCTGCGATCAGGACAGGCACCTTAAGCTCGTCCGCCAGCAGTTGATCAATGCCGTGCAATAAAGCTCCACCACCTGTAAGAATGACGCCGCGATCAATGATATCCGCAGATAATTCCGGAGGTGTACGTTCCAGTACTGTCTTAGCCGAAGCCACAATCGAGGAAACGGGATCCCACAACGCTTCATAAATCTCTTCTGAATTGATGCTAATTGTCAACGGCAATCCGCTCACCATATCTCTGCCGCGTATATCCATCGTTTCTCTGCGGCCATTCGGATACACAGTTCCGATTCTGACCTTAATATCTTCTGACGTCCGCTCGCCGATCAACAATTTATACTTGCTCTTAATGAATTTCATAATGGCCGAGTCGAACTTGTCCCCCGCGACTTTAATAGAAGAGGAGGTGACGATATCGCCCATTGACAAAACGGCTACATCCGTCGTACCTCCACCAATATCTACAACCATATTGCCGCTTGGCTGGAATATATCCATGCCCGCACCAATGGCAGCAGCCTTAGGCTCCTCTTCCAAAAACACCTCGCGCGCCCCGCTCCGTTCAGCCGCTTCACGAATCGCCTTCTGTTCCACGGACGTAATGTTAGTCGGAGCGCAGATCAAAATTCTCGGGTGACTGTACCACCGCTTGCCTCCTACCTTGTTTATGAAATGCTTAAGCATAATTTCCGTAATTTCAAAATCAGCGATAACGCCATCCCTCAATGGGCGAGTAGCTATGATATTCCCCGGCGTTCTTCCCACCATGCGGAATGCTTCCTCGCCCACAGCCAACACTCGCTTCGTATCGCTTTCAATAGCGACAACAGACGGCTCATCCAGAACAACTCCGCGCCCCTTCACATGAATCAGGACGTTCGCTGTCCCCAGATCGATGCCTATATCCTTGCTTAACATTAAAAAGTTCCTCCCTAAACAAAACCGTCCATTCCTAAAAAAAGAAGCGGTACTCCAATTATTATCGTTATTTAAGTAAATTCGCTATTAATTTGCAAAATCCTCTTTTTTCATCCTTTTTTTTCGACAAATATCGCTTCCTTCTGTCGGTTTGGATCGGTAAGGGGGAATACCATCAGAACTTATACCTTACTTAGCTGTCACCAACTTCTCTTGTGCTTTAGGATTGCGTGTCTTCCGATACTTAATCTTCGTAGCTTCCCCGCCCCGCAGGTGGCGAATCGATTTGTGATACTCCAAAATGTGCTTCACTTGATTAGCCAAATCCGGATTTATCTCAGGCAATCTTTCGGTTAAGTCCTTGTGCACCGTACTTTTGGAAACACCGAATTCTTTCGCGATTGTGCGAACCGTATGCTTCGTTTCCACCAGGCAACGTCCGATTTTAATGGTTCGCTCTTTGATGTAATCGTGCACTCCCCTCGCCTCCCTACTCGAGTTAGTTTGGTACATTATATGAGGGGCGTTTACTTATATTCTTTGTTTCCAAGCGTGACAAGCTTTATAAGCCACAATTATTTTCAAGGACAAGCAATAAATGCATGATTTTATACAAAAAAAGAAGGAGCGCCTATACGCTCCCGCTTGTAACTCTGCTTAAACTTAATGCTCAGCGAAGAACTGCTCCGGGTTGACGGATGCTCCGTTCTCCCCTTGCCTTACTTCAAAATGAAGGTGTACGCCTTGATCTTTTTCCAGTTCATTGCGTCCAGCCTTGGCGATAACGTCGCCTTTCTTCACATCAGCGTCTTTAGCAACCTTTATTTCCGCCAAGCTCTGATACACAGTTACGAGACCGTTACTGTGCGTAATTTCAACCAAATTGCCAACAACCGGATTTTTCTCCACTGTCGTGACTTTACCGCTCATCGCAGCTTGTACATCAAACACAGAATTGTCATGCTTCGCAAAATCCATTCCCATGTGCGGTGTAAAGGTGTCTCCATACTCAACCATTGCAGCTTGGCGCACTTCATTGGATGCTTTACTATCGAAGTACGGTAGAATTACATCCAGCTCACCTTTTTCCTTAAACGGCAGTTGCATTGTCTCTGTAACGGTATTAACAGCTACTGACTCCGGCTTCATAACATTATTCGTTACTGTGGTAGACTTGCCATCCAAGCCCAGTTCACCATTAAGAGCCGACTTGCCGGCATCCTGGTATACCCACATTAACGTTAAGATAATTGCCGCAGCTGCCATGTACGTTGCAGGAAAAACCCATTTCTTTGCCAAAAATCGTTTCCAAGAAAAAGCTGGATTGCCTTGCACTCCCTCGTTAGATTTAGGAGCCTCTTCATTGTTCTGTAAATCTCTTTTTTGATCATTCATAGATTATCACCTCGCTAACCATTCTTGCCACGGTTACGAGATTTATACGCATAAACAGCTTATTTTTTTAGAAACTTTTATTTTTTTACTAGGTTCGATGCTCTATCTATTTCAATACCGGTATAATAGTACTTCACAATCTGCTCCGCGGTTTTCCCTTCCTTCGCCATTCCATTGGCTCCCCATTGACTCATACCAACCCCATGCCCGTAGCCGAAGGTAGTAATTTGAAGGTCTGAGCCCTTCCAGCTCCATTGAAACTGAGAGGAATTCAAGCCAAGCCGCTCACGGACCTCGCGACCTGTAAACGTTTTGCCTCCAACAACCATTTTCTTGATACGGTGGCCTTGTGTCATCTCCAGTACCTTTAACCCATTGCTGCTGTTTGTAGAGACAGGAAGGACTCCTGTGGTCCCTAGCTTCCGCTGCAGGTCCTTAAACGGAACCGTAATAGTCTCCTTATATCTTGGAGAAAGCTTAATATCCCAAGGACTCGGAACGCTTCGCAAATAAGGAATGTATTCATTCCAATAATCCTCGGAATTTTCCGTAAATCCATTGCTTGTTGAAAAAAAGTTGGCTTGGATCGGCTTATCCTTGTAGGTCAGTATCAAATCTTTCGTTTCGTTCACTGCATGGTCCAGCTTGTCCGAATTCGCCTTATACGCTTCAGGGCCCCAACGTTTCTTCAAGTCCTCGTTTGTTACATACGCTTGATGAGCTACGGTATCGGTAACCCAAGCGCCTACAACCGGTACATTACTGGAGTCCTGCTCTATCATTCGTCGAATGATATAAGTCCTTGCTGCTATCGCCTGAGCCTTCATCGCTTCCAGCTCAAACTCTATCGGCATTTCTGCCGCGAGCACGCCTCGGACATACTGCTCCAGAAGCAGCATTTCTACCTTCTTTTGCTTGGACATATAAACGGGGATTTGAAAAGCAGGCTGCTCCGCCAGTTGGCTCTGCTGCAAGCCTGGCGGGGGCAGTACACCTACAGATGAAGGATCACGTGGATTGCTTTTTACAAGAATGGAAGGAACGATCACTACTACGGCAACAAAACTGGACAGGCATATTGCTGCCCATCGAATTGCTTTCTTTTTGTCCATATTGGTTCCTCCGTCTTTCTGTCGGCGCTAGATTCCATAATGACAGGTAACATCATCATATGAGCCAAAAAGATAGAATAGAACCCGGACATAGAAAAGAGGAGACTCTCTATCATGCAGAGAATCTCCTCTTCGTTTGGAATGATCAAGCTCCTAAGCCATGCTCGGACTTACGGCGAAGATTGATATAGTTGCTTCCTCTTCTTCTTCCTCGGCAACTACCTCCATGGACATACGTTGAATATCCGCTCCCAGCAATCTAAGCTTGTTCGCAATATCCACGTAACCCCGGTCGATATGATGTGTACCCGTGACCTCGGTCTCACCTTCAGCTGCAAGCGCAGCTAAAATCAATGCAGCTCCTGCGCGCAGATCTGTTGCACATACTTTAGCCCCACGCAGTCTGCTGCCTCCGCTAATAACGGCCGTTCGACCATCAACCTTGATCTGAGCATTCATATTGACCAGCTGCTCGACATGCATAAAACGGTTTTCGAATACCGTTTCTGTTACAATACCGGTGCCATCTGCCGTTAACAGCAGCGCCATCATCTGAGACTGCATATCGGTAGGAAATCCGGGATACGGCAGCGTCTTCACATCAACCGTACGCAGCGGCTTGTCTGTATATACACGTAGTCCATTCTCATCTTCCTCGATCTGCACGCCCATTTCCTGCATCTTGGAAATAACCGGACGCAAATGATCGCCAATAGCTCCTTCAATATAAACATCGCTATTAGTGATTGCTGCAGCAATCATGTAAGTACCTGCTTCGATCCGATCCGGTATAACCGTATGTACAGTTCCGCCCAGCTTTTCGACGCCTTCGATGCGAATCAATCCGGTTCCAGCCCCGCGAACTTTGGCACCCATAGCATTCAAATAGTTCGCTAAATCGACAATTTCCGGTTCTTTCGCCGCATTTTCAATGGTGGTAGTCCCTTCAGCGAGCGATGCAGCCATCATTATATTTTCCGTCGCGCCAACACTAGCAACATCCAAATAAATTTTGGCACCTTTGAGCCTGCCATTGATCCTGGCCTCAATGTAACCGTGGCCTAACTCAATTTCGGCCCCCATCGCCTCAAAACCTTTGAGATGCTGGTCGATAGGACGAGTTCCAATAGCACATCCACCCGGAAGCGAGATTCTAGCCTGACCCATACGGGTCAATAAAGGTCCCATCACAAGAAAGGAAGCCCTCATTTTCCGGACTAATTCGTATGACGCCTCGCATGTCTGGATATTTTGAGCGTTGACACGTATCGTTTCATTCTTATATTCAACTTCAATACCTAAGCTTTCTAAAACTTTATTAATTACAATGACGTCATCCAATGGAGGTGCATCATAAATCATGCTTTCTCCGTCTGAACCCAATATAGAGGCGGCAATAATTGGAAGCACTGCATTTTTTGCGCCATGTATTTTAACTCTGCCTGACAACCTTTGGCCGCCGCGGACGATAATTTTGCTCATCATGGTCCCCCTCCGCGCTGTATTCTTTGCACACTGTAACAGTTTAGCATTGAACCTTCAGCATGTAAATTTTCATTTTGTGAAAAACCGGTCACGATAGTATTCGGAGCTAACACAAGGATTTACAACGGTCGTACTATCCATTGTTGACAATATTCACCTTGGTTATTCTGAAATCACTTAAAACATCCCTGGAAGCCAAGTTGACCAATGAAAATAATCAATAACAAAGCGAGCAACCTGATAGCCCAAGGCAATAGAAAGCAAGATTTGAAGCAGCTTGCTTTGCACGCTTCTCGGACGCTTCAGTATTTTTTCCAGATGAATCTCTTGAAGCGCCCACCAGGAGCAGCCTATGCATATCAATACGATGACTATATTCAACAATCCATTCATGCCCATGGAAGTACTCATTTGTTCTGCATAATCCATTCATTTATCCCTACTTTCTTTATTAAAAGGTTATGGCGTCATTTGGGCAAGCATAGTCACAAACTCAGCCCTCGTGGCTTGCTGGTCAGGGCGAAACGTTCCATCCGCATATCCCCCAATCCAACCTTCGGCCTTCAACTGCTTCAAAATACCAACGCCCCAGTAATTATTATCCACATCCGTAAAAGGGACGTCTCCCCGTTGTTTACCCGTTTTATTCAAGCTGCGCGCAAACATGGAGATCATTTCCATACGGCTGACCGGCTGATCGGGTGCAAATGACTGATCTGGATAGCCGTCAATAATTCCGCTTTGTGCTGCCCTGGCAATGTGAACGAAGGCCCAATGCTTCGGTGAAAGATCTGTATAAGCGATATTCTTTTGCTTAGTAAGGTTAAACGCCCGGCTCAAGATGGTAGTCGCTTCTGCTCGGGTTATCGTCTGATTAGGACGAAATGTATAATCGTCATACCCTTCTATAGCTTTATTCCCGCTCATTTCCAGAATGCTGTCCTGCGCCCAGTGTCCCCGAATATCTGTAAAATTACCCATTAGCGGCTTGGCGCTCACTTTAAATTGATACAGATTTCGATCAAATGCCTGATTCGCAGTTAACTTTACGTAATAGGTGCCTGCCGGCAGCCGTTGTTGAAGCTGAACCGCATTCCATCCATCTGTATTTGTCATAGACCGCATACTTCCGTCATACAAGTACATGTACATGGTAACGTCATCCGGAATGTCCGTCAGGTTGATTTGAACCAGACTATCCTCCAAGACCTTGAATTGAAACCAATCCTGATCATCCAACTTATCTATGAGGCCATAATACGCTGTTTCCAGCGAAACTGTCGTAGCTTGATAGGATCGATTATTCGGTTCATTCGGGTCTATTTGTTTAACGTCATAGTCTATAGTCAATGTATACTCTCCCGTCACCGGGAACTGATACTCTTTCACATTCGATACTCGAATATAATAGCTTCCTGGAAACACTTCAGGTAATATCAACGATTCTGTAATCCCATCATCGCCTTCGTCCACCGTATAAGATTTCTCCCCCTGCTTTTGTACAAACAGAACAGGATCGATCCTGGCAGTATCTACACTTAAACTTATGCTAAGAGATCCTGATTGCTTTATAGGCAGTTCAAACCAATCCTGATCACCTATTTGATGAAAGGTCCCCTTGAGGATCTGGCTCCTGGACGGTAATACATAGGCGCTGTATTGACGGTCGTTATCCTCGAATTGATCCCGGTAAATATCAAAAGAAGTGGTTAGCTTGTAGAGTACCTCTTGCTTAAAATTGCGGTTGGCTAGCTGCAGCTGCACATAACTTCGACCTTTACTCACCTGAACGCTTGCTGGCTGCCCCGGCTTGGCCGTTAGACTGGAGAAAGTACCCTTTGCATCGGTGTGCTGGATGGCTACTTGCTGCCCTTCCGGAATGTCAAAGGTGAAGTTAACCTTACCGTTGTATGGAGCATCAAAGTAATACCAGTCTTGATCTGCGCCATCCGTAAAAGAGGCAGAAATCATTTTGCTGACAGAGATTGATTTGGCTTGATCTTTACGATTATTAGGTTCGTACATATCGGCTAAAGGCATTTCCTTTAAAGCGCGGTCTGCCCGCAGCAAGCCATAACCGGTAGAGCTGTCCCATCCGGGCGCCTCCAGATCATCAGCGGTTTGCCTTAGAAGCTGGCGTATTTGATAAGCTTTCATGCCCGGGTATTTGCTCCAAGCCAATGCAGCGACAGCCGCAACCTGAGGCGCAGCCATAGAGGTGCCATCCTTATATTCATAGGAGCCTCCCCTTGCAGTGGTAAACACATCCCACGGTGCAACCAGGTCAATCTCCGGGCCTGTATTGGAACGTGAATCCGCGGTATTTCCTGTCGTCATACCTCCTACGGCAAGCACTGTTGGGTATGCGGCAGGATATTTCACCCTGTTCCCCTCATTGCCGGTTGCGGCAACTAACAGTACATCTTTTTCCTCTGCATACTGCACCACATCATTCATGTAATTGGAATATTTATTCAAGCCAAGTGACAAAACAACGATTTTGGCCCCATGGTCAACAGCATATCGAATGCCTTCACCTAGTTTAGCTTCTCCTCCGGATCCATCAGCTTCCAACGCTTTAACAGGCATAATTCGGGCTTTCCACAATATCCCCGAAACACCCCTGTCGTTATTCCCGACAGCACCCACGACGCCTGCGACATTCGTCCCATGGCCGTTATCATCCTGAGGTGGACGGCTTGGATTAATTAAGTTAACACCGCTCACCAGGTTCGGCTTAAGATCCGGGTGGTTTAAATCGACTCCAGTATCTACAATGGCTATAGTTATATTGGTGTTGCCTGTTGCAACGTCCCAAGCATCATTTACATGAATTTGCTCTAAATATGTTTGCTTGGGGACAAACGGATCGTCGGCAGCCGCTGCTATAACGGTCGGACTCTTCGCATAAATAGACCCTAAAAAAGCCATGAAAACGATAATTCCTGCAACCCCATAACGTATGAAATGATGAATGATCTTTTTATACTGCATTGTCCATGATCCTTTACGCTAAATTAGGAGTAGCCTTATACTGTTCGATAAAACCTTACCATTTCCCTGCAAAAGATAAATAGAAAGTACGTAGTAAAAAGTGGAAGTTTTATGAACAAACTCGGGTGGACAGCAGCTATCTTCTATTTTCTCCCTATCTATTACCCATTTACAAGATCATTACACATGAACTGCCCTTTATTTCTTTTTTCATCTGCTTGTTCGATCTACATTTGTACGTTGGGTGGAACCCCGAAAACTTATAATTTCTTGTCCATTAAAAAAAGCTCAGCGGTCTGCAATTTGCAGATCACTGAGCTTTTTTCATACATTACCTAGCCACCTAGGAATCGGTCTGATGCCTCTCCAACACCTAATTTTCAATTTGTAGGGTGGGGAAGAGGTTGCCTTCCATCAGTTTCCCGAAATAACCGTAACTGCGAATACATATTCGCTTTCTGCTTCTTTTGTCTGTCTTCTATCCAAAAAAGAACAAGTCCTGCGTTAAGGAGAAGATACGTTCAATCCAACTCAGCACCAGCTGCGGTACAATACCCAGCAGCACGCTGATCCCCGCACATAACCACAAGGTTATTCCCAATGGCAGCGGCACATTAATCTCACGCGATTCAAAATCGCTGCGCATAAACATTTGCCTAATAAAACCAAAATAGTAGTAGAAGGAGACTACGCTTGTTCCGATCATGATAGCCGCTAACCAGTAATTGTGAGTCTGCAGCGTTCCGAGCATAATGTACAGCTTTCCGAAAAAGCCGCCCGACAACGGTAGTCCCGCAAGCGATAGAACGAGCAGTACCGTAGCTACCGCAGTACCTGGAGCACGATAATAAAGACCTGCCAGCCCGCTTATCTGCTCATCTCCTGTAGAATGCTCAATAATCATCAGTACAGCGAAAATCCCGATGTTCATAAACAAGTAAGCAATCAGATAAAAAGCGAACTCCGAAAAGTTGGAGAAATGCACCATCGAAAATTGAGTGGCGATCGGTACAAGTAAATATCCAGAATTAGCGATACCTGAGTAGGCCAGAAGTCTCTTCAGATTAGTTTGGCGCAGTGCTATAAAGTTACCGAGCACCATTGCCAAAGCAGCAACTACCATTAGAGAGAGCAATACATCCTTATGAACAGGAAGCTCCATTAATTGTCCGATTCCAAATACACCGTAAAGGATGCGGAACATAACGGCGAATGCTGCAGCCTTGGAGACGACAGCTAGAAACGCAGTAACCGGCGTTGCTGAGCCCTGATACACATCGGGTGCCCACATGTGAAACGGAGCCGCCGCAATTTTAAAGCAGAAGCCCGCTAACAGGAGGAAGAAAGACAAGTAGATGAACGGCAATACCGCTTCCGCATTTTGGCCTATGACTGTATTGATTACTGATATGTTTGTGGAGCCGGATATACCGTACAGAAAGGACATTCCGTATAAAATTATTGCCGAGGAAATACCTCCCAGCACAATGTACTTGAACGCTCCCTCGTTAGACCGGTGATCTTTCTTACGCATAGCCACCAGGATGTAGGAGGTAATGCTTAAGAGCTCCAAACCAACGAAAAGAGTAATCAAGTCTCCCGAGGAAGCCATGATCATACCGCCTAGCGTTGCCGGAAGCAGCAGGTAATAAAATTCCCCAATATGCGGAATTTCATCTTTCTTCAAGGAACCGATGCTCATAAAAGTGACGAAGCCTGCACCGGTCAACAAGACAAGCTTAATAATATTTCCGAAATCATCAATTCGATAGCTTAAATTAAGCAGCTGCTTTGTTTCTACCGGGTTGAGATAGCTTACCACAAAAAGTCCGGATACTACGATACTAACCAGCGAAAGCCAGCCTAGCAGAGTACGGTTCGTTTGCTTCGGCAGCAGCAGGTCTAGCAATGACAACACCACAGCAGCTATAACCAGAGTCAGCTCCGGCGCCATATATCCGAGATCGCTCCATTGGAGACGTAGTTGTTCCACCGGTCTAACCTCCTATTTTAGCGACGCTTTTGATGAATTGATCAAAGCTGCTCACAGTTTGATGTAAAGGATCCGTCAATACTGCCGGATAAATCCCAAGCACGATAATAAAAGCTACTAACGTTATCATTGGTATGGCTTCTATCAGCCTTGCGTCCTTCATAACTTCTGATGGAGCTTTGAGCGGTCCATAGGTTATGCTGAGTACCCCGCGCAATACATATATCGCTGTTAAAATTACACCTAAGGTACCAATGACCGTTAATACTTTTGCTGTTTCGAACAAGCCAACGAAAGCCAGGAACTCGCTCACAAAGCCAGACAAGCCTGGGAGCCCCAGCGACGCCATCCCTGATACGAGCAGGATGCCCGAGATAAAAGGAATGCTTTTGGCCAAACCGCCAATTTCGTCCAGCATCGTGGTCTGCGTTCTTTCATAGATGGCACCCACTAACAAAAACATAAGCGCTGAGATTAGCCCATGAGATACCAATTGGAAGACAGCGCCTTCCATACCTACTGTGTTAAAAGCAGCAAGCCCCAGCAAAACGATCCCCATATGGCTAATACTGGAGTAAGCTAGTACCAGCTTGAAGTCTTTTTGCACCAAAGCAAGTACAGCTCCGTACAAAATATTAATAACTCCCAATATCGCAAGCACTGTAGCCCATTGCGTGGCCTGCTGAGGGAAGAGCAGGATGCCGAACCGAATCATACCGTACGCACCCATTTTCAGCAAAATCCCCGAGTGGATCATAACAACGGAAGTTGGAGCCTCCGTATGCACTTTAAGCATCCAGGTGTGAAAGGGGAATATCGGAAGCTTAATGCCGAAAGCTACCAGCAGCATAATGAACAGCGTCCATTTCATAGCATCGCTAAGGTAAAATGGGCTAGGCCCCTCTCCCAAAGTGCTCTGGTTAACGAAAGAAGCTTGACCTTGGAATAAATTTTCCATAATCAGATGCAAGTTGCCGCTATAATAAAGCGATGTTCCGGCATCGTTGGAAATTTGTCCGAACCCTGCCGTACTAATGAGAATCAAGAAAGCTACCAGCATAATAGCAGAACCAATTCCATTATAAATCAAGAATTTGTTTGCCGCTCGTTCACGCTCAATGAAGCCCCAAATTCCAATTAGGAAAAACATCGGAACAAGCGTCACTTCGAAGAATACGAAGAACAAGAATAAATCCTGAGCCATGAACACGCCGAACATTCCCGTTTCTAACAGCAAGAACAAGATATAATAAGACTTCCATCTCTTCTTGATGTAGACAGACGCCAGAGCAGCCATAGTGCTGACCAGAGCGGTTAGAAATACAAGCGGCAAGGATAGACCATCCACAGCCATCACATATTTGAATTCAAAAAAGAAGGACGTCAATTGATTCAATCCGCCAGCTTCATGATTGAGCGGTATTTGAATCCAACCCAGCTCCTCGGAGAACTGCGGTCCTGGAAGCTGATGATTGAATGAGGCATACAGCCATGCTGATAATGCCAACGGAATCAGTGTTGCGATGATTGCGATAGTTTTAATCCATTGTCCTTGATGCTTAGGCATAAACATCAGTACTAGCACACCCAGCAGTGGAGAGAAGGCAATCAGTGACAAAATATGTATATTATCCGGCATTGATAAATCTCCTTCCCGCTAAAGCCAACACCAATATGAGCAGCCCGAGCAGCATGACTAATCCATACGTTTGCACTTGGCCGTTCTGCAATCTTGAGCCTAGACGTCCAATCCCTACTACCGAGAAGCTAATCAGCCGGACGACCCCGTCTACAACGAAGGTATCAAACAGGTGAAGCACTTCGCCTAGTCCTTTTAGCGGCTTTACGATTACTGCATCATAAAACTCATCGATATAATATTTACGATTAAGCAAGCGGTACAGCCATGGTGCAGGACCTGATACCAAATCGCTTGGAATGGTTCGCTTGATGTAAACCAAATAACCAAGCCCAATGCCCAGTAGGCCTGCGAGTGTTGACAGTATCATCACGACTAGATTCGCATGCTCCTCTTGCGTATGCCCTGTCAGCCAAGTACCTAGCCATGGACTAAATGGTGTGAACACAAAGCCCGCAACAACGGCAAGAACCGCCAATACTACAAGCGGAATCGTCATCGTAGCTGGTGACTCATGAACATGGGCTTGGTGCCGTGGTTTCCCAAAGAAAACTAGGAAAAACAGTCTGGACATGTAGAATGCGGTGAAAAAAGCAGCTACAAGCCCCACCCAGAACAACAACTGATTATGCGTATAAGCCTCCGCTAAAATCGCATCCTTGGACCAAAAGCCTGAAAATGGCGGAATTCCGGATAATGCCAGAGTACCTATTCCGAATGTCCACGCCGTAATCTTCATTTTACTGCCGACACCACCCATTTCATGAATATTCTGAGTGTGTACAGCATGAATAACGCTGCCTGCTCCCAAGAACAGCAGTGCTTTAAAGAACGCATGAGTAAATAGGTGGAAAATACCCGCCGTATAAGCAACCGTCGTACCTATTCCCAAAGCCATCATCATATACCCAAGCTGGCTTACCGTAGAATAAGCAAGAATTCGCTTAATGTCATTTTGTGAAGTACCGATTGTTGCCGCAAAGATTGCTGTGAAGCCCCCGATACAAGCTACAACAGTAAGCGCCGTCGGTGATGCTTGAAAAACATCAAACGTACGTGCCACCAAATACACACCAGCCGCAACCATTGTTGCTGCGTGGATCAGAGCACTGATTGGCGTCGGGCCTTCCATTGCATCCGGCAGCCATGTGTGCAGTGGGAATTGACCCGATTTTCCTGCAGCCCCTACAAAAATAAGAATAGCAATTAAGGTTGCAAGGCCTCCTGAAATTTTGCCGGTTGTAAACGCATTATGAATGGAGCTGAAGTCCATCGCATGATTGGGCATTGCCCAGAACAACAGCAAGATCGCGATTAAAAGCCCTACATCTCCAATCCTCGTTACAATAAAAGCTTTCTTGGCAGCGGCGCGCGCCTCCGGTTTCGCATACCAGAAGCCCACCAATAAGAAGGAACACACACCAACAAGCTCCCAGAAAATGTACAGCTCCACGAGGTTTTCGGATATTACCAATCCTAACATCGAGAAGGTAAACAAGGCTATGTATGCAAAAAATACATTAATGCGCTCGTCATCCTGCATGTAACCTTTGGAATACAGATTAACCAGCAAGCTAACCAACGTAACAATTACGAGCATTAAGGCGTTCAAATTGGTAATCTCAAAGCCCAAGTTCAAGGAAGCCGAGCCCAGCTTGAGCCAAGTGAGCTTATTCCAAGTATAATCTTCGATATGCCCGCCCAACCGCTCAATAAAAATGAGCATAGCTACAATAAAAGAAGCAAACATAGCGATTATGCTTATGTAGGAGCCTGCCTCTTTTAATTGACGTCCCATTGCCGTCAGGATCAAGAACGATAGCAATGGAAATAAAGGTATAAGCCAGGCATACTGCGAGTAGGCCGATATCATGAATTTATGTCCTCCTTCAAGCTTGCGTAAGCTGGCTATCGTTTTAACGAATCCATTTCATTCACGTCAGTCGTTCCTTTATTCCGGTACAGCGTAATTAGAATCGCAATGCCGACAGCTACTTCCGCAGCGGCGACTGTAATGTTGAACAAGGAGAAAATCTGACCTGTCAGTCCCGGGTTAACACCGAGCTTGGAGAAAGCTATAAGATTCAAGTTTACCGCGTTAAGCATCAATTCAATAGATAGAAGCACGATAACCGCATTCTTTTTGGATAATGCTCCATAGAGCCCAATGCAGAACAAAATGGCAGCAAGCGTTAAATAAGGAGTTGCTAATCCGGACAAGGTCAATCCTCCTCTCTCTTCGCGATAACAATTGCACCAATGAAGGCTACTGTCAGCAGAACCGACATTAATTCAAATGGAATAACATGCTGGTTAAACAGCAGCTTGCCGATCTCCATTGTATTATCCTCCGGCGCTTTGAACTCTCCCGTAGGCAAAGTCGCCGTCTGAATCACGTAGAAGATAATTCCGAATAAACCAGCGGCCCCGATAAAAAGCAGTGTATTGTACACGGGACGCTTAGGTTCTTCTTCCTCCCCTTGATGCTTCGTCATCATAATCCCGAAGATCATCAGAATCGAAATCGCGCCAGCATAAATCAGCACCTGTACAAAAGCCACAAATTCAGCGTCTAATATGACGTACAAGCCTGCCATGCTTATAAACGTCAATGCTAACGCCACTACCATGTGCACCACTTTAGTAAAGCTTAACATAAAGATAGCGCCACCGATGGCCAGTAATGCAAACACGAAAAACGCAATATTTTCGCCGCTGGACATGAAAGCTCCAATATTAGCTAACATCTTACTTGGCCCCACCTTTCGGAAGCGCTGAGTTATTTTCTTTCCGTATATTCGCAGTATTTCCGCTTAGCCATTCCATATTTTTGAACAAATCATCACGGCTGTACGTACTCAATTCGAAGTTATTGGTCATTACAATAGCTTCCGTCGGACAAACCTCCGTGCACAGGTCACATAATATGCATAACTCAAAATTGATATCGTATGTGTCGATAACCTTGCCCTTTTTCTCGGGGTCGGGATTCGCTTTTCCTGTCAAGGTAATACATTCCGTCGGACATATACGCGCACACTGGTTACACACAATGCACTTATCCGGGTCAAAGTACTGAATACCCCGGAAACGGTCCGGCATTTGTATAGGTACGTCTGGATATGCGTAGGTCACTTTTTTCTGGGTCATGCTTTTGAGGGTAACACCGAGACCTTTGACTATACCTTTCATGTTTTCTCTCCCTTTCCCAAGCATTATTTACAGTGCAACCATTACTTCAGATGAGCGATGCGGATTGTCATTTTAAAAAGTAAACGGACAGCATCGGTCCAATGCTCATATAAATCGCTGTAACAAAAATATTAATCAACGACAACGGAAGCAGAACCTTCCATCCGAAACCCATCAGTTGGTCAACACGTATTCTAGGTAATGTGGCGCGAATCCAGAACAAGAAAAATACGATCGCTGAAAATTTCAGCAGGAACCATACTAGCCCTGGTATAAAATCAAGGAACGGGAACGGCGAATGCCAGCTACCCAAAAATAAAGTGGTCGTTAGCCCTGCTATCGCAAATACATATACATACTCCGCCAGCATAAAGAATGCAAAGCGAAAGCCGCTATACTCTACATGGTAACCTGCAACCAACTCCGACTCGGCCTCAGGCAAGTCAAATGGCGTCCGGTTAAGCTCGGATACCCCTGCTATTACGAATACAACAAATCCGATGATTTGGGGAAGGAAGTTCCAATGCCAGAATCCTCCTGCTTGCGCATTTGCAATGACGTTAAGGTTCAGGCTTCCCGTAGTCATGATAACCCCTATAACCGAAATAACCAGTGGAATTTCATAGCTGATCATCTGTGCCGCGGAACGCATCCCGCCTATTAAGGCATATTTATTATTGGAAGCCCATCCGCCTAGAATAATACCTATCGTTGAAATGCCAGATAGTGCAACATAATAGAGCAAGCCTGCGTTCATATTCGTACTGATCAAGCTTTGGCTAAAAGGTATAACGGCAATAACCGCAAAGGCCGGAATAAAAGTAATAATCGGAGCCAGCATAAACAGCTCTCTTTCCGCCTTCTTAGGAATCGTATCCTCTTTAATTAGAAGCTTGGTAACGTCCGCCACACTTTGCAACAGCCCCAGTGGCCCAACCCGGTTCGGTCCGATACGCATCTGCATCCATCCGATAACTTTACGTTCGAAGTAGATCGCATACGTAACAAAACCTAATACGACCAACAACATTACTACGCCCCATGCGAAAAATATACCGAAATTCATCCATGTTAACTGCTCCTGCAAAAAGCCACCCATCAGCAGTCCACCTCCCCGACGACAATATCAATGCCTCCGAGTATTGTAATCATGTTCGTCATCGTTTCTCCGACCAGCAGCTTCGGTAAAATTTGCAAATTGACAAACGAAGGTCTACGGAACTTCAAGCGATACGGCTTATCTTTCCCTTTGGAAACGATGTAACAGCCTATCTCGCCGCGCGGCGATTCAATACGTGCATAAACTTCGCCCTCAGGCGCCCGAAGCACACGAGGCACTTTGCCCATCGTCTCTCCCTCAGCCGGGAACTGTTCGACTGCTTGCTCGAGTATACGCAAGGATTGTCTCATTTCTTCAAAGCGAAGCAAGTAACGCTCGTAGCAATCGCCATTCACACCTACTGGCACATCAAAATCGAAGCGGCTGTACAAGCTGTATGGCTGATCCTTCCGGATATCCCAATTGACTCCAGTACAACGTAGGTTGGCGCCACTTAAGCCATAAGCAATTGCCGTTTCCGCATCGTACTTTCCGATTCCTCTAATCCTTGCCAAAAATATTTCATTCCCGCTAACCAAATTGGTATACTCGTCTAATTTGCTGCGCATATACGGTACGAACTTGCGAACCTTCTCAATCCAGCCTTCCGGTGCATCCCATTTCACTCCGCCTACGCGCATGTAATTATAAGTTAGGCGTGCGCCACACAGCTCATTGAATAGATCAATAATGATTTCCCTGTCGCGGAAGGCGAATAGAAACGGGCTCATGGCACCGATATCTAATAAATATGTACCCCACCATACCAAATGACTCGCGACTCGTTGCAGTTCCATGACAATTAAACGCAAAAAGTCGGCGCGCTCTGGAATTTCCAAGCCCATCAGCTTCTCAACTGCATGAACGAGCACGTAATTATTCGTCATAGCGGATACATAATCCATACGGTCCGTGTAAGGAATAATTTGTGTGTAATTTAAATTTTCAGCTAGCTTTTCAGTTCCTCTGTGCAAATAGCCCATGACAGGATCCGCATGCGTGATGATTTCTCCATCCAGCTTGACCACAATCCGAAATACTCCATGAGTACTAGGATGCTGAGGCCCTACGTTCAATAACAGTTCTTCAGTTCTTATCAAGAGACTCTACACCTCCGGGTCAAGCGGTTCATAGTCTTTGCGCAAAGGATGGCCGACCCAATCGTCAGACATCATGATTCTTCTCAAGTCCGGATGTCCCGGGAAATCAATACCTAATAAATCGTAAATTTCCCGCTCATTCCAATCGGCTGTCTGCCATACGGATGTCACGGATGGAACGCTTGGAGCCTCGCGATCCGTTTTAATTTTGACGCAATATTCATGCTTGGTCTCCAGTGACAGCAAATGGTATACAACTTCCATATAAGTCTCATAATCGACACCTGTTACATTTCGCAAGTAATTTAACTTTAGTTCACTATGGCTCTTGAGGAGCTCGGCTGTTTCAAACCAGCTTTCGTTCTTAAGCACGACGCAAGGCAGGTGAGCATCTTTTTCATTGATGAAAGCTTCCTGAACCGTGTCGTCTCCCATAGCTTCTTTAATAAGCTTCACGAAATAATCCAGCCTCGGCTGAAGTGGTGAAGGTTCTTTCGGAGCAGCATCCTCTTCGACTTCAGGCTTCTTTGCTCTTGCACTGGCCCTTGCCGCACGCGCTTCCGCAGCGGCCTTGGCCTTAGCTTCCTTCTCTTCATCCGTAGGCACTGCTTTATCGGCAGCAGGCGGTGCAGCCTGCTCCGTTCCTGCAGCAGCAGACTTTTCTTCAACGGAAGGTGCAGCCGCAGTTTCGG
The DNA here is from genome assembly GCF_042676305.1 of Paenibacillus sp. GCM10027630. Classification (NCBI taxonomy): domain Bacteria; kingdom Bacillati; phylum Bacillota; class Bacilli; order Caryophanales; family Paenibacillaceae; genus Paenibacillus; species Paenibacillus sp. GCM10027630. The sequence goes on along the minus strand of NZ_JBHTGY010000057.1, from coordinate 100,084 downwards.
CTGTTACCTCAGTCGGCTGCTGAGAGTCGTCCTTTTTTGATTCTTCGCTCATCGATTGGTCACCTGCTTACCGGTTTTCGCTTCATAACGAATTTTTTCCTGAAGCTTGTTAATCCCATAGATCAGTGCAGCCGGATTTGGCGGACAGCCTGGAATATAGACATCGACCGGCACAACCTGATCGACTCCCTTAACTACTGCATAAGATTTAACATAAGGCCCGCCCGCGGTAGCACAGGATCCCATAGCGATTACCCATTTAGGCTCTGGCATTTGGTCATACAGACGTCTAAGCAACGGCGCCATCTTCTTCGTAACGGTACCAGCAACAATCATTACGTCTGATTGCCGCGGTGAGGTCCGGAATATGACTCCGAATCTGTCTAAATCATAGTGGGAGCCCCCAGTGCCCATCATCTCTATGGCACAGCAAGCCAAACCGAACGTTAATGGCCACAATGAGTTGCTTCTTGCCCAACCCTTAACCTGCTCCAACGTGGTCATAAATACATTACGCTCTAGTTCTTGTCGTTCTTCAGGGGAAATTGACTCTAGATTGAAGTCCATTGCAGCACCTTCTTTTTCCAAGCGTAGATTAGTCCAACCACTAAAAGCCCCACAAATATACACATCTCAACAAGCGCAAACAAGCCGAGTTGCTTATATGCAACGGCCCACGGATACAAAAATACAGTTTCAACATCGAATATTACGAACATCAAAGCAAACAAATAATAACGGATATTAAACCGCACATGGCTATCGCCAACAGGCTCATTACCGCTTTCATAGGTGGTGTATTTCTCTTCCACTGGCTTGTGAGGACGTAGTAGACGTCCAAATGTAAGCGCTACGATGGGAAGCAATACGCCCAAGATGAGAAAAATGGATACGACCACGTAATTGTTCATGTACATCGTGAACGAATCTCCTCCCATAATATTGAAGAATATGTTCTGTACTCGAGATGTGATGATGGGTTTTGGTGAGGAGAAGGCAATACCCTGTAAGCTTGAAAACGTGTAAGCGTGCCCAAGTTACATTTGCTCATATTTCCTGGATGAACAAACCCTATTCAATCACACATCTTAAGTTATTTATACCTCCACAATTATATCAAAAGGCCGTTGGAGTGTCTAATATTTCCTTTAATAACAAATGTCTCAACCCAAGCATGCGAGCTTATATTTTCTATTCAAAGAAAAAAGACGAAGGAACCTGAGTTCCCTCGTCATTTCTTCTGTTCCAAAGCTTATTTTCTCCCAGAAACTTCAATCCGATTCACAGCTTTTAATAAAGCTAACTCGGCGCGTTTGAGATCCGTTTCACTCTGTTTCGATGCTATCCGCTTTTCAGCACGAGATTTCGCCTCTTTGGCGCGATCAACATCTATTTGTTCCGGTAGCTCGGCGCTTTCCGCCAGAATAACCACTTTATCCTTGCGGACTTCCATAAATCCACCGTTCACCGCGATATAATGTGCTTGACCGTTCTGTTTCACGATAACCGGTGCGACTTTTAATGGAGTAACTAAAGGAATGTGGTTCGGCAGAATACCAAGCTCTCCTTCTGATCCCTTTACACTAATCATGTTCACCTGTTCGGCGTACACTTTACGTTCAGGGGTAACAATCTCCAGTAGGAAAGTACTCACTTGGACTCCTCCTAAGAGCTTTCGTTAGAAAGCTTAACTTCGTAAGCATTTGCTGAGCTTTCCATAAGGAAAGCCTGCATGGTGTAAGCATAAGTTCGCCGGACATTCGCGCAGAACGGCCGGCGACCTGATTCTATATATTACATTGTTTTTGCTTTCTCAATAGCTTGTTCGATTGCACCTACGTTATGGAATGCTGGTTCAGGAAGGTTGTCATGCTTGCCTTCAAGAATTTCTTTGAAGCTGCGAACCGTTTCTTTGATTGGTACGAATAGACCAGGAATACCGTTAAACGCCTCTGCCACGTGAAGCGGTTGGGCAAAGAACAATTGAATACGTCTAGCGCGGTAAACCGTTTGTTTGTCTTCCTCGGACAACTCGTCCATACCAAGGATCGCGATAATATCAAGCAGCTCTTTATAGCGCTGCAAAGTTTTCTTAACACCTTGTGCTACTGCGTAGTGCTCTTCGCCAACAACTTCCGGAGTCAAAATACGGGAAGAAGAAGCAAGTGGATCAACCGCCGGGAAAATACCCATAGCTGCGATACCACGCTCCAAGTTCGTCGTTGCATCCAAGTGGGCAAACGCCGTAGCAGGAGCCGGATCCGTATAGTCATCCGCAGGAACGTAGATCGCTTGAATCGACGTTACGGAACCTTTTTTCGTTGATGTGATACGCTCTTGCAATTGACCCATCTCAGTTGCCAGCGTTGGCTGGTAACCTACCGCGGAAGGCATACGGCCAAGAAGCGCGGATACCTCGGAGCCCGCTTGTGTAAAGCGGAAGATGTTATCGATAAACAATAGCACGTCACGGCCTTCTTCATCACGGAAATATTCCGCCATAGTCAGACCCGACAAAGCTACACGAAGACGAGCGCCTGGAGGTTCGTTCATTTGACCGAAAACCATCGCTGTTTTTTCAATAACGCCGGACTCTTTCATCTCATGATACAAGTCATTACCTTCACGTGTTCTCTCACCAACACCGGCAAATACGGAGATACCGCCGTGCTCGGATGCGATATTGTGAATCAATTCTTGCATCGTTACGGTTTTACCTACACCGGCACCACCGAACAAACCAATTTTACCACCTTTAACATAAGGAGCCATCAAGTCGATAACCTTGATACCTGTTTCCAAAATTTCCGCTTGCGTCGACAAGTTCTCGAACGCAGGTGCGCTTTTGTGAATAGGGCTCGTCAAAGTGCGGTCCACTTCTGTATTACCGTCAATTGGATTACCCAATACGTTAAATACACGACCAAGTGTAGCTGCACCTACAGGTACAGAAATAGCTGCCCCTGTATCTACTGCTTCCGTACCACGCACCAAACCGTCAGTTGTCGACATAGCTACGCAACGAACTAGATTGTCGCCCAAATGTACCGCAGCTTCAACTGTTAGTTGAATATCTTGTTCGCCAGCTTTTTCAGCTTTTCTTTCAATTTTAATCGCATTTAAAATTTCAGGTAAGTGTCCACGTTCAAACTCAATGTCGACAACCGGACCTGTTATATTAACAACGCGTCCTTTGCTCACTGTTTTCTCCTCCTTCGAGTTTTGCTTTAAGCAAAACTACCTTCGTAAGCGATACTATGCTCATTTCATGAATATAGCCGCTTCGTAAGCGATTCTCAGATCTTAGCTTTGTGCGTTCGCACCGGCAACAATCTCCGAAATTTCCTGTGTGATGGAAGCCTGACGAGCCCGGTTGTAAACCAGAGTCAACGAGCTAATCATCTTCGTCGCATTTTTCGTAGCATTGTTCATAGCCGTCATTCTCGCACCGAACTCACTAGCTTTGCCTTCCAATACCGCGCTATAGATCAATGTTTCTGCATATTTAGGCAGCAGCACTTCAAGTACTCCTTCTGCTGAAGGTTCATACTCATAGTTAGATACTGCTGTTCCACCCATATCTGCCATTGGTAAAAGCTGCTTTAACGTTGGTTCTTGAGTGATTGCATTAACAAATCTGTTATAAACCAGATACAGCTTGTCGTAAGAACCATCCTCGAACTTTTTCACTGCAGAAGCAGCTATTGCTTTTATATCCGAGAAGCTAGGGGAATCCGGAATACCAGTTACCTCTTCAACAATTGCAATATTACGATTGCGGAAGTAGTCTCTGCCTTTACGCCCGATTACAAAAATCGCATATTCACTAGGTGATTTGTGATTTTCTTTGATCTCCTGCATTACTCTGCGAAGTACGTTGGCATTGTAACCGCCAGCCAACCCCCGGTCTGAAGTAACCACGAGATAACCCGTCTTCTTAACCTCGCGAGTTTGCAGCATTGGATGCTTAACACCCTTAGTTCCTGCTGCAATGCTGCCTACCACTTCCTTCAGCTTATCGGCATAAGGACGTGCAGCCTCAGCGGATGCTTGGGCTCTTCTTAGCCTCGATGCAGCCACCATTTCCATTGCCTTGGTGATTTGCTTCGTGTTCTGTACGGACTTGATTTGGCGCTTAATTTCGCGCATCCCTTTTGCCATGCTTGCTCACCTCTCTCTCGAAGCTTTTCTGCTTAGAAAAGCCTTCACTCGAAAAGCCTGATAAATAACTAATCCCTTATATTCCACTATATGAACCTCGAGCTTCTAAACAAAGAAGCTCGAGGTCTTTAATTAATACTATTTGGCTTATTCTGCTGATGTTGCGAAGCTTTTTTGGAATTGCGCAATCGCGTCTTTCAAAGCTTTCTCATTATCCGCAGTCAAATCTTTCGTGTCGCGGATGCTTTGGAAAATTTCAGGACGGTTGGAATCCAGGAATGCCAAGAATTCAGCTTCGAAACGACGAATATCCTGTACAGGAGTTTCGTCCAAATGTCCTCTTACAACCGTATAGATGGAAACTACTTGTTTCTCAACGGATAGCGGTTGGTGAACACCTTGTTTCAAAATTTCCAATGTACGCAAACCACGGTTCAAACGAGTTTGCGTTGCTTTATCCAAATCGGAACCGAACGCTGCGAATGCAGCTAACTCACGGTATTGAGCAAGGTCAGTCTTGAGCGTACCGGCAACCTTTTTCATCGCTTTAATTTGAGCGGAGCTACCTACCCGGGATACGGAGATACCGACGTTAACCGCCGGACGTTGACCGGAATAGAACAGGTCGGACTCCAAGAAGATTTGACCATCCGTAATCGAGATTACGTTTGTCGGAATATAAGCTGATACGTCCCCAGCTTGTGTTTCGATGAACGGAAGCGCCGTAATAGAACCGCCGCCGAGCTCATCGCTCAGTTTAGCTGAACGCTCCAGCAAACGGGAATGCAAGTAGAAAACGTCCCCTGGATAAGCTTCCCGACCCGGTGGGCGACGAAGCAACAAGGACAACTCACGGTATGCAGCCGCTTGTTTGGACAAGTCATCGTAGATGATTAGAACGTGCTCGCCTTTATACATGAAGTATTCACCCATTGCGCAGCCTGCATAAGGAGCAAGCCATAGCATTGGAGCAGGCTCGGAAGCACTCGCCGTTACGACGATTGTATAATCCATAGCTCCAGCACGACGCAAGGTTTCAACCACGTTAACTACAGTGGATTGCTTTTGACCGATAGCAACGTAAATACATTTCACGCCGTTACCTTTTTGGTTGATGATGGTGTCAATAGCAATCGCTGTTTTACCAGTTTGACGGTCACCGATGATCAACTCACGTTGACCACGACCAACTGGAATCATTGCGTCAATTGCTTTAATTCCTGTTTGCATAGGTTCGAAAACGGATTTACGAGCCATAACACCAGGTGCCGGAGATTCAACAGGACGAGAACTCGTCGTGTTAAGCGGGCCGTTGCCGTCAACCGGTTGACCAAGCGCATTAACTACGCGTCCGATCAATTCTTCACCTACAGGTACTTCCATAATGCGGCCAGTACGTTTCACTTGGTCGCCTTCACGAATATCCGTGAAAGGTCCCAAAATAACGATACCTACGTTGCTTTCTTCCAAGTTAAAGGCGTATCCCAATACGCCGTTCGGAAACTCAAGTAGTTCCCCTGCCATAACATTCTCAAGACCGTGTGCACGGGCAACCCCGTCACCGACTGTAATGACCGTACCTACGTCCACTACTTGAATGTCCGATTTATATTGTTCAATCTGCTGTTTAATCAGCGTGCTGATTTCTTCCGGTCTGATACTCAACTTTCCTCACCCCTATCTACAGTGCTTGAGTTTGATTCAACGTTTTTTCTAACCGCTCAAGCTTGCCGGACAAGCTTCCGTCATACAGACGGTCGCCGATGCGGACTTTAATTCCGCCAAGCAAGCTTTTATCGAGAACCGATACAACACGGATTTGTTTACCTGTTAAATTGCTGAACGTTGCAGAAATGTGACTTAGATCCGCTTCAGACAATTCCACCGGTGTGTAAACAGTCGCTTGTGCTTGGCCAAGAGCATCACTTGCAATCGTAACATAATAATTCACGAGTGCTTCCAGTAAGTCTTCTCTACCTTTTTCGACAAGAAGCAGCAGGGTGTTGAACGTGATCTCCGAAAGCTGACTTTCGAAGACATTTTTCAACAACGCTGTTTTTGATTCCGCACCAAGCCCCGGATGTTTGATTAGTTTCTCAAAGTCCGTATTATCCTGCATTACTGAAACTACGGCTTTCAATTCTTCTTCAACCGCAGCGATCTTATTTTGCTCTTGAGCGAGCTCAAACAGAGCTCTCGCATATCTTTTGGCTACAACGGTATCCTGGCTCATTGATTGCCTCCTACCTCTTTCAGGTAATGCTCAACCAACTGTTCCTGGGACTTCTCATCAATTTGCTTCTCAATAATTTTGGAAGCAATCAGCACGGACATCGCGCTGACTTGACTGCGAAGGGCGGCAACCGCCTTATTTTTCTCACTTTCGATATCACGAATCGCTTCTTCTTTCACGCGAGTCGCCTCTACGCGAGCTGCAGCAATAATGTCATCAGCTTGCTTGGAGCTTGTTTGTTTAGCTTGTTCAATAATATCATGTGCTTCTTTACGAGTTGCCTGTAGAGCTTGTTTTTGCTCCTCTAACAGTTGCTCGGATTGTTTACGGTTATTTTCAGCTGTTTGAATTTGATCCTTAACAAGCTGTCTGCGTTTTTCCATCATTCCAAACAAAGGACCGAACGCAAGTTTTTGCAGCAAAAGGTACAAAATCAAGAAGGCTATGATTTGAATAAAAAACGTTGTCCATTCAATATGCAAGTAACGTCACTCCCTTCTGATAACGTGGGCAAAACGAAGGCGTGGAGGCTACTGCGCCATCCCCGCCAAACGAATTATTCTTAAGCTTGGCCCATCAAGATGAACGCAAGAACCAAAGCTACAACGGGCATAGCCTCAACCAAACCTACACCGATAAACATAGTTGTTTGCAAAGTACCACGAAGTTCAGGCTGACGGGAAATACCTTCCAAAGCGCGACCTACGATCAAACCGTTACCAATACCTGCACCAAGTGCTCCCAAACCGAATACGATTGCTGCTGCTACTAATGCTAAAGCTCCCATTGAGAAAATCCTCCCTTAATTTCGTAAAGTTTTTTGTATTTATAAAGTGACTCGAGACTACCCGAGGTAAGTCTTGCTTTTTAGTGACCCTCTTCGTGGATCAATGTTTGTGAAATATAAACCATCGTCAGCATCGTAAATACGAATGCTTGAATCGCACCTACGAACACACTGAAGCCCTGCCATACAAACAGAGGTGCAATTCCAAACCAGCTTGCCCCCAAGATGACAGAAATCATTATTTCACCTGCATAAATATTACCGTATAGACGAAAAGCAAGTGTCAGCGGCTTAGATACCACTTCAATTAAATGCAGTGGAAGCATAGCCCCTTTGTACTCGAAGTAATGAGCAAAGTAATGCTTCGTATTTCGAGTTATACCTAAGTAGTGGCTAAGTCCAATAACGATAACAGTAAGACCGCCTGTTACAGCAATATCCGCCGTCGGCGATTTCCACCAGGAAACGTGATCTGAAGTAACGATTGAGAACGGAAGTCCTAACATGTTGCCAATAAAAATGTACATGATAAGCGTTAGCCCTAACGCGATAAACGGTTTTCCATGCTTAGAACCAATAGTGCTTCCTACGATTCCTTCCACAAACTCTACAACCCACTCCATAAAGTTTTGCAGCTTCGACGGATTCGTAACGGACCCCTTACTAGCTCCGGATATGGCAAGTATTAATACAAAAATACTGGTCACTGCGATCATAAGAAGTGCTGACAGATCGAAGTGGAGACCAAATAACTCTATCCCCGGTACCTTATGTTCCATGTTTTCCCTTTTCACCCCTTTCCACGAATGGATTTACTTCTTGGATCTTTTAATAGAAAGAATACCCAATACGAGTGTTGCCAATTGAGCGAAAAAGTATCCGGCAATGGTTGTGGGTAAAGCGATATGCTCCGGATACCGGACCGCAATAAGCCCAGCCAAGCCCGCAATTGCCGCCCTAGTCAGAAAGCCTATGGTTGCCTTACGAGGAACCTGTTGCTCAAGTGAAGCTTTGATAACTTTTTCGGAAAGCCTGAGTATTTTCCATGCAAGATACCTCGCATTAATCATACTGGCAATCGAGCCCAGCATTAACCCTGCAGAATAGGGTCGAAAATCCTCGAAAATTGCCCAAGACACCAGACAAAAGGATAAGAAGAAAAGAAAGACATTTTGAACCGTTTTCAGATGGGCCGAAAAATCATCCATCATAGCCCTCCGTATTGCTTGATCATAAAATAAATGCTAATAATAGCTGACACAAGCCCCAACAGAAAGCCTCCTAGCAGCCACAACTGACCGCCTAGCATATGGCTTAACCAATCTCCGAGCCAATACCCGGCCAGTAAGCATACGACAAGGTCGATACCGATAGCGCTCGTTAATGCAGCGGCTTTCCATGGATTATCATTGCGGTTTGGCTGTTTCATAGACACCCTCCTGATAATCCTCACTTATTGTAACGAAGCAACGCGATGTTTGTCAATTGTGGTTCTCTCCAAACAACTGTGTATGAAAATCTCAAAAAACGCTGTCACATCAACGTTTTTTTCACTTTCAAACCAAACAGTGTAACTGTATGCTATGACGTTTGTCATAGGATTGTCACGGTTGGAACGGATCCGGTCTTGAAGCACCCTTTCCGAAATGGAAAAGGATGGCTTGAACGATACGTTCAGACGCTTTTCCGTCTCCGTACGGGTTCGCCGATTGGCTCATTTTTTCGTACAAGGAGGCGTCGGTTAGCAGCGTGCGAGCACGCTCAAACACATGATCTTCATCCGTCCCTACAAGCTCCAATGTGCCTGCATCAATACCTTCAGGACGCTCCGTTGTTTCCCGAAGCACCAGCACCGGAACCCCAAACGAAGGAGCTTCTTCCTGCAAGCCTCCGGAGTCGGTCAGAATCATATGTGTATGCGGGTACAGATTGTGCAAATCAACAACATCCAGCGGGTCAATCAATTTAATGCGTGGATGTCCATCCAGATATTCGTATGCCGGGCCTTTCACAGCCGGGCTTGGGTGAACAGGATACACGATGGCGATGTCTTCAAACTCATCGGCCAACCGCTTGACTGCACGGAAAACCTGACGGTGCGGTTCGCCCTGAGATTCCCGGCGATGCGCCGTCATCAGAATCAGGCGTTTGCCTTTTGCCCATTCGAGCACAGGATGCGAGTAGTTCTCTCGAACTGTATAAGACAGCAGATCGACAGCCGTATTCCCTGTAATGAAGATGCCCTCTTCAGGCTTATTCTCCCTGCGGAGGTTGTCCGCCGATAAAGCTGTCGGCGAGAAGTGAAGATCGCTCATAACACCTGTCAATTGACGGTTCATTTCTTCGGGATATGGAGACATCTTGTTCCAGGTACGAAGCCCCGCTTCCACATGTCCGATTTTTATTTGCAAAATAAATGCGGCATAGCTGGCGAGAAATGTCGTCGAGGTATCGCCGTGAACCAGAATCAAATCCGGCTTCGCTTCTTTCAATACCGGATTAAGTCCCTGCAGAACGCGAACCGAAACCTCACTTAATGTTTGCCCGTCCTTCATAACATCCAGATCATATTGCGGTTTAATTTCGAAAAATTCGAGCACCGTGTCGAGCAGCTGCCTGTGCTGTGCCGTTACGCAAACGATCGATTCGATCTGATCCGAGTGCTTTTCCAACTCTTTAACAAGCGGAGCCATCTTCGTTGCTTCTGGCCGTGTGCCGAAGATCGTTAAGACTTTAATCTTGTTTGTATTCAAAGTCCCTCTTCCCCCCTACTTCATAATCATTTGAACAGTAAGTTATACGGCACTTTCACTACTTGGTTCCGAACAAGCGGTCTCCCGCGTCACCCAAACCAGGTATGATGTAACCGTGGTCATCCAAATAGTCGTCTATAGCTGCCACATATATATCCACGTCCGGGTGCTCTTTTTGTACCGCTTGAATGCCTTCGGGAGCTGCAATCAAACACATCAGCTTCAGCTGTGTGCAGTTCCTCGCCTTTAACGCAGCAATTGCCGCATTGGCCGAACCGCCAGTGGCGAGCATCGGATCAATAACAATTAATTCCCGCTCCTGTACATCGGTAGGCAGCTTGGCATAATATTCAATAGGCTGCAAGGTTTCCGGATCGCGATACAATCCGATATGCCCTACTTTAGCTGCCGGCACGAGGTTCAATATCCCGTCAACCATGCCAAGACCCGCGCGCAGAATAGGAATTAGTCCGAGCATTCGCCCCGAAATCACCTTGCACTCAGCTGTAGCGACAGGGGTTTTAACCTGCACCTTTTGCAAAGGAATATCTCTTGTAATCTCATATGCCATCAGTGTTGCCACTTCATCAACAAGCTCGCGAAAATCTTTGGTTGTTGTGGCTTCATCCCGTATGTAAGTCAGCTTATGCTGAATAAGCGGGTGGTCACACACATATACTTTTCCCATTATTCATTCCCCTTTACGCCAAATCTTATGTATTATACCACAATTGTCCTTTGTTATCCTAGCAAGTTTCAAAACCGAATTATTCGAATAGTTCCAGCTGGCGCGGGGCAAGCCCTTCGGGATTCATCCCTAGAAGCTTCATGAGCTCCTTGGCATTCTCAGCAGCATCGCCACCCGAGTTATTGTTAAAAATAACGTAGAGCTCTTCGGTCTGCTCACTAAGACGCAGCAGGTTATCTCTCCACTCTGTAAGCTCCTGCTCGTTATATCGATACAAGTACCGTGTTGCTCTCCAATTGGGATTGCCATTCTGATTCCATCCGGCAGCATTCCTGCCATGCATACGAACGATAGTCTGCCTCGGGCTTGTTGGAACAAGCACAGTAGGCACTGATCCAATACCAGCTTGAGGTTCGTCACAAATACTGTGAACCCATTGCTCTCGGTGCATGAAGGCAAGCGTCTTCTCTCTTGTTTCTTCGGTAAACCAGCTTTGATTCCGAAATTCGAGGGCAACCGGATAGTTTTTCATGCGCTCCCTTACACCTCGAAGTATATCCACATTGCTTCGTGAGCAGTCAAACCAGGGTGGATATTGAAACAGCACAGCTTTTAACTTCCCGCTCTCCTTAACTGGACGAATCGACTCACAAAAAGCCTTGTACATCGAATCATCATCAGTGAACGGGTTTTTCCCTCTCAGATGTCCTGTCATACCTTGATAAGCTTTGACAACAAAGGAAAAATCCTGCGCTGTTTCATTCACCCAACGGCTGAATGTCTTCTCCTGCAGCACTGCATAAAAAGAACTATCCACTTCAACTACGGAAAAATGCCTGCTATATACCTTCAATTTATCCTCTGGCTTGACGGCACCCTTCTCATAAAGCCCATCATGATCTCCCCATCCTGCTAAACCGATACATATCATAGTCACACCCTCCTTAGCCGTGTATCCTTCTCTCTCCTGTTCTCTGTAGAAAAAAGCCGACGCATTTGCGCCGGCCCTATTTATTACAACGTCAATTAATAACTCAAACCAGGATACAGCGGGAATTGAGCTGTCAAATCCTTAACCATGCCGCGTACTTTTTCATGTACAGCTTCATCGGATGGATTCTTTAATGTCAACGCGATGATTTTGGCAATGACTTTCATCGCTTCTTGATCCATGCCACGGGAAGTTGCAGCAGGCGTACCAATACGAATGCCGCTTGTAATCATTGGCTTAGCTGGATCAAAAGGAATAGCGTTTTTGTTCACAGTAACGCCTACTTCATCCAACAAATGCTCAGCGTCTTTTCCACTGATGTTCAAGTTGCGAAGGTCAATCAGCATTAAATGGTTGTCAGTACCGCCGGATACCAGATTAATGCCTTCTGCTGTCAATGCCTCGGACAAAGTTTTAGCGTTATTCACAACATTTTGTGCATACGTTTTGAATTCCGGCTGCAAAGCTTCACCGAAGGAAACCGCTTTGGCTGCAATAACATGCATCAAAGGACCGCCTTGAGTACCCGGGAACACAGCTTTATCAATAGCAGCTGCCCACGGCTTGCGGCACAGAATCATACCGCCGCGAGGACCGCGAAGCGTTTTGTGTGTAGTTGTTGTTACAAAATGTGCGTATGGAACCGGGTTCGGGTGCAAGCCTGCTGCAACAAGACCGGCAATATGGGCCATATCAACAAACAACAAGGCGCCTACATCATTAGCGATGGAAGCCAAAGCTTCAAAATCGATAGTACGAGGGTATGCGCTCGCGCCTGCCACGATCATACGAGGCTTATGCTTGAATGCCAATTTGCGAACTTCATTATAATCGATATGAGCATCGCTTTCTCTAACGCCATATGCAACAAAGTTATACAAGATACCGGATGCATTCACTGGGCTTCCGTGGGTTAAGTGACCGCCATGCGCAAGGTTCATACCTAGAACCGTATCGCCAGGCTGCAAAGCTGCCAGATATACCGCCATGTTCGCTTGCGCGCCTGAATGGGGCTGTACGTTCGCGTGCTCAGCACCGAACAATTCTTTGGCACGGTCACGAGCAATATCTTCAACGATATCAACATGCTCACAACCGCCATAGTAACGCTTGCCTGGGTAGCCTTCGGCATATTTATTAGTTAACACCGTACCCATTGCTTGTAACACAGCTTCACTCACGAAGTTTTCGGAAGCGATTAATTCAATTTTGTCCCGTTGACGACCAATCTCCAAATTCATAGCCTCAACGATTTTAGGATCTTGCTTACGTAATTGTTCCACAATAAATTCCTCCTTAGGATGTAAACTTGATTATATTTGAATTGTATAAGTACGTTACTCGGATCCAGATACTCAACTGTAAGAGTCAACTGCAAGTATCGATATTCGTAGCACTACCCGAATGGGCCTTCGAATCTTCAGCAACCGCTGTGTAGACAGCTCGAGCCCCACCGATTAGTTTCGGTCTTGTATAAGCCATCTGTACAGCAGCATGGCCAATCATACGGATGGAAGGACGTACCGGAACGGCTACAGGCTTCAGATGCATACCTATCAGAGTCCCACCGATATCCACTCCTGCATGCGCCTGTATCGATTCCACCACGCAAGCCTGTTGAAGGTTTTTATAGGCATAGGATGCCATTGATCCCCCTGCCCGTGGTACCGGAACAACAGATACCTGCTCCAAGCGGTACTCTCGCATTGCTTCCCGCTCCACAACCAATGCCCGATTCAGATGCTCACAGCATTGAAAAGCGGGGTAAAACCCAAACTCGGCTCGCACGGCCTCGACAGCGGCGAACAGGTGCGAAGCCACCTCTTCCGTGCCGGAGGTGCCAATATGCTGACCCAACACCTCACTTGTGCTTGTCCCAATAACAACAAGCTGCCCCGCTTCAAGCTTTCCGACGTGAGCTAGCTCACGCAGTACTTGCTCGGCCAAAGGTCGGATTTGGCTCAAATCCAATCCAATTGCCTGATCCATAGTGCTGGCTGATTGATCTGTCTGGCTCATTGACTCCACCTCTTTCATCGGGCTGCCCGATTACGGATGAATCGCGTATTTATCTTCCAACGCTTTTACCTTGCCAATGCGGTTACGGTGACGCTCTCCATTAGAGAACTCCGTTTCCAGCCATATTTTCACGATTTCCTGTGCAACGCCGGGTCCAACCACACGTTCCCCCATGGCCAACACATTCGTATCGTTATGCTCTCTGGTCGCTTTTGCGGAGAATAAATCATGTACCAACGCACAGCGGATACCCGGAACTTTATTGGCAGCAATCGTCATCCCGATGCCGGTTCCGCAAATAAGAAATCCTTTGTCTGCTGCACCGGATACAACCTGATCGCATACAGCGATCGCATAGTCCGGATAATCAACGGAATCTGTACAATTACAGCCAAGATCCGACACTTGATGACCCAATGACTCAATAAATCCAATCAACTCATCTTTTAAACGAACTCCTGCGTGATCTGCTCCAATTGCAATTTTCAAAGCGATTCGCCTCCTGATTGTTGTTGATTTCATTATAACCGAAATCTGTCGGAAAAACGAAAAAAGAGCATACTGCGTGCTATGTACAGCACAACAATGCTCTTTGCCCAGGCGACCGGCCGTATGTCCCGATGCTCCACTGTGGTTAATCCCACTCGTCGCCAGTTACATCGGGTCCCTCTATATAAGCTATATCATAGCGGAAATAACTTTCTCTGTAAAGCCCAAAAATATTCGTGAAACGACCGGTAAATACGCCGAAACTCATCCCGTCACGTTGTTACATACTAACCCCCACGGAGCCTGCAACTAACCTTTCGCAGCCCGGAAAGATCGATGAAATCATGAAATAATGCACATCGCCGTTCACCTTAAACAAGAAGTTAGCTTAACTTACGAATCAGCTTGACCAAACAGCCCTCTATCTCTTCGGCACACTGCCGATACAGCATCACCGAGCCGCCAAAAGGGTCCGCAATATCATAATCGGGAAGCCCACGCTCCAACAGCTGTAACCTTGCACGCTCTTCCTCAGTCACTGGCTGAGACAATGCCCGCTTCACTTCAAGCTCTGCAACCAGACTCTCCAGCTCGACCAGCCGGTCTGCCGCTTCCGAGTCATCTACGAATTCTTTTAACGTGTAAATTTTATCGACGAACTGAGGAAACCGCTGAATAGCATGCTGCTTATGACCGGATGTCATTGTAAGCACCACATCGGCCCAATCGAGCAGCGCTCCCTTTAAGGAGGAAGAGGTCAACGATTCGTTAAAGCCTTTTTCCTTCAAAATGGCTGCCGCATTCCCGGATACGGGTGACCCATCATAGGCCGCCACTCCCGCCGAACGGACCTCTATATGCTGCAAACCGTGTTCTTCCAACATTCGGCGCAGTATTCCTTCCGCCATCGGACTACGGCAGGTGTTGCCGGTACAAACGAACAAAATTCGATTCATCGGAAATCCCTGCCTTCTTCATCAAGATGGGCTGCAATGAGCCTCACCCTTATTGTACCTCAAATGAATTGTTTTATGGAATCCTCAGCAATTTTTATGTGAGATCTTCTTAGACTGCTTGTTCAAGAGTGATGCAGATTGAGGCGGCAGTTCGTAGTCAAAATGCAATTTTGAACGGCCCCTATAGCAGAAAGTTGATTCCAAATGCCAGCAGGATCACACCACCCAGAGCCTCGCCATATTCACCTACCCAATGTCCTACCTTGCGGCCCAACATCAATCCGAATATCGACATTAACCCGCCAACCGCACCAAACAATATTACGGTCAAAATCATATCCCCTGCAAACATGCCGAGAGATACTCCTACGGAAAACGAGTCAACGCTAACGCTGAGAGCAAATAAAACCATTCCCCATGTCGTCTTGTGATCTATGGAGATTGCATGTTCACCTTTTAAAGAGCTGTACACCATATGTACACCAAGAAGCACAAGAAGAATACCGCCGGCCTTCGTAGCTACTCCTCCCAGAAGCAAACCTACATAGCCCCCAGTAAGCATACCCGCCAAAGGCATGACCATATGAAACAACGCAATCAGGAGGCTAAGCTTTATGATATGCAGCTTGCGTATTCCCCTCATCCCGATCCCAATTCCGAGTGATAGCGCGTCCAGCCCCAAGGCGACAGCCATTATCAACAGAGTAATCAGTTGGCCTATTATCAACGGCGATGCCCACTCCATCTTCCCCTCTACCCCCTGTCCCATTCCTAATCAACATATGCGGACAAGGAGGTAAACATACCTGAGATGGCGTTCGGAAAATGAGTGCATGCAGAACACAAGCCAATTATAACGGCTTTTCTTTGGCAAAAGTCAGCTTATACATGAATGACACGATCACCGGCTGCTTTGCGAAGCCGGTTCATAATAGCGGCCCCGAGCCCTGTTTCGGGGCATGCTTCGGCAACGATGAAGCCAACGCCAGCTTCATCGAAACCACGCAGCGCGGCGTACAACTCGTGCGCCACGCTTTCCAGGTCGCCAAGGCTGCCGCAGGCGACGACATGGTCCGCGCGCAGCGCATCAGCGTGCTCGCGATACGTGAGCACGCCTGTGCGTTCGCCGCGCGCGCGGGCTTCATCGAGCTCGCGCTGCAAGCGAGCGAGCACCCGTTCAGGGGCATCGCCCTGAACGAGGGTCATTACGCCGCGCGGCGCGTAATGCGTGTACTTCATGCCCGGCGCACGCGGCGCCTTGGCGGGTTCATGGTGCGCGGAGGCCTCGCGCACCTCTGCTTCAGGCAGCACCCGGCGCAGCTGGGCTGCCGTGACGCCCCCGGGCCGCAGGACGTGGAGTACGCCTCCGCCTCCGCTGCCAGCGGCTGCAGGGATGTACTCCACGACCGTCGACTCGAGCCCGACGCCTGTCGGCCCTCCATCGACGATGCCGTCGATACGGCCGCCCAGATCCTCCAACACATGCGCAGCAAGTGTTGGGCTCGGTCTACCCGAGCGATTGGCGCTCGGGGCGGCTACGGGACAGCCCGCAGCGGCAATGAGCTGCAGCGCCACGGGATGGTCGGGCATGCGCAGCCCGACTGTGCTGAGCCCCGCGGTCACCACCTCGGAAAGCGCGCCGGGCAAGACTGGCAGCACTACAGTCAAGGGCCCGGGCCAGAAGGCGTCCAACAAACGCGAAACGGCCTCATCGGGAGGAGCGGCCAGCTCTTCGATTTGAGACCGATTGGCTATATGTACAATTAACGGATTATCCGATGGTCTTCCTTTAGCTGAAAAAATCTTCATTACCGCGTCAGTTTGTCGTGCATCCGCACCCAGTCCATAGACGGTTTCAGTAGGGAAAGCAACAACACCGCCTTCGCGAAGCACCCTTGCTGCCTCTGCTAATTCCGCTGGCTGCGGCGAAACTGCCGAAACCTTCCAATTCACTGTCATCTTCAAAGCCCCATCCTTGTCATGAAATAGACTTTATGAACCCTCATTATTAGGCATTAGGCGAATAAAGAACCTAATTTTTTCAACATGTCCCAAAGAAAGAATCGGACTTCCGGCTGCTCAGCTGACGCTTGGATTCCATTAACAGCTTGTGCTTGACCGTCTTTTCCGCTTGCTTTGGCCGTTGCTTTTTTATCTATTGCGCCATCTGCTGCTTCTGTTTTATTTCCCTTGCCCGTTTGCATTTTTTTATCCTGTGATGAACTATTTTCTTTATTAACAGAAGCATTGAGCTCAGCGTCTGCAGCATTCGTTTTCTTAACAATCGCTTCCGAATTCACAAAGCATAGCGGGGGGAACAACACGCACCACCAATTTTGCCCTTCCGCCGTCCCAATGGATACACGAAGTGCTTCATAATCGCCTGCCGGGTATATTTGATTTCCATACATTTTGGCCGGAAAAGGAACTACTCCGAGCTCCGCCTCATAAGAATAGGAAAATCCATTCTGGCGCAGCGTTTTCCCTACCAATTCGTTTAACTCCGGCAAATGGTTGCGTACTATCACACGTGCTTCCTCAATACCTTGAGGCTCATCAACCCATTCGTTCATCTGTTCAACAATAGCATCGCGCACCTCGCGCTTGATCCATTGGTCGGCAGGCGAATCGGAATTGGCCAAAATACGCAGTCTAATCGATTGCTGTGGAATGACTTCGCCAGAGCCTTCTGAAGCTTGGTTTACCCCCGATGCCAAAACTACCCCTTGCTCACGATTCGCTTCCCAGCAAGTAATTAATAGAATAAGTGCAAAAATAATATAAACATAACGTTTCCATGAAGTCCGTTTTACCATAGCCAAGCCGCCTCTCCCGCATCGCTGCTAATCGATATCATAGTCCTAGTATGGTCCTATGCGAGAGAGTTTAAACCTAGCAATCTATTAAATTTAAAGGTTAATAAGTTAATAGATTGATTACTTATCTAGTATAACGAACAGCAATAACATGCCGTTCTATACCAGCCAAATCCGGTATAATCCGGATTTCATCCCATTCGGCGGCATCACTGAGCAGCTTCGCTACCGCCTGAGCTTGGCCAAGCCCCACCTCAAGCCCGACCAGCGCCGGCAGCGCCGGCAGCTCTTTGAGCTGTGCAGCCAACCGCCGGTACAGCACAAGCCCATCCGCCCCGCCATACAGCGCGGTGCGAGGTTCATGCAGCCGCACCTCAGGCTGTAGTCCCTCTTCATCCGCCTCCGGAATATACGGTGGATTAGACACCACTGCATCGAGCCGCAGTCCGCGCTCGATATAAGGCACGAGCAAGTCTCCTTCCATGAAGGCGACCCGCTCGCTAACCCCATGGCGCTCTGCATTCGCTCCAGCTACCGCCAGCGCAGCCGGCGAGATGTCGGAGCTCATGATGCGCCATTGCGGGCATTGCACGGCGAGGCTCACCGCGATCGCCCCGCTTCCTGCGCCGATGTCCGCGATCAGCGGGCCTGCTCCTGCCTCCCGCTCCTGATCTGCTCGGTTCTCTGCCAGTTCCGGCCACAGCCGTTTCCCGAGCAGCACCACCTGCTCTACCAGCAGCTCCGTCTCCGGCCGCGGGATCAGCACTGCAGGATTCACCGTAAAAGGGAGCCCATAAAACTCCTGCTCCCCGATAATATATTGTACCGGTTCCCCTGCTGCCTTACGCTTCAACAGCTGCTGCCACAGCTCCAATTGTTCTACGGGGAACATTTCTTGCCAACTTAAAAGCAGCTCGCTGCGCGTAAAACCAAGCACATGCTGTAAAAGCAAATCCGCACAGTTAGCCGCCTCCTGCACTTGATGCCCCTGCAAAAAAGAAGAAGCCTCAACATAGGCTTCACGTATCGTCAACTGCTGTTCAGCGGTCATCGGTTTATTCTTGATCTCCTTTATCCATCAAATCCGATTGCGCGGCAATCGTCAATGCGGAAACAATCTCTCCCATATCGCCGTTCAGAACAGCATCAAGTCGATGCAGCGTCAACCCAATACGGTGATCTGTTACCCGGCTTTGCGGGAAGTTGTAAGTCCGAATTCGTTCACTGCGGTCACCGGTACCGACCTTGCTTTTCCGGTCGCCGGCATATTTGGACATTTCCTCCTGCTGGAACTTGTCAAAAATCCGCGCCCGAAGCACCTGCAGTGCCTTGTCTTTATTGGAGTTCTGTGATTTGCCATCCTGACAGGTAGCAACAATGCCCGTCGGTACATGCGTTACACGAACCGCTGATTTGGTCGTATTAACGGACTGTCCGCCAGCACCGCTGGAACAAAACGTATCTACTCGAATGTCGCTATCGTGAATTTCGATATCGAATTCTTCCATCTCCGGCATAACAGCTACCGTTGAAGTTGAAGTATGGATTCTGCCGCCCGATTCCGTTGTAGGAATTCGTTGCACGCGATGCGCGCCACTTTCGTATTTCAGCTTACTGTATGCGCCTTTTCCGTTAACCATAAAAATAATCTCTTTAAATCCGCCCAAATCATTCATGTTAACATCCATGATTTCGGTCCGCCAGCCTTGTACGTCAGCATATTTGGTATACATACGGTAAAGGTCGGAGGCGAACAACGCCGCTTCATCTCCGCCAGCTGCTCCACGGATTTCCACGATTACGTTCTTGTCATCATTCGGATCCTTCGGCAGCATCAAAATATTAATGCGCGCCTCCAGCTCCTCCTTGCGCTGCGAAAGCTCATCAAGCTCCATTTTCACAAGCTCACGCATTTCGTCATCCAGCTTCTCATTTTGCATAGCTCGAGCGGCATCATGCTGCTCCACAACGCTCTTATATTCCGTGTAAGCTTCATAGGATTCCTGCAAGTCCGATTGCTCCTTGGAATATTCCCGCAGCTTTTTCGTATCGCTTGTAACATCGGGATCGCAAAGTAGCTCGCTTAGTTTTTCATAGCGGTCCGCCAGTGATTGTAATCTATCTAACACAATAATTCACCCCTTATACTGAAATTGGTGTTCGGAAATGCTCATCTCGCCGAGAAGGGCCGAGATGCTACCCGCAGGAAACGTGCTAACCCCTGCCGGGGCAACTCCGCCCTACGCTTTTAACCGACTGATTATGAATTCGTCTGCTCTAACTTGCAGATCTATTTTCATCCGAAAGCAACGCTATACGTTGAATCGGAAATGCATGACATCGCCATCTTTTACAACATATTCTTTACCTTCCAAACGAACCTGGCCTTTTTCCTTCGCTGCATTCATTGAACCGGCATTGACCAAGTCCTCATAGGCAACCACTTCCGCACGGATAAAACCACGTTCAAAATCTGTATGAATAACTCCCGCGGCTTGCGGGGCTTTCGTACCCATGCGAATCGTCCATGCCCGAACTTCCTGTACGCCTGCAGTAAAATAAGTGTACAACCCTAGCAGCTTATAGGCCGCTTTAATCAAACGATTCAAGCCGGATTCCTGTAGGCCCAGCTCCTCAAGGAACATTGCTTTGTCTTCGCCTTCCAGCTCGGCAATCTCCGACTCCACCTTCGCACTGATCGGAACTACTTCCGCACCTTCCAGTGCCGCGTACTCGCGCACTTTTAACACAAAAGGATTGTCTTCAGCGGATGCTACTTCTTCTTCGCTAACGTTGGCTGCATACAGCATCGGCTTCATCGTCAACAAATGCAGATCGCGAATCAAGAGCTTCTCATCTTCGCTCAAATCAACGCTGCGTGCAGGCTTATCGTTGTACAAAGCATCCTTCACGCGTTCCAGGCATTCGACTTCCGCCGCATACTTTTTGTCGCCGCCCTTCATATTTTTACGGGAACGGTCGATCCGCTTCTCAACTGACTCCACATCAGCCAAAATAAGCTCCAGATTAATCGTCTCGATATCACTAATGGGGTTGACCGTACCGGATACATGCGTAATATTCTCGTCTTGAAAGCAACGCACAACATGCACAATAGCGTCTACTTCTCTAATATGCGCAAGAAACTTGTTGCCAAGTCCTTCTCCCTTGCTGGCGCCCTTAACTATACCGGCGATATCAATGAATTCAAATGCGGTAGGCACTACACTTTTTGGAACCACAAGCTCAGTCAGCTTAACAAGCCGCTCGTCCGGTACCTCTACTACGCCTACATTCGGATCTATCGTGCAAAAAGGGTAGTTCGCCGATTCGGCGCCCGCTTGCGTAATTGCATTAAATAAAGTGGATTTTCCCACGTTCGGCAAACCCACGATCCCCGCTTTTAAAGCCATTTATAGGACAACTCCTTAGTAATCATTATTCAATATCCCTAAATAGGTATTATATCGCAAAAACAGGCCCGTTGTCACCTTTCTGTCTGTTTTTCACAACATTTACTATAGGTTATGCAAAAAACCAACTAACGCACGCGGCTATCTTATCCCAAGTGTTAAAAGTAAATAAAGTTGTAGACTGACTGGGTGCACCATTTTTTATATTGCTTTTACTACATCTATCTAATTCAGCCTATTTAAATTTACTTCTTCGAGTGAAGGTATAAGAAATTTATGATCGATTGGCGATGACATTACGATCAGAATCGTGTAGGTCCCGTATTTATCACATTGATTTCCGAACTCCTCAAGGGCTCGTGTGGATTCGGTCATTACTTTTAATAAGTAATTATGTTCTCCACTAATACGGTAACATTCGACCACATCGGGAGTTGAGCGGCAGAATTCTAGGAATGCGTTACAATCCCTTGAATGAAACAGCATGTAAGCAGCAGCGTTTTTTCCAATTTTTTCAGGAGAAATTATGGTGCGATACTCGCTGATGACCCCTTTTTCCTCCATACGCCTAACTCTTTCCGTTACTGCGGGTTGTGATAGACCAACACATTTCCCCAGCTCTGTCATTGAAATTCTCGCTTGGCTTTGTAGATGGAAAAGGATTTGCTTATCAACATGGTCCATTGAAATCGACTCCTTTAAATTCAAGGTATTGTCTATAAACTAGCTTGTAATTAATCGTTACATGGCCAATTTAACTTAGTTACCTTATGTAATCGATATAACTAATTTTATATAATAAACTTACAATAGTAAAGTGAATAAAGCTTTAACTATTCCGAAAGGATGAAGACTGTTGGGTATGTTGTATTCAAACAAAATGAATCACGAGTGTTTACCAGATCGCATCGATGAAGTAATCAATAGAACGCTTGCAGACAAGCGACTGGTTGGCGCTGTCATTAAAGTGGCAATAGATGGGGTATTGGTTTATAGCCGCGCTGCTGGTCTTGCAGACCGCGAGATGAACCGGCCCATGCGAGAAGATGCCTTATTCAGGCTTGCTTCGGTTAGCAAACCTATCGTTTCAACGGCTGCCCTAGTACTAGTTGCGCAAGGTCGTTTACAGTTGGACGACCGTGTTGATCGCTGGCTTCCAGAGTTTCGGCCACGTTTGCAGAACGGTGAGTTCGCGACATTGACGATTCGTCATCTGATGACGCACACCGCGGGTCTGACTTACCGCTTCTTTCAAGAAAAGAACGGTTCCTATCAACAAGCCGGGGTATCGGATGGCATGGATCAACCCGGGATCACTTTGGAAGAGAACCTGCGTCGTATTGCCTCTGTTCCGCTCCTCTATACGCCAGGCACCGAATGGAAATATTCCATTGCGACAGATGTGTTGGGAGCAGTAATTGCAAAAGTCACAGAAACACCGCTCAGCGAGGCTATACATTCATTGGTGACAAAGCCGATTGGCATGAGAGACACCGGTTTTATTGCAGTCGACCCAGAGCGACTGGCCACGGCCTACGCTAATGATGTTCTAGAGCCACGGCCTATGCATGATCCCGACAGCATTGCCTTTGTGGAGGGCACGGCGGGCTTCCGGCTGGCCCCTGGCCGGGCACTTGACGGCTCAGCCTATCCTTCTGGGGGGGCCGGCATGGTTGGTAGCGCAGGTGACTTTTTGAATCTGCTGGAAGCATTACGCAAGGGTGGTGCGCCCCTGCTCCCGGAGTCTCTGGTTCGAGAAATGACTACCAACCAGATCGGTGATCTGCCGATGGCTTTTTGGCCAGGGCGAAGCTTCGGCTTAGGGATTACGCTGCTCAAGGATCCTGTCGCCGCAGAAACTCCGGAATCCTCGGGTACATGGCGCATGGGCGGTACCTATGGTCATTCATGGTTCGTCGATCCTGAGCAGCGGCTTAGCGTTGTTGCGTTCACCAATACCGCACTGGAAGGCATGTCAGGTCAGTTTACTATTGACCTTTGTGAAGCCGTTTATGACAGGATCAAGAAATAGTAAACGAACACGAGAGCCTTGGTCCGACATGAACCGACGAAGGCTCTTGTGTAACACGATACTGAAGGAGTAGTTATTAGAATCTATAACAAAACCTAACTTAATTCTGTTAGTCATTAATCGCTTTGGCAATAGATCATATAATCTACAATTAATAAAAGAGAGGTACTTCTGAAATGAGTCTTAACACAACTTCTGCCACAAAAAGTGTCTCCAGCACCTTCTCTTCTGATCGTCTCCCGTGGGCTGGATTACTCGCCCTTGCAATGACAGGTTTTATCTGTATCCTTACCGAAACGATTCCCGCCGGTTTGTTACTCCAGATAGGTGAAGGGCTTGGAGTTTCGGAAGCTCTAGCGGGTCAACTCGTTACCTTGTACGCCCTTGGCTCACTATTGGCCGCGATTCCCTTAACGACCGCTACGCGCGGATGGCGGCGGCGACCACTGCTACTAGTGTGCATCCTTGGCTTTCTAGCATTCAACACCATCACCACTCTTTCTTCCAGCTATACGCTGACGCTGGCAGCTCGTTTCTTCGCGGGCGTATCCGCTGGTATATTATGGGGTATGATAGCAGGCTATGCCCGGCGCATGGTGCCGGAGTCGCTCAAGGGACGAGCTATGGCGGTGGCGATGGTCGGGACGCCTCTCGCCCTTGCACTCGGTGTCCCTGCCGGAACATTTCTTGGTGCCCTTGTGGGCTGGCGCTCTGTCTTTGGAATCATGTCGCTGTTGGCTCTGGTGCTGGTTGCTTGGGTGCTTTGTAAGCTACCGGACTATCCAGGAGAGGCCGCCGATAAGCAGCTCCCTCTCTATAAGGTCTTTGTTATTCCGGGGGTTAGGCCCGTACTATTTATAGTTCTGGCCTGGGTGCTAGCCCATAATATCCTTTATACCTATATTGCACCGTATCTTGAACAGGCTGGGCTTATCAAGCACGTTGACTTAGTACTGCTTATTTTCGGTATTACAGCGCTTGTTGGCATCTGGGTTATTGGTGTGTTGATCGACCGCAAACTACGGCCATTGGTTCTAATTAGCCTCACTGCTTTTGCCTTGGTGTCCGTCGTGCTAGGCATAAGTAGCAGCCAGCCCGTCGTAATCTACCTAGTGGTTGTTGTGTGGGGATTGACGTTCGGGGGTGCGGCAACTCTACTACAAACAGCAGTTGCTGAAGCTGCTGGCGAAAGTGCAAATGTGGCCCAGTCGATGCTGGTGACGGCATGGAACCTAGCCATCGGCGGTGGCGGTGTGATAGGCGGTATTCTTATCGAAACACTTGGTGTCAGCTCCTTCCCGTGGGCATTGTTTATTCTACTGATCCTTGCGCTACTAGTAGCGTGGCGCTCTAGAGAACACGGATTTCCTTCAAAAAGGCGCTGAGGGACGCTGGAAACAATAAAAAGACCGTTTCTTCCCTGGCCTAGAAGGCATGAAGGGACGAGAAACGGCCTTTTTTTGGGGGATCCAAACACTCAATCCCTGTTTATTTTTGTTTCGCCAATTCGGCGGCAACATCGACAATCATGTCTTCTTGGCCGCCGACCGCTTTGCGGCGTCCAAGTTCAATGAGAATGTTGCGCGGATCAACGCCAAAGCGTTTTCCGGCGCGCTCTGCGTGAAGCAGAAAGCTGGAATAGACGCCGGCAAAGCCCATCGCCAAGCTGCCTTTGTTGACCTCCGGTACGCGGTGCATAATCGGAGCAACGATGTCTTCGGCGAGATCCATCATTTTAAATAAATCGATGCCGAGATCGACGCCACGCCGCTCAAGCACAGCGAGCAACGCCTCCGTTTGCGTATTTCCCGAGCCCGCGCCGAGGCATCTAACGCTGCTGTCAATTCGGGTAGCGCCCTCCTGAATAGCGATGAGCGTATTCGCAACTGCAAGCGAGAGGTTATTGTGAGCGTGAAAGCCAATTTCGCAGGATAGGGCATTGCGCAGCGCGCGAACTCGCTCTTGAACTTGTTCGGGCAGCAAAGTGCCGGCCGAATCGGTTACATAGACGGCTTGAGCGCCGTAGCTCTCCATCAGCTTCGCCTGCTCCACCAACACATCGACAGGCGCGGAATGCGCCATCATTAGAAAGCCCAGCGCCTCCATGCCAAGCTCACGGGCAACCTGAATGTGCTGTGCCGATACGTCAGCTTCCGTGACATGCGTCGCTACCCGCACCAGCTTGGCTCCAAGCGAATGCGCCTGCTTCAGCTCCTGTACGGTGCCAATGCCGGGGATGAGCAGCACGGCAATTTTGGACTGCCTGCACTCCTCTACTGCAGCTTCGATCAGCTTCATTTCATCGACAAGCGAACGACCATACTGAAGCGTAGAGCCGCCCAATCCATCGCCGTGGCTGACCTCAATATAATGCATGCCTGCATCGTCCAATGCGCGTGTCACTGCCCGAACCTGCTCCACTGTAAATTGATGGGCGACAGCATGGCTGCCGTCCCTAAGACATACTTCCGTTACACGTACCGGTACTGTATTGTTGGGCATCACTTCAAGCTCACTCCTTCCCCGTCTGATGCTAAAGATAGCTTATGACACGCGAACTGCTCTCCGATCCGCACTGCGGCAGCGGTCATGATATCGAGGTTGCCTGCATACGGCTCGAAATAGTCGCCAGCTCCTTCAACCTCCAGGAGAATCGTTACTTTTTCTTCATCGAACAAAACATCCTGCTTCAGCCGGTAACCCGGCACATATTGCTTAACTTGATCTACCATATTGTGAACCGCCCGGGTGATCGCTTCTTGATTCATATTCCGAACTTCGCAGTACACCGTGTTTCTCATCATAATCGGCGGGTTTGCCGGATTTAATATAATCAGAGCTTTTCCGCAATCTGCGCCCCCAACCTCCTCCAACCCGCGACGGGTCGTTGACGTAAATTCGTCGATGTTAGCCCGGGTACCGGGCCCGGCGCTTTTACTGGAAATGGTGGCAACGATTTCTGCATAAGCGACATCTGCCACCTGATTAATCGCATAGACGATCGGAATCGTCGCTTGGCCGCCGCATGTGATCATATTGACGTTAGGTGCGTCCAGATGGTCCATGAAATTAACGGCAGGGCTCAAAAAAGGCCCGCGGGCAGCTGGAGTCAGATCGATCGCCATTTTGCCCAATTCCTTCAAAACCTTAGCATGCCGTACATGCGCTTTGGCTGAAGTCGCATCGAATACAATGTCGGCTATGTCGGGATTTTCGACTACAGCTTGAATTCCGTTAGCAAAGGTCGCATACCCTCTGGAAGCGGCTCTCTTCAACCCGTCCGACTCTGGATCGATGCCAATAACGGCAGTCAGCTCCAGAAAGTCGCTGCGCTCCAGCTTATACATTAAATCCGTACCTATATTTCCTGAGCCCAATATGGCTGCCTTGATCTTAGTCATGTACGTTCTCCTTTCTGCAGCGATCTTTAGAACGTAGGGCCGATTCGGTTAATTCCGAAGTCATATTGCTTCAAAATTTCCGCTTTCGTCCATTTACCGGTAGCGACCTGCAGCACTTCGTCGTAAATTCGCTGTCCTACGTCCTGCACTGATTCCTTGCCTTCAATGATCGTTCCGGCGTTCATATCCATATTGTCGGACATATTCTCGAACATCCGGGTGTTTGTAGCGATTTTGATAACGGGAGCAATCGGCGAGCCTGTCGGCGTTCCGCGTCCACTAGTGAATAAAACGACCTGCGCCCCGCCCGCAACCATGCCGGTGAGCTGTTCAATGTCTTGGCCCGGCGTGTCCATCCAGACTAAACCTTTCTTCGTCGGATTTTCCGCGTAATTGATCAGCTCCTGCAGCGGACGGGAACCAGCCTTCGCCGCAGCTCCGAGCGATTTTTCTTCGAGCGAGCTTAAACCGCCTTTAATGTTACCTGGAGTCGGATTGCCTGTACGGATATCGACACCCATGAATATAGCTTTCTGCTCCATCGCTTCAATAACTTCATAAACACGCTTGGCTACCTTGTCGTCCACCGCCCGGTCTGCAAGCAAATGCTCCGCTCCGATAATTTCCGATGTTTCCGCCAAAATTGCCGTACCCCCGCCGTCTACGATCATATCGCTGACAACGCCAACCGCCGGGTTCGCCGACAGGCCGGAGCAGGCATCGGAGCCGCCGCATTCCGTAGCGACGATCAGCTCGCTGATATCGCACTCTTCCCTGCGCTGCATGGATGCATCCTGAACCATCCGAGCCGCCACTTGCGCACCTCTGGCAATCGTCATTAAGGTGCCGCCATTGTCCTGAATCGAAACGAGCTCAACCGGCTTTCCCGTCCGTTTGGCAATTGCATCGGCCACGCTGCGCCCTTGATGCGTTTCGCAGCCAAGACCAAGCACAACGACTCCATACACATTCGGATTGCATCCGATGCCGACATACGTGCGGAAGGTTTGATCATAGTCAACGCCAACCTGAGCGCAGCCATGCTGATGAACAAATGATACCGTCCCCTGTACAAGCTCCGTAATGCGCATTGCGGATTGCGTAGCACAAACAATAGTAGGTAAAATCAAGACATGATTACGGACGCCTACCGTCCCATCCGAACGGCGATATCCCCAAAATTTCGTGTTAAGCTCCAACTCGATCACCTCTGCCTCTTTTTCCGTCTAAATTATGAACGTGCACATGCTCTCCCGGCTTGATAATGCGATTGGCCATGCCGATCACTTCGCCGTATTTCAGAATATCTTCCTCTTCGGCAATCGGATAGACGGCAAACTTATGGCCAAATGGAATCGGATCCAGCAAAGCAACGCTTAAGCTGAGACCCTCAACCAGCAGTTCCACCACAGTGCCCGCCGGAATATCTCCTAATGCTGTAGCGACGTTATCCATCTTTTTCATCATGATGGCCCGGTACGCGTTGTCTGAAGTCGTCAATTTTATCCCCCCAACTAAATGCCCTGAATGAAATGAACTCTCCCGAAGCAGTTGTATGTTTAGAGCAGCTATTTATCTAGCCCAATACATTTCTCCCGAATCCTCGGTGATCAACACATCTTTTAGAAAGTGAACCGCTTTGCTGAAGCCTTCCTGCGTCGACATCAGACCATCCTCGTGCTCGATGCTGATGGCACCGTCATAACCTACAGTTCGCAGTGCGCTGACGATTTCTTTCCACAATTCCGCCCCATGGCCGTAGCCGACTGTACGGAACGCCCATGAACGGTTCGCGATATCGCGGTACGATTTGGTATCAAGCACTCCGTTCAGGTCATTATTATGCTTGTAAATCGATGTATCTTTAGCGTGAAAATGATAAATCCGGCTGCCCAGATGCAAAATCGAAAGTACAGGGTCCATACCTTGCCAGAACAAATGGCTTGGATCAAAATTCACTCCGACGTTATCCCCCGCAGCCTCGCATAGCCTGATCGCCGTCTCCGTGTTGTAAACAACAAAGCCAGGATGAGGCTCAACCGCGATTTTAATGCCTTGCTCTCTGGCGAATTGCCCCATCTTCTCCCAGTAAGGAATCACCTTCTCCTCCCACTGCCAGGTCAATGTTTCCAGAAAATCAGTCGGCCAAGGACAAGTAATCCAGACGGAACGCTGCGATGTTTCTGATTCACCGGGACAGCCTGAAAAATTGACTACCGTGTCCACGCCCAGCTCCTTCGCCAAGAGGATCGAGTTGATAAAATCCTCATGATGCTCCTGCGCGATAGCCGCATTCGGATGCAGCGGATTGCCATGACAGCTTAATGCGCTGATCGTAAGCCCGTTTTGCTCGACCGCGCGTTTGATCTTATCGATCTCCTGCTGATTTCCAAGCACATCCTTCGGCTTCAAATGATGGTTGCCCACATAGCCGCCCGTAGCGATCTCCACGGATTGGATGCCCTGACTGGCTGCGTGCGCCAGCGCGTCTTCCAACGAACGGGTACGAAATAATTTTAGAAATACGCCTAGTTGCACAGCGCTCACTCTCCATTTCACTTTTTGCTTTTCAATACTAAAGCTCGTTCACCTTTACCCACCGTCGTTCCGATACAGACAGCTCTACGGCTTCCAGCACCTGCTGGCATTTGACTCCATCCGTGAAATTCGGCTCCGGTTGACGGTCCTCGTGGATGGCCTGCATCATTTCCAGCATTTCATGCACGAACGTATGCTCGTAGCCGATCGTATGACCTGGAGGCCACCATGCGTCCATGTAAGCGTGGGCCGGATCGGTCGCCAGCACCCGACGAAAGCCTTGAACATCGGCTGCATCATCTGTAAAATAAACCTCCAACTCGTTTAACCGCTCAAAATCGAATTTAATGGAGCCTTTGCTGCCGTTGATTTCAAAAGAGTTCGTACAGCGGTGGCCTGCGGCAAATCGGCTCGCCTCGAAGCTGCCCAAAGCGCCATTCCCAAATCGCGCCAAAAACAAAGTAGCATCGTCGACATCTACCTTCCCCCTAGGGGCATCTGCACTTCCTTTTGCGCTTAAACCGGTCATCGAAGTCGGCATCGGGCGGTCCTTGATGAAGGTTTCGCTCATCCCGACCACCTCAGACATGTCACCTACCAAATAGTGCGCCAAATCAATCAGATGCGCCCCCAAATCGCCATGTGAGCCGGACCCCGCAACATCCTTCTGCAATCTCCACACCAAAGGGAATTCCGGATCGAGAATCCAATCCTGTAAAAACCATGCGCGGAAATGATAAAGGGTACCCAGCCTGCCTTCGCTAATGATTTTTTTGGCTAATTGAACGGCCGGTGCAAAGCGGTAATTAAAGCCGACCATATGTTTAATTCCGGCTTCTTCCGCAGCTTCCAGCATCTCGCGGGAATCGGCTAAATTCAACGCCAATGGCTTTTCGCAAAAAATATGCTTGCCTGCTCTGGCTGCGGCCATGGCGATTTCTTTATGGGCATTGCTTGGAGCGTTAATATCGACAAGATCGATGTCGTCCCCGCTAAGCAGCTCGCGCCAATCCGTAACAAAGCCCTCCCAGCCAAATTGCTTGGCAGCCTGCTCGACACCTTCCCGATCTCTTCCGCAAATCAGCTTCATGACCGGAGCTGCCGGGACATTAGGAAAAAACATGTTGACCCGGCTGTAAGCATTACTGTGCGCCTTACCCATAAATTTATATCCGACCATGCCGACGTTAACTTGTTTTTTATTCATTTCTACCATAGGGCACCGTTCTCTTTATAAAAATCGTCCAGCTTCACTTTTTGCTGCTGCTCTGTCGATTGAATCGCTGCACACGTAAGCGCGAAGCTTCTAATGTTATCTGTAATGGTAGTGAGTGGCGCTGTGTTCGTGCGAATCGATTGAACAAAGTTATGAAGCGAAGACATTCTGTCCCCATACTGCGCTTCATCCAGCTCCACGGAAGCAGGCTCTGTGCCCTCCCCTTCTTTCCAGATCAATATTTCATCATCGATCATTTCTATGGCTCCGAGATCACCGCATACCCGGATGTTCCCGTTCCATGTCGTTTCTCTGCCCCGGTTGACCCAGCTACCGAAATAATTAACGCGGATATCGTCTTCGAATTGAATCATCGCTCCAGCCGTCGGATTGCCGTTAAACCAGCTCCAATGCGGCTTGAAGCTTTGCGCGTACACTTCCACGGGCTCTTTGCCAAGTACGTATCTCATAATGTCAAAATGATGCAAAGACATGTCTTCCAGCAGTATCTCGTGCATCTCGTTGCGCCAGCCGCCGACGTTGATCACTTTTCTGAAGTCATATTCGATGTATCCTACACGGCCGACTACTTCTTCCTTCAGCAATCTTTTCAACGTTTGGATGCATGGTCTCCAGCGGTAATTTTGGCTGATCATGACATGCTTGTCATATTTCTTGCTTTCCTCATACAGCTCGACAGCTTCATCAAATGTATGAGTCAAAGGCTTCTCCAGCACGACATGCAAGCCTAGCCGAAGCGCATCCATCGCGATTTTCTTATGCGTTTGGGGAGGGGTGACGATCAGCGCCATATCCGCCTGCACCGCTTGTACGGCACTTTCCAGACTGCTGAACAGCCGGGAGTCCGGCAGATTGGTAATCGACTTAGCTGTAGTGAGATTATCCGGCACGACATCGACGACAGCCACCAATTCCACCTGCTCGTATTCGCATAGCACTTTCATCCACGATTGTCCGAACCTGCCTGCTCCAACTTGTATGACCCGAATTTTATCCATGGTTATTCCTCCTAAGAGTTTTCGTAAGAAAACTTGCATCGTAAGCATCATCTGAGTTTTCGTAAGAAAACTTACTTCATAAGCTTATCTATATAAAAAATCCGTGCGCATCGAACTGCATTTCCTCTAACTCGCCAACGATTTCTACATGGCCCAACGCCTTAATTTCGGGAAGCAGTGCTTCCGATACATACAGATGCTCCAAATGCAGCGTATTCGATATGCGCATTACGCGAGCCTGCTCGGGATTGACCCCCCAGCTGCAGCGAAGCGCTGTACTCATCGCTTCACGGTCGTTCTCTAAGATGATCGGAATCATGGCACGTTGAAGAAATGTGCTAGTAATGACGTTTTCGTTTGTTTTAACATAATCGATTTTTTCAAATAGTCTGCGGGTCGTTAAATCGGCAAGGCCTATACCCAATGCATTGCCCCCACATTCCTCGCTCAAGTCTCCGGCAATGACGTATTTGATGACCGGAGACGCCGGTTCCTCAACGCCCAGGATGCGCATTCTGCCGATGATGTTCGTATCCATACCGGTTCCGCTAAAATTTTTGCCGATCTCATCAACATGCAGCACATCGAGCCGGTCGACAGGCAGCTTGGGCATTAACGACGCGGAAAACTTAAGAATTTCGCGTTCCCGCTCTTCGATCTGAGCCGTAGGGATGGCCTCGATCAGCGCGGTATGCTCATACGCATTTTCAACGATAGCAAGTCCACATAGGATTTTCGCTTTCTGCAGCACAACACGCGCTACCTCCGGCATAAAATCGCGAATACCTTCCACCCCGTAATTATGAATGGCGAGTGCCTGCTTATGTTTGCCGAGGCCAATCGCCGACATTTTCATTATCCCGCTTTCGATTCCGATAGGAGATTTGAAATCCGTATGCACCTTCACCCGTCCGATCAAAATAATGCCATCGCCTTCGGATGCATGCCGATCCACATAAACGGGAATGCCCCGCTCCGTCTCCCCGATCTGTACAACTTCCATCGACGAAAGAATCGGAGCACCGCAGTACTCTTCGGTGACTCCGAGACTCGCAAGCACCTTTACCTGACCTTCCGCCGTGGCCCCGCCATGGCTTCCCATGGCAGGGATAATGAACGGATCGGCGCCAAGCGATTTTAACTTCGCCACCGTCGCTTTGATGATCTTGTCAATATTCGCGATACCCCGGCTTCCTGCGGTTAATGCGATCCTCGCGCCAGGAATCACCTTCGATTCCAGATCGATGAGAGACAGCTGCTTCCAAACCTCTTCTTCGATATCTTCAACCGTTGGTCCGGTAAAATGCTGTCGCACTTGAACCATCCGTGGCAGTTTCATGCTGAAATCCCCTTTCGGATCAATATCCCGCCAATTTAACAGCCAATTTCATGGCATGCTCCATCGCACCCGGGTTAGCACGGCCTTGTCCTGCAATATCAAAAGCCGTTCCGTGTGCCGGTGTTGTAATAACAACAGGCAAGCCTCCGCTGACCGTAACCCCTTTGTTAAAGCCGAGCAGCTTCATCCCAGTCTGCGCCTGGTCATGATACATGCTGACCAAGCTATCAAAAGGCTGTGTATTTAACCGTAAAAAGATGGTGTCCGCCGGGAAAGGCCCATCCACGTTAATGCCTTGCTCCTGAGCTTCCTTAATCGCCGGTGTAATTTCCTCGATTTCTTCCATGCCAAGCAGACCGCTGTCGCCGGCATGCGGATTTAATGCCGCTACGACGATGCGCGGATTTTCAAAGCCGACCTTCGTTAACGTGTCGTGAGCAAAACGGATTATGCGGCCGACGCGTTCTTTTTTAATGAAATCGCTGACCTGCTTCAGCGGTATGTGGGACGTTACGCGAGTAAACCACAGATCGTCCATTACGTTAATTTCGCTAAAGCCTTCCTTGCAGTTCAGAAGCGATGCGAAGAAGTGCAGCTCATCCTGGAAATGATAGCCCCCGTTGTGCAAAGCTCCCTTGTTGATCGGCGCAAAGACGAAACCGTCCAAATGCTTATCCTGTGCCAGCTTGACGACGTACTCCAACGTTTCACCTGTTGCTTTGCCTGATACAGCCGATAATTGTCCAAGCGTATATTCATCCGGAGACAAGTTATTCAAATCGATAAAATATACATCGTCCACATTATCAATTTGCTCTGTGCTTTCAATTTTACGGTAAGGAAGGGTTTCGCCTGTTATAGATTGTCCTTGGCCTAGAACCCTTTCATCGCCAATAATGACCCATGTCGCCAGCTTGCGAATGTCAGCCATTTGCAGCGCTTTGACCGCTAATTCCGAGCCGATGCCTGTTGCATCCCCTAATGTTATGCCAAGAACCGGTTTTGTTTTCATCGTTATCAAGCTCCCTTATAAAAGTTGGAATTTTTTGTCCTTCAGCGTAATGCCGTTATTTTACCCGTACGATTTGCCCGGTTTCCGCCGATTTCAGCGCCGCAAGAATGACCTTGAGCGACTTCAAGCCTTCTTCACCGGAGATGGTGGGCTTAGTGTCCGCAGATATATGTCCGATAAATTCGCGAACGATGCCGCTTTCCGTCTGCTTTTCGTTTGTAGCCACTTTACCCATCTGGTGAAGCGTTCTTTCGCCGTTATTATGATCAACGATCACATTGTAGGTCGTGTCTTCGATTAGCCTCAAAATACCGTGTTCACAGTACAATGTGGTGCTGTTGTCTTCCTTGGCCTTGTAAGTCCAGCTAGCTGCAAGCGTCCCGATCACGCCGCTCTCGGTTTTGAGCACGCATACCGCGTTATCGTCAACGTCCGTGTTCTGCTTGTGCAGCGTACCGACAAACCCACCTACCTCGATAATTTCCTCTCCTAGCAAATACCGGAGCAGATCCGCCTTATGAACACCTAGGTCGCCCATAGCACCAATAAAGGCAAGCTCTTTTTTGAAAAACCAGCCTTCCGCGCCCTCGATGCTCCATGTCTCCGGACCGCCGTGGCCAAACGCGCTGCGGAATGTGAGAACACGTCCAAGGACGCCGCTTGCCAAAATCTCTTTTGCTTTTCTATGAGGCAGCATGAGTCGCTGATTATGCCCGATCATAAGCCATTTGCCGGCTTTCTCCGCAGCTGCGATCATCGCTTCCCCTTCCTCAGCCGATACCGCCATCGGCTTTTCGCACAATACGTGCTTGCCCGCCTCCAATGCGGCAATACTGATCGGCGCGTGCAGCGCATTAGGCGTACACACGCTCACGGCGTCCAAGCCTTCGTGCCGCAGCAGCTCGCGGTAATCCGTATAGGCTGCAGCTCCGTACAGGGTCGCCATTTCGTTAGCCCGCTCTTCATTCGGGTCGCAGAAAGCCGCAATTTCCACGTTCGGAAGCAAAGCGTATTCCGGTAAATGTCTTTTTCTCGCAATCGAGCCACAGCCGATTACGCCAATTTTCAAAGTTGTCATGTAGTTGCCTCCATCTGTTCGGTTCCGTCTAGCCCTAGCCTTTTACAGCACCGGCCGTAATGCCTTGAATAATGTACCTTTGCATAGCCAGGAAAAAAGCAATAACCGGAAGGATCGCCATCGTCAAAGCCGCCAGCGCCAAATTCCATTGGTTCGCATATTCCCCGAAATAAACGTAGGTTGCAAGAGGAATGGTACGATTCGCTTTGGACGTTAGCATAATAAACGGCAGCAGGAAGTCATTCCATATCCATAACGTATGCAAAATCGCAATCGTAGTCGTAATCGGTGCCAGCAGTGGCAGCAAAATCCTGAAGAACACACCGACCGTCCCGCAGCCGTCTATCGTAGCCGCTTCTTCCAACTCAACGGGAATTCCTTTTACAAATCCATGGTATAGAAATAAAGCGAGCGGTACGCCAAATCCGAGATACATAATAATCATGCCGTGCAGCGAGTTAATCAGATGAAAATCCTTCGCTACTTTTACAAGTGGAATCATCATCGTTTGAAATGGAATAACCAAGGACGATAAGATGACCATAAAAATGATGTTGCTCCATATCCCCGGATTACGCACGAGCTGATAAGCAGCAGCCGAACTAATCAGCAATATGCCTACTACGCTGCCTACTGTAATAATGAGCGAGTTCATAAAAACGCCCGGAAATTGAATCTGACTCCACACCGTTGTGAAATTTTCGAACTGCCAGACGCTTGGCAGCGATGATGTCGATGCGAGCACCTCGTCATACCTTTTAAATGCATTGATGAATGTTAAATACAGTGGAATAAAAAATAGAATGCCAAGCAAAATCATCACCAGCTCGATCACGAGCTTGCCGGAATCATAACGATCCTTCATTACATTTCCACCTCCTTGCGTTTCAGCAAGAACACTTGAATGACTGTAACCGAGGCCAATATGAGGAAAAACACAACGGACTTGGCCGATGCGTACGTATATTCATTTTTCGTAAAAGCGTCCAAATAAATATGCAGCGCGAGCGATTCCGTCGATCCAAAGGGTCCCCCGTGGGTCAGGACAAAGTTCAGATCGAATACTTTAAAGCCATGAGAAATAGCAAGGAACAAACAAACTGTGATCGCCGGCATTATCAGAGGAATAATAATGGACCGCAGCCTATGCCAACGGTTGGCGCCATCGATTTGCGCTGCTTCCAATAAATCGCTTGGAATACCTTGAAGCGCTGCAAGATAAATAATCATCAAGTACCCTGCATAGTGCCAGACGTTCACCAGAACAAGCGCCCAGAACGCATAATCCGGCAAGCTGAGCCAGTTTTTCTCGAAAATCGAAATGCCCGTTAAACTTGCAATTTGCGGAAACCCCCGCGTAATAATAAACTGCCAAATAAAACCGATAATAAGCGAGCCGATAACATGAGGCAGGAAGAAGACGGTTCTTAACGCGTTTTTCGTCTTGAGCGCCATATTAAGCACAAATGCTAGGGCAAATCCGGCCAAGTTGACCAAAATCGTACTGACCACTACATATTTAATCGTAAATACAAATGATTTTATATGGTCGATGTCATGCAGCAGACGCTTGTAATTGCTTAATCCGGCCCACTTGATATCACGGCTGATTCCGTTCCAATCCTGGAAGGAGAAGATAATCGCCCTAAAAAAGGGCAGCATGATAAACAGGGCGAAAAAAAGGACGGCCGGAGAGACAAAGGCGATATATATCCATATTTTTCTTGTTTTGCTTCGTGACATGATGGCTCTCCTTTCCTTTGTTACACACAATCAGCCAATGCACCGTTTCCGGAACAGTCGGGAAGCGACGCATTGGCTGATCCATTGAATGTCAATTATTTTTTCACAGCAGTATTCCACATTTTTTGTACTTCTTCGATCGCTTGATCCTTATTCAGCTGTCCGCCGACATAAGCTTGCAGCGGTTTCGTGAATTGAGCGTCCATTCCAGCCGGCCATAGCAAGTAAGACCATGGAATCGTCTGTTTTTTCTCCAAATACACGTTCATATCAGCAGCCAGAGGTCCCAATTCGTTCGTTGCTTTCAAATCCGTGAAGCCCGGAATGAAATGCATTTGATCTACTAAATGCTTCTGGCCGTTCTTGTGAAGCCACACGAGGAATTTTTTCGCTTCCTCTACTTGCTTGGAATCTTTATTAATGACATAGTAAGCCGGGATGCCTACCGGAAGCTTCGTATCGTTCGGATCGTCAGTAAGCGGAACCGCGAACAGCCCAATGTTCAGATTCGGATTAACCTTTTTGATCAAGTCGATAGTCCAAACCCCTTGCTGCATCATCGCTGTTTTGCCTGACGAGAAGTCTGCAACCTGGTTATCGTAGCTGATGCCTACCGATTCAACGCCTTTACCATATTTGACCGTCATATCGAGCACTTCAAAGAAATTTTTCATCAAAGGAACATCTTGTACCTTGGCCGTTCCAGCGCTAATTTTTGCAATCATTTCTGTTGAATCCGGCATATAAGCAA
The DNA here is from genome assembly GCF_042676305.1 of Paenibacillus sp. GCM10027630. NCBI lineage: Bacteria > Bacillati > Bacillota > Bacilli > Caryophanales > Paenibacillaceae > Paenibacillus > Paenibacillus sp. GCM10027630. The sequence continues at coordinate 62,649 of NZ_JBHTGY010000057.1, read as the reverse complement.
ATGGTAAATTAAACAAGTTGCGGCCTAAAATGAAATTCTCTTTATACCCTTCCGCATAGGAAGCAATTCCGGCAGCTTTTAGCTTCTCGTTTGCCTGCTTCAGTTCGGTGATCGTCACCGGAATTTTATCGATACCCGCTTTTTTGAAAAGGTCTTTATTGTAAACAAACCCGTATCCTTCCATTGCCGATGGGAAGCCTAATTTTTTCCCCTTCACTGTCATGCCCGGCAATGCCGACGGATCTACCTTGCTCATCCACGGCTCGTTGGACAAATCAAGCAGCCTGTCGCTCCAATCTTGAACGCCGCTGTAGCTTTTGGCGAAAAAGATGTCCGGCTCATCCCCGGAAGCAAATCTTGTTTTGAGCATCGTATCCAGATCACGCACAACTTGGGCATCGATCGTAACATTCGGATTTTCCTTGGTGTAATCGGCTGCCATTTGCTTGACTTGCTCCGTAACCTCTACTTTATTTTGAATCAGCTTTAGTGTAACCTTCGGCGCTTCTTTCCCACCTTGCGGCGCTGGCGCGCTTGATTTTGGCGCTTCCTGACCTCCAGCACAGCCTGCCAGAATAGAAACCGTCAATACTGCCACGCTCGTCATCGACATCCACTTTTTCATTTGGGACCCTCCTAAAGTGCTTCTAATTGTTGTTGCTATACAAGTATTGTAGAGAATTAAACCGTTTACAGGCATGGAATATACTCGCTGAAAAAAGGAATTATTTAATCTCATGCTCCTTGCGGTATGGAAACGGGGACAGGCCCACTTGTTTTTTGAACACCTTGCTGAAATAATTTTCATCCTCGTAGCCGAGCTGATTGGCAATGTCTGCGATCGAAAGAGCGGTACCCTTCAAGAGCGCCTTCGCTTTTTCCATTTTCAAATCGGTCAAATACGCAACGATCGTCGTATGATACACTTCTTTAAACCTTTTGGAAATGTACTGCGGGCTAAAATGAAAATGCTCGGCTAACCATGTCAATGACGTATCCTCATGAAAATGCTTGTCCAAATAGTCTTTGATTTGCTCGATGCCGCGACCGGTTGATGCATGAGGGTTCATGGAATCGATCACCAAATGAACTTGATGAATGAGCATCTGCTCCCACTCATCCAGATCGTTGATCCACAACGGTAAAAAAGGAGTCTGCGCATCGCCCCTCTGATCCTGCGCCAGCTGCTTCCAGCGGCCGAGCAGCAAGTTAGCCTCCATCGTGCAAACCTGAAGCTCCTTCAGCTGCAGCTTGCCCTTTTGTCTTAAAGCGTTTACATGCTTGCTAAGAATATCTGTGGCGAACGGCTTGTTGCCCGTTTCGATCGCCTTTTGCAGCAAAAACTGCTGATTCATCAATGCCGGCAGCTCGGCAGACGTTATCCCTGGCGTGTGCGTCTCATCAGACAGTACATCGCCGTTCAACAACGCATTCCTTGCTTCGCCGATTACCGAAGGAAGACGCGGAAGATCGGAGACCCCGGCGCCAGTCCCGATCAGCACCTCCAATTTCAGCGTTTGCTGCAGCGCCCGCTTCAGCCGCTCCAAGTAAAACTTGTAATCCGCCTCGCTAGGACCGTAGGCTCCCCCTTGTAGCAGCAGCAACCATTGGTAGTCATCCAGCCTGCATATATAATGTCCGGTTTGATGGCCAATGGCGTATTGAGCAATATTTCGAAAAGCAAAAGAGAACAGCTCATCATCCATCATAAAACGCTGATCCAGCACCCTCATCCGGTTTTTTGGAAGGATCAGCGCGATTTTGAGGGCATGCCCGGGCATACCGTATTTCTCAAAAATTCTCCTCACCGAAGACGATAGCTGTGTTTCACCGCGGAAATACGAAGCAAGCTTCTTCTCATCCAGCATCTCATCGGCTTTGCGCACCACATACTCCCGCTCCGCATCCGTCTGCCTTGTCTCCGACTGTTCCTTCCAAGCCTGAACTGCCTTCTGCAGCGCATCCTCAACGTCTTTTCTACGGAAAGGCTTTAATATATAATCGATGCCGTTGGCTTTGATCGTAGCCCGTGTATATTCAAAATCATCATACCCGCTGATGACGATCACGTGGGTGTCGAGCCCTTCCTCACGAATTTTTTGAAGCAGCTCTATTCCGTTCATAACCGGCATTTTCATATCACAGAACATGACTGCAGGCTTGTAATTTTTCAAGCTTTCGAGCGCCTGTATGCCATTCTCGGCCATGTATCTATCAGTAACGCCAAATTTCTCCCAATCAACGGACAAATCGATTCCTTCTCTTACATGTGCTTCGTCATCTACAATCAACACTTTCATTACTATGATTCCTCCTGAATGGGAATGATGAAAGCAATCTCTGTTTTTTCATAAGGCTTGCTGCTAATTTGCCACGTAAAAGAATCGCCATATTTAAGCCGCAGCCGCTGCAGCACATTAATTAATCCAATACCTCCGGCATCCTGCTTGTAGGCTTGCGGTTCGGCAAATCGCAGCTTTACCTGTTCAATTTCGTTATAATCCATTCCCTTACCGTTATCGATAATCCGTATCGTGAGCGTGCGGTCCAGATGAATGTCCAGATGAACGGTCCCCGCACCCAGCCCGTTTTCAATTCCATGAATGATGCTGTTTTCAACTAAAGGCTGAAGAATCATTTTCGGGACCATCACCTTCAGCGCAGCCGGCTCGCATTCAATGCTGTAAAACAACTTGCTCTTGAAACGGCTTTCCTGAAGGGAAAGATAATGCTCAATATGCTCGATTTCCTTTTGCAAATAGACGGTTTCGGTATGGAAATCCATACTATATCTCAAAATCGCCCCGAGCTGCGATATTTTATCGCTAATTTCATCCACCCTGTGGCGGAGCGCGATCGTTCCGATAGATTGCAGCGTATTGTATAGAAAATGGGGGTTAATTTGCGCTTGCAGCATCTTGAGCTGAGCTGTGGAAATCTCGATGCGCTGCTGATACTCCCGGAAAATCATGTCTTTCAAATTACGTACCATCGTCTGAAAACGAAGTTCTAGTATACCAATCTCGTCTTCTCTTGTCTTAAACTGCTCCACGTCGAATTGACCGATTTCCACCCGGGTCATATTGCGGATAAGCCGTTTAATCGGTGCGATAGTGGAGTATGATAAGATGAACGTAAACAAAATGATAACAGCGAACGCAATAATCTGGATCGCCATAGACTGGTCCAGCGTCCGCCGAGCAGCTTGATTAATAAAATCCGAAGGAATGAATTTAATCATCGTCAGTGGAACATTGAGATATTGGTCAGCTACCGTGATGAATACGCCCTTTTTCCCATCCAATTGCCCGTACCAGTAACCTTGCCGATCCCCGGTCATTCTCAAATCGGGCTTCTCATCCTCCAGCATATTCCGAATATCCGGCAAACCGCTGGATGTATAAAGAAGCTCCTTGTTATTGTTCATGAACAAAAAAACGGTTTCATGACTCGGGTCCAACAGCTGCCTGCCAAGACGCTCAATCTCATCCAAAGAAAAATAAATCGACAGCAGCCCCAGTACGTTAGGCTTCGGATAATCGATCATCTTTTTGTTAATTGTCAAAAACCGCTCGCCGTTCACCTGCTTCATTTCATATTCGGGCACACTCGTCCAATCTTCCTTGCGTTCAGTGGGGAGCACCTGTCTCGGGACCGCACTGAATACGGAATAGTTGAATTTGGTGTATTTCTGTCCGCTCATCCCGCTGTAGAAATTGACCAGCTTAATCTCCGACCGACTTGAAAACAAATAAGAAAGCTGACGGTCGATATACGTATCCTGATCAAAGCTTGGTTTCTCCAGCCAAAGATAGCTGAGCATGTTAGGGTCATAATACCAGGACACCGACAGCTGATTGAGCTCCTGCAAATATTTTTTCATATTTTCCATGCCAATGTTCATCGTTTTCTGGTTCAGCTCGATCATGTTCTCCTGCAGCGAAGCGGAAGTAGACCGGTATGAAATCAGGTTGGAGCATATAAAAGGAATCGCCGTAGCCAGCAGCGTCCACACCAGCAATTTGACAAACAAGCTGCGCTTGTACATCCGGTTCACCTTTCCTATCCATCCGATTTTATTTAGAAGTGTTTGACCATTATAACAAATTTGGATTCTTAGAAATAAGGTAATATTTGATAGCAAAAAAGGATTATTTTAATGTGCAGCAAGAGGTTATGAAAGGTAAAGCCGCCCGCCGGTTCAAACTTATCTTAAAAAACAAAAAAACCGCCCTTAGGCGGATGTCATTATATATATTCTCTATTTGAACGCTCGCTTAAGCTCTCTTAATTCCTTCTCTTTAAAATACGACTCCACTTGCATTTTCAGCACAAATGCACGGATGGAGGTAGCTTTTTCTGATTCCATATCCACATACCTCGCGCCATAATAGTAACCTTCAAATAAAGTTTCTCGCCGTATGATTTCAGCCACAACGGGCAGCTTAAAGCCCAAATCCAATTCAACCTCAATCGCGAAAGCTCTGCTGAGGTCGAAGTCATCATCATTCAAGGCGAATCCAATCCCGCTAACGCTTATATTTTGAACGGTTAGACCTATGGTGTCCGTCAGATTTTGTTTTTCATCGGTATGGAGCCAGGTAACTGCGTGCAATGAGCCTTTTTGGTTAACCTGAACTCTCGGGCTCTCCCGCTTCTCCACGAACCGACGTTGATTTTGAGGAGGGTTAATGATGATCAGAGCTCCATTATGCTTTGCCACTATTGTAGACAAGAAGGTATAAATGCCTCCTGGTGAGTACACGGTTATTTTCACAGAATCCCCAAGGTTAAAAACCTTATATTCGGGTATTTCCACTTCGATAATATCACCTTCAGCATAAGTAAGAAGTCCGGTTGATACAAACCCATCTTTTTCAACAACGGTTCGGCTGTGAATCAATATTCCTGCAGGACTTTTATACTTCTCATCTTTGTAGTCATAATTTAGGCTCGCAGCTGCAGATCTAGTCATCTTATTCACTCCCGCCGATTATTTTATCTATGTTACAATTAGAAAAGCTTCTTATCGAAGCCCTTTCGATGAAGATCCATTCGTGTCTAAATTGCTTTTCTTGCATAAAAAAAGACTGCCTCCTCAGTGAGAGAAACAGCCTTAGCACACCGTTGTCATACAAAATAATCGGCGGCCAGGCTGTCATAGTCCTTGACATTGGACCTTAGACCCTAAGCTTTGCGTCCTTGCTTTTCAGCAAGTTTGCCTTGAACAATCTGGTTAGAAAATGCCATTCATGTTAGGTAAATTGACCTAAACATTTCATATTTTTATTATACGCTCTAGGGGCAATGAGAATCAATCATCTAATTCGTGATTTAAGTCACATTTAAATATTAATTTATAGTAAATCGCAGGAATTGTTAACTAAAAATTAAATAAATCATAGAAGGTGGTCTCATGATCGACGAAAAAACCTCTAAACACGAACATTCCGATACGAACAGCTACTCTATTGTTCTTTTTGATGGTGTGTGTCGATTTTGTAACGGTTGGGTGCAGTTTCTGATTCGCCAAGATAAAGCCGATGTGTTTCGGTTTTCACCCCTTCAATCTGATTATGCACAGTCCTTGCTCGATTCAACCCGTTCGGCTGATACTGCTCCGGATTCTGTTATTTTGGTTGAAAAAGGGGTCGTCTATACTCGTTCCTCGGCAGTTTTGCACATCTTCAAACGATTGGGCCGCTACTGGGCTCTATTCTATTTATTTATAGCTGTTCCCAGACCCCTCCGTGATGCCGTATATCGATGGATTGCGAAGCGCCGTTATAAGCTGTTCGGTAAGTATGACAGCTGTATGATGCCGACCGAGAATGTAAAACGCAAATTTATCGGATAGCAGCAAATCTGTGATGCTTTACTTCTTGGCCTATATCCACATATGGGGATATCTGTTGGTATAAACCGAGGGGCTTTGCTCATTTATCCCCAGAGCTTTATAATGAAATGTGAACAATAACTGTGTTATCCACAATGTTATCCACAGCATGTTAACAAAACGAATACTTGTTCGTTCTTCACCCCATTTTCGGAACAAAAGAGGTGTACCTTGCAAGATTATATTCCTTATATGAACGAAGCCATAGCCGAGGCACGAAAAGCGGAAGCGCTGCTGGAGGTGCCAATCGGCGCAGTAGTCGTTTGGAACAATCAAATTATTGGACGCGGCCATAATCTTCGCGAAACTACTCTGGATCCACTGGCTCACGCCGAGCTTATTGCTATTAAACAGGCTAGCGACTATTTGCAAGCTTGGCGATTGCTGGACTGCCAGCTATTTGTGACGCTGGAGCCCTGCCCTATGTGCGCGGGAGCGATAGTTCAGTCTCGCATTCCCCAAGTCATCTACGGCACGACAGATCCAAAAGCGGGTTGTGCAGGAACATTGATGAATTTGCTGCAAGAGGAGCGGTTCAATCATAGGGTGGATGTAGTAAGCGGTGTGCTTCAAGAGGAATGCAGCTCGATGCTGACGCAGTTTTTTCGCAGACTACGGGGAAAATCATAAGAAGCAGCTCCGACTAATCCCTTGCTAAATCTATAGTCTCTTCTTTGCTATTCCATTTTATATGCAGCTTAAACCCGGCTTCATCTACATACGGCGTATCCATAGTAGACTTACCGCTTATTTTCAAAGTTGCCGATGAAGCTTCGCTTTTGCCGCTATTGTTAAAATTTTTGCTATCTACAAAGGAATAGCTAGTATCTTTAACAGGTTGATTTTCTTTACCGGTATATCGTATCAAGAATGATTTTACATTAGCTGATTGGTCGACCGAACAGGTGACGCTCCAGTTCTCGCTTTTTCCATTAAACTCTATGGGGCTGGAGCATCCCGTCAACCCTAACACCATCACTATTATCATACCTACTATGAATGTTCTCATAGGCATGACCTCCTTAGTTATCGGATTATGATATCCCCGTACGATTCCATTGTTTACTTACTCAATCATCTCATTATTAGCTCCGCGCACCTCAGCCTGCACATCCTGCGGAAGAACAACAGTAACCGTCATCCACGGGTAGTAGGAATCGAAGCCCCTTCTTTGCGGCAACCGTTTAACTTGCACATACATCGTATCCCCAACGGTGCGTACAGCTACGAACTGCTCCTTCTCCATAGGTTGGATTGCCTCGCCCTGGATAGTACGGCTGCGGTAAGTACCGAACACTTGAAGTGACCGCTCCTGCGATTTATCCACCTTTACAGTTTGGTCCTGTGATTGTACGATAACCTTCTTCACCCCTTCGGCTACCGCTTCCTTCACTGTAGGCAAATCCTTCGTTTCATCAATTGCCCCTATCATCGACCTTACTTCACCCATCAGACCGACTGAAGCGAGCATTGTGAACCCAAGACAACCTATACAAAGCACGCCGACGAATAGGATGCTCATCATATCATAGGAGATGATGCTGTTTTCTTTTCTGGAAAAGGATAAATAGAGGACGATTTCCAAACCCAGCAAAACAAATACGATCGGCCACCACGTAATAAACGCATCAAAAGCCTGCTGCCCCTTCCACTGGGAAATAAACAAAACCACCCCCAGCAGCACCAGAGTTATTCCCATCGAAAGCGTACCCACGCGCCACTTCTTCATCTTTCATCCTTCTTTCTTTTACTTCCTAGCAGCAGCCGTAAACCGCCCCCTATGAGGATGACCGAAACGACGAATGTTTGGAAATATTGATGGAACAGCATCGAAATACGTTCTTTCGGAAATAATCGATCAAGCGCTGTTAGCACAACCTCATCCATTAAATAATACAAACCCAGTCCGAGAAGCACGATTCCGACCCATTTTTGATGATTAACCAGCCAATCTACAAACGGGGTGTCCTTCAGCTCTTCCTCGCGATCCTGCCTTGAAATTTGCTGCAGAGCGTCAAAGAAGCTGTAAAACCACAGAATGGGAATCAGAAATAAGAAAAAGGAAAGCCTCAGCACATCCATAATGTAGATGCAGAACAAAAAGGCGGCCATGAGCTGCAAGCCTCTTTTTTGCAAGCCAAGGTACATGTGGCCCGCTCCAGGGACAATAGATAGAAAGGTAGCTATCATCTTATTTTTTTTGCCGTCTTCGCGGGTTTCTTGAAAATCCTCAAAAATCGTTCGATCCGTCAGCAATTCCCCCCGCTGTTTACGGTTTAGCTGCTGGATGCAGTCGAACAGGCAATAAATCCAAATGATTGGCAGCGCGCCGAGAAAAACGAAAAATCCATCTTTATGCGTCAGTAAGGCGACAAAGAAAATCATCACGGCTGATCCGAAAAAAGCAATCATAAAGGTCAAGCCCCGCTGCATTAAACCCAGCTGAAAATGACCGAGCCCCGGTATAAACGACAGCAGCACGGTAAAAATCCGTTCGCTTTCATTGCTGCGATGCTGCGGTTCATAGTAAGCCGTCTCTTGCGGATGGGAAATCGGCGGCGATACGAACTCACCGGAAGGCTCGCGCCTTTTCACAAGCCCGAATACCATATCAATCAGATTGATAGCAGCGATGGCAAAAGCTACAAACAACAGGAAAATGGCAAACTCCTCTAAACGATTCATTTTACCTGATATCCCTATCAAAAACACCAGAGCTAAGGGTCCGAAAAATCCGGCTCCATACAGGAAGGCTCTTATCTTGCGGTTCAAATACAGATGGCCCAGGCCTGGAATAAAAGATAACAGAAGGGCTGTTATCGCGTTCTTGGTTTGCATTAGCGGGCTCCTCCTTTTGCTTGTTTGGGTTGAATGGAATCTAACATGACGATTGTTTTTTCCATAATTCTATAGGAAACGGATGCGTGCCCATTTACTTTGACCGTTTGTTCCGGCTCTAGATCCGGCTCCTGCTCCACAGCTTCTGCCGCAGCATCCAAGTGGCCTATTCTTTCCGTCAAGGACTGAAAAGCTCCCGAGCTCATTAAGATGAAGGTAATGGCGGCCGCGATCGCATAGTGAAACAGAGGATGCCTTGTAAATGACGGTGATCTGCGAGCTGTTCTGGATTCACTCCATTTCGAAGGGACGGAAGCAGGATCAGGAGATGCCGTTGATTCTTCCAAGATTATTCGCCCCATTACAGCTTCAGCCAATTCATCAGCAGACTGAAGTACTGGATACGAACCTGCAGACCGCTCCAAGCTTTGCATATACAAATCAAGACATGAATCACATGAGCTGAGATGCGTTTCATAAGCTAATCTATCCTCATCCGAGAGCAGCTCACCAGCATAAAGATCCCATTGCTCTAACGTATAATGTTTCATCCCCATTCTTCCTCCTTCCAATGTCTGCGAATCCATTGCTTAGCGCGGTACAGCTTCGACTCAACGGTTTTCAAAGTAACTCCTTGTTCAGCCGCTATCTCCAGATAGCTTTTTTCTTCAATATAGTAAGCAACCACAACTTCACGGTAATTAGCAGGGATGTCATCTAAATATTGCCTGAGCTGCTGCTTTCTCTGCTTATCGAGCACTTCCTCTTCCACGGTATGGACGGCATCAGCCGGAAGCAGCTCTTCAATGTCTGAAGTCAGCTGCTCCCGTTTTCGATCCAGCGCCCGTTTGTGATCTATCGCTTTGTTAACCGCGATACGGGTCATCCACGTTTTCAACCCCTGGTGCTGGTATTGGGGGAGTGACGCATAGATTTTCAGCAGCGCTTCCTGTGTTACATCCTCGGCATCTTTAGTAGATCTTAGCACCGAGTAAACGGCATGAAACAAATAAGAATTGTACTTATCCATCAGCAAGCGGAACACTTGCTTATCGCCGGCGATAATTCGTTCGATCCACTCTGATTCCTCTGTAATCGTCCTCCCCCTCCTCTCCGTAACAATAGACGAACCGCCCGCATAGAAACACTGCACTTTATGAAAAAAAAGTTTATTCGTATCACTCATTCATAACTTATAATTGAAACTATACCACTACTAGGACCGGTTCTTCGAATCACATCCTAATATACAAAAGGCGGGAAGCTGTTGATGAGCAATGAGATCAGAGTTACTCATGGGGACTTTCAGGGGTTTGTTGCACAGCATTACGATTTATGGTTCAGTGAGTCAGGAAATTCAGTTGAGCAAGATTTTTATAAGCAGCACATCATCCATAATAGAGGACCGGCCGTAGAGATTGGGTGCGGTACAGGGCGGCTGCTGAATGCTTTAATACGGGACGGCCTGGATGTCGATGGGGTTGATTACTCTGAGGATATGCTAAATATTTGTTCAAGCAAAGCTAAGCGGCTTGGTCTGCATCCTGCACTTTATCACCAAGCCATGCAGCGTCTGGAGCTGCCTCGGAAGTACAATACGATTTATATACCAGGCAATACCTTCAATCTGCTCACAGATCGCGCGGATGCGACCGCAGCCTTGAGCCGTCTGTACTTGCATTTGGCTGATGGAGGCCAACTGCTGCTCACACTAACGATTCCCAAGGCCTACATCAGGAACGAACAACCCGAAGCGTGGCGCATGCTGGCCGAGGTGAACAGAGATGATGGGGCTGTAATTAGACTTAGTGAGCGAGTTGAGCTTGATTTCTGGGAGCAGCTAAAAACCAATTTCAATAAATACGAAGTGTTTAAAGATGGAGAGCGGATCGAAACTCATGAGGATACTATTCGTCTCCGATGGTTCTATCAGAACGAATTTGAGCTGATGCTCACCGCTGCAAGCTTTAAAGAGATCCAGTTCAACTATGGAGCGGATCGCTCGTCTATGCGGATTTTTGCGAGCAAATAGCGATACGGTACGATGCGAAACCCACAACCTTATTTAAGGCCGTTCAGCGAGCCATTCTTTATCCAGTCAAGCCATCCTACGGGGTGGCTTTTGGCATGTCCAAACCTATTGCATCATCAACAATTGCGTTTGCTAAACCGCGCCCTTTTCCTTAAATATAGAATAAAATTTCTGCAACGGTAAACACTATGCTCAATACAAATATAGCAATATTATACAACTGCTTTTTGAAAGTTCGCGTCTAAGGAGATTGAACCAATGGGTAATTGGAGTGCACTCAAGAAATACTTTGTTGCGGATTTGTCAACGGACAAGCAAACTTTTTCCTTGGGGCATTGGGAGGAAAAACTCATTGATAGAACTTCGGTTGAAGGATCCGAAAGCATGCCACAGATTGATACTCTAATTGAGGACTATGGCCTTATTTCACCCCAGCTTAATACCAATATTGAGTGGTTCAAACAGCATTTTTCGTATCCTCAAAACAGCGGACTCATCATCCGTCAGTTTTTGATCGGTCACTCGTCTTTACAAGGCGCCGTAGTCTACCTTAACTCGCAAGTAGATTGGGAGCATTTGAATCGAACCGTACTTGTACCATTGATTTCGATGGACATATCGGACGATATATTGGTGGATGCCGATACGCTTATGGAGGAAATTTTAACGGAAGGACAAGTATGTGCAAATGATAAGCTCCAGAATATCGTAAACGATATTTTGATCGGTTCAGCAGCCGTATTAGTCGATGGATTAGACACTGCGGTGATGGTGGATGTTAAAGGATGGGAGAAAAGAGCCATCGAAAGTCCCAAAACCGAAACCGTAGTTCGCGGATCACAAGAAGGCTTTACGGAGGACATCCGAACGAATCTGTCTATGATTAGACGCAGGCTTATCACTCCCGATCTTATATTCGAATCGGGATATGTAGGCGTCCTGTCAAGGACGGAGATTGCTGTTGTCTATTTAAAATCGATTGCCAATACCGAGCTTGTCAGTGAGGTTCGCAAGCGCATAGCAGCCATCCAAATAGATTACATCGGCGATAGCGGAATGATCGAACAATTGATCGAGGAGCAACCCAACTCTATTTATCCAACTGTTTTGAGTACGGAACGACCCGATCGGTTTGCGGCTCAAATTGCTGAAGGTTATATCGGCATCATCGTGAACAATTCACCCTATGGACTGATCGTTCCGGCTCATTTTCCCCTCTTCCTGCAAACAGCGGAAGACGCTAATTTACGATGGCCTTACAGCACCTTTCTCCGTATTATCCGAACGTTCGGGTTCTTTTTGTCGATGTACTTGCCCGCCCTTTATGTCGGGATTGCCAATTATCATCAGGAAATGATCCCTACAACGCTAATTCTCGCCATTGCCGGTACTCGTGAGGCGGTACCCCTTCCTGTGGCGGCGGAGGCTCTAATGCTGGAGTCCATGTTTGAATTAATTCGTGAGGCCGGCATCCGGATACCGAGCGTCATCGGTCCGACTATCGGAATCGTTGGAGCGTTAATTCTTGGCCAGGCTGCCGTTCAAGCCAACATCGTAAGCCCTATCGTGGTCATTATCACGGCTACTACGGCTTTGGCTTCCTATACGATTCCTAACTACAACATGCAGTTTGCAACACGGATTCTCCGTTTTATTTACTTGATTAGCGCTTCTTTTCTCGGTCTGATCGGGATTGTCTTAATGTCGATTATATTCTTATCTCAGTGGGTCGCAAACAAATCCTTTGGTGTACCGATCTTATCTCCAATTACTCCATATCGCCAAAGCAGCGATACGATCATAAGAGGACCGATTCAAGAACAGAACTATCGCCCTCTGTCGATTCACCCCCAAAGAAAGAAGAAAATGCCAAGCGATAAAGAAAAATGACACCCCTATTCAATCAACAAGAGGAGGCGAAAAAGTGAGAACGCATCACATCGGGGTTCGCGAAGCGGCATCCATAGGAATAATTTTTATCATTACGAATATATTCCTTCCTTTGCAGCGGTTGTTGGCGGATATTGGGGGCACAGCCGCTTGGATCATTATTCTCATAGCCGGATTGCTCTGTCCGTTGATTTGGTGGGGAGTGAGTGGGGTCCTCAGAAACGGAACACAGGGCTCAACACTCATTACTGCGACTGAGGAGATATGGGGACCCTATATGGGAAGCTTGGTGAATCTGGCTTACTTCAGCCTGTTCTTCATCATCACGTTTACCGTGCTTCGCGAGTTCTCGGAGCTGTTGACATCAGATATATTGCTAAGAACCCCGTTAAAAGTTATCTTGCTTTCCCTTCTTATTACTGCCGCCATAGTGGCTTATTCAGGTATTGAAGCTATGGGACGCCTATGCTGGCTAACCATCGGTTTAATCATTGCAAGCGTGTTCATAACACTCGTCGGCGGATTAATGACCCATGCGGAGCCGGATGCGTTATCACCTTTTTGGGGCACCGGAAGAACCCAGGTTCTGACAATGGGGGTCGTGAAAAGCTCCTTATTTTCTGAGTTACTTGTACTTGGCTTCCTGGTCCCCAGAATGCGGAAAACGGAAGAGTGGGGAAAAGCCGCATGGTGGTGCATGGCAATCAGCTCCATAATCCTGTTCAGTACAACCATCGTCTATCTTTACGTAGTTCCCTACCCAACGGCCACACGCTTAAACGTTCCGATGTTTGAAATCAGCCGGATTATTATTTTTGGGCGATGGATTCAACGAGTGGAAAGCCTTTTCCTGATCGTTTGGCTTTTATGTGCCGTAATCAAGCTCTCCATAGCCATATATTGCTGTGCGTCTACTTTATCGCAAATGCTGAAGTTGCCCAGAACTCAGCCTCTGATCATTCCGCTCTCCATTATCATATACAGCTGCTCCTTATTGCCGACCAGCGAGATGGCTGCAGTCGCATGGGATCGGGATATACTGCGAACCTATGGATCGCTAATTTCCATATGCCTTCCGCTGGCGACATGGCTCGCAGCAATTTTGCGCAGAAAGTGGAGGCAACCGTGAGCCTGTTCATGCGTACTTCCCGAGCTTTATTGGTACTCCTATTGTCGCTGCCGCTGCTGACTGGATGCTGGGATCGGCTGGATCCTGAAAATATGGCTTTTATCATTGCTGTCGGGGTTGATTCAGGTCCCAAAAACGATTATATATTCACCTTCGCCATTGCCGTTCCCAAAACAAGCGGCGGCGGACAAAGCTCAAATGATAGCCAGAAAAAAATTGTTTCTGTACATTCCGAGCAGAGCTCAGATATCGCTACTGCGCTGCTTGCGAGCCAAAGCTTTGTTGCCCGCAGGTTAACCCTTATCCATTCCAAAGCGTTTATTTTGGGTGAAGGTATGGCCCGCAAGGGGGTAATGCCTGTATTGGGAGAGGTTGTACGCAATCGTGAATTTCGGCGAACTGTAAATGTTATTACGACGCGTGGGAAGGCGGAAACCTTTATCCAGCACATTCAACCAACCACGGAGAAAGATATCAACTTATGGTTTGAACTGGAATTAGACCCCCATAATGTGGGAGGCATCGTACCGATGAACTCCCGGTTTCACGACTTTATCATGGATATTGAAAACGTCGGAACCGGTGCCACAACCATCTTGGCTGCACCCAGACCTGATATAAAAAAGGGCACTGCCCAGTTGTCCAAGGAGAACGAACATTCAGACTCCAAATCCAAGCAACCGTTAGTTGGTGAACAATTTGCAGGGAGCTTACGTAGATCCGGAGAGGTTCCTGTAGAGTTTTTTGGCAGTGCTATTTATAACAACGGTACTCTGGCAGGTTTTCTTACCGGTGAGGAAACAAAGATTTTAAATGTACTTCGCGGTGAATTTTTTGGAACGACGTGGGGGTTCCGGGATCCTTCAGAAAGCAAACTGAATCTTAGCATCAACATGAGAGCTCAAAAAAAAGCTCAGATGAAAGTAACCCGAAAGAATGACAAAGTCACAGTAACCTTTAGCGTTAAAATGGAAGGAGATTTGATCGGCGTTCAAACAGTTGTGGACTATACAAAGCCGGAGAACACAAAAAAACTCGAACAATCCATACAAAATCAGCTTCATTCCGAGTCGATCAAGCTGCTCAACAAGACGCTTCATCAATGGCAAGTCGATTGTTTCAGCATCAACAACCGTCTCAAATCAACTTTTTCCACACTAAAGGAATGGTATGCTTTTAAGTGGAAAGATCGTATGAAGGATATTGATTATAACGTGGAAATCAGCTTTAAAATGCGCCGCCATGGCGATCAAGTTGGACCCGCTATCGAGGGGGATAAAATGCAATGATTCAACAAATAGCAAAGTTTGGAATATTAGCTGCCATTTCCCTTTGGTCCAGCGTTTATGTCGGAAGCCTCGCCCCGCAACTATGGCGGCAGAGAAACTATAGGGGAGCGGTCGGGATTGCAGTCCTTGCATGTCTTACCCTGATCCTGCCCACTTTATTGACCTTGTATAGTGAAGAATAATGATTATTCAGGCCCAATACCAAAGAGGCTGTCCCAAAAGGGTATCAGTGAATGAATCAGTCCCAAACTACGTACAAAGACGCCTCCAAAACCACCATGTAAGCGGAAATGGAAGCGTCTTTTTTGTAGGGAAATTCCCATCAGTGTGGGGGTTCGAAAGTCCAAAAATGAATCCGGCCGCTTTTTGGATGTTACTTAAGTGACGGGGCGAGAGCGATGTTCAAAGACTGCTTTCAATCTAGAGGGGACCTTGATTTGTCGGGGCCGCTGCGGAAGTAAAGGAAATAGATGGAAATTGTAACGCTAATCCAGCGTGGATATCGCCTGAAATCAATCTAACTGGAAAAACTAACTCTAATAGAGGTGAAATGGTGGATATCAGCCAAAATACGTAGAATTAGCAGGAGGAATTCCAGTTATAAGGCTTGGAACGCTATTTTCGGAGTAACTAACGTGACATTTTCCTGATAATTGCACGGAGTGCGCCAGACTGCCATGCAATGCCGTAACCGAACCACGAACGACTAACCCGATACCCGCGATGAATACGCGCTGGAAAGCGACCTCATCTTATTCATCACTAAGAATACACAAGAATATGCAAAAAAGCCTTCAACTATTAAAGTGGAATTGAGGGCTCTTTTGCAACCATCTATTCAGGATAAAATGGTGGAGGGGGTTGTCTCAAAATGACTTTTGGGACAGCCCCTTGAACTTTATTTAGTAAACGGCACACCCGGTACGAACCAAGGCTAGTATACTAATTCTGCGTTAGTCATATGAACAATCCGATCACATATGGCAACCGCATCTTCCTTATCATGGGTAACGAGTATCGAGGTCATGTTGGCGGTTCGCAGCAATTGGCGCAGCTCCTCTCGAATTTTCCCCTTCAGTCCGGCGTCTAAATTACTGAAAGGCTCATCCATGAGCAGTATAGCCGGTTCCGGCGCCAAAGCACGGGCAAAAGCTACACGCTGCTGCTGCCCTCCGCTAAGCTCGTGCGGATACCGTTTCCCATAGCTCTCCAGGTGTACAAGCTCTAACATCGCCTGCAGCCGCTGCTTGCGTTCGGCTCTGGATAACCGGTGTAACCCGAACATAATATTTTGCTCTACAGTTAAATGGGGAAATAGGGCGTATTCCTGAAAAACCATCCCAACGCCGCGGGCTTCAGGCTGGACGAATAACCGTTCGCTTACCATTATTTTACCATCGATCACAATGCTTCCTGAGGAGGGGACCTCCAGCCCGGATATAAGCCTAAGCAGAGTGCTTTTCCCGCAACCGCTTTGACCAAGGATACCAACCACTTCGCCTTGCTCCAAGTGCATAGAGAAATCATGAAGCACACTCTCATTGCCTTTGGCATAGTGAAAAGAGACAGCGTTCATTTCAAAAAAAGTCATTCTGAATTTCTCTCTCCTAACCAGTAATAGAAATAAACCGAGATCATACCGACGGCTATAATGAATAAGGATGGAATGGAAGCTTGGTGAATTTGTTCGTCACTAGCGTATTGGTAGGCTTTTGTGGCTAATGTGTCAAAATTAAAAGGCCGAAGAAGCAGAGTAAGTGGCAGCTCTTTGACAATTTCCATAAAAGCCAAAATACAGCCTGTGAACACAGCGCCCTTGATCAAAGGCAAATCAACCTTGAAAAAGGTTTTCGTAAACCCCAATCCCAGCAGCCGGGATGCTTCCGTATAGCGGTTTCCGATCTTATCGAACCCCGCCTCCACAGAGTTAAAACCTACGGCCAAAAACCGGATCACATATGCGAAGATGAGCATGAGTAAGGACATACTGAGCACCAGCTTGCCGGCTCCCCAACCGAGCTTCTCATAAACCCCGCCAAGCCGGTTATCCAGTGAGATGAACACAGCGAGCACCCCGATCGAGAGAACGGCACCTGGAATCGCATACCCTGAGGAAATAAGTTTAGACAATATAAGTGTAAAAGCAGAACGCTGATAGCGGCATACATTAGCCACAATAACAGCAAAAAGCATCAATACAATGATCGAAACCAGCGATATAAAGAGGGTATTGGTGAGAAGTCCCATGAATTGGGCGCTCATAACCTCCTTATACGTCCATGTCGCCCATACAATCAGCTGAACGACTGGAACTAGAAAGGACAACGAAACAATAAGACCGCTGAAGAGAACAGCGATAAGAGCAGGAATACCGCGCAGCGTCCTTCGGCTAAGAGGACGAGTCCTGCTTGTTGAAGCATGATATCGTTTCCGTTTGCGGAGAACTCTTTCGATTATGAATAAGCCGACAATAAAGCTCATAAGCAGTGCAGCCAACCGCATCGCAGATTCTACGTCATACATGCCAAACCAGGTTTGAAAAATAGCGGTAGTAAAAGACTGAATCCCGAAGTACTTGGTAACCCCAAAATCATTCAATACTTCAAAGGCGACCAGACTTACTCCCCCGATAATCGCGGCCTGAGACAGCGGCAATACGACCCTGAAAAAAATATACAGCGGATTTTTGCCTAATAATCTGGCATTTTCAATGAAAGAGGCACTTTGCCTCTCCAGGAACGTTTTCGTGATCAGATACACATAAGGAAATAAAAACAAGCTGAAAATAACAATAGCACCCTTCATCGACATGATGTCGAAATAAGCTTGATTCAGATTCCAGCCCAGAACATTGCGCATAAAAATTTGAACACTGCCTGTATAACCCAACATATTAGCATAGGTGTAAGCTGCAATGTATGGTGGAATGGCCAGCGGCAGCACAAAAGCCCATGTGAAAAATCGTCTCAGCGGGAACTCATAAGCAGCTATAAGCCAGGCAAGCGTTACACCAACCAACACGGTACAGGCTGCTGTTCCTAGCACAAGCCATAAGGATTGCAAAGCATAATCCAGCAGTAAATAGTCCTTAATATGCTGCCAATTCTCATTAGGGGAACGAAAAAGACCAGTCGCAATATATAAAGACGGAAGAAGGGCCGCGAAGGCCCCTATAATGCTTAATAAATTCCATCCGTTACTAAATCTCTTCAGATTACGCAGCCAAGCGGAAACAACCATGCCTATTTCCAGCCTGCCTTGTTAAGAAGCTCAGTCGCTTTTTTATTGTGATCTCCAAGCTTGGCAAAATCAATTTGCTGGGATTTGAATGTTCCCCAAGTTTTCAATAGCTCCGGTTTATCCGCCGCTTCATTAACCGGGAACTCAAAGCTGCCTTGCGTCAAAAGAGTTTGGCCTTCTTTGGAAGTCATAAATTCGATAAGCTTGATCGCGTTGTCTTTATTTTTGGCATTCTTGGTCAGACCTACGCCGCTAATATTAAGATGTGTGCCTGTCGTGCTTTGGTTCGGGAAAAAGACGCCGATGTTCTGGGCTACTTTCACTTCTTCCGCATCCTTGGATGCCAGCATTTGACCTACATAATAGGTGTTCATAATCGCGACATCGCCAACTTTGGCTGCAATAGCCTTGGCTTGATCACGGTCTCCGCCTTCCGGCTTACGAGCCAGATTAGCGGCAATACCTTTGGCCCATGCTTCAGCTTTTGCTTCTCCATCAAGTTCAACGAATGAAGCTACAAGTGACTGGTTATACAAGCTGGTTGAAGAGCGAGCCAACACCTTCCCTTTCCACTTATCTGTGGCCAGATCCTCATATGTAGACAATTGCTCCGGCTTAATCCGGTCCTTAGCATACACGATAACCCGAGCTCGGGTTGCTATGCCAATCCAGTTGTTATCCTTGTCGCGCCACTGCTTGGGGACGTTCTTATCAATAGCGGGAGACTGGATCGCTTGAAGTACACCGTTCTGCTTGGCGTAGTTCAGCACGCCTCCATCTACAGTAATAAACAAGTCTGCCTCTGAACTCGTACCTTCGCGCTTCAGGCGCTCAACCAGCTCTTCGGCCGTACCTTTGATTTCATTAACTTTAATCCCCGTTTGTTTCGTAAAAGCATTGAATAATACGCTATCCACCTCGTAGTGTCTCGCTGTATAAATATTAACAGCCTGATCCTTGCCTGCAGTTGGACTCGCTGCCGGAGCTTGTGAGGACTTCGCCGTATCGGCGCTCTCTGCCTTAGGCTGTGGCGTGGAAGACGCACCACCCGTTGAAGGGCTTGAACCGCATGCGGCTACGATAAGTGACAGGATGATCAGCAGCATAGTGCTGAACAAGGTTTGTTTTCTCATTTGAAATCTACATCTCCATTTCGTTAACTAATATTTGATAGTAATACTCATTCTCAATAAAATTGGCCTGAAAAGTTGACTCCCCTCTCTCCCTAAACCCCAAATCGGTTAAAATCTTTATTGATGATAATGAATATCATTACCAGTTGCTTGACTAGTTAACAGTATAACTTACAATAATGAGAATTTGATGTGAAAAAAAAATTTCTTTACCTTTTCGGTAAAGAAATACAGACCGTAGTACCTTCATGTTCTATACTTTGCAAAGTGATCGTTCCGTTATATATATCTACCAGACGTTTAGCAATCGCTAAACCTAGTCCATGCCCTGCCTGTTCTCCACTGCGGGCCTTGTCCGCGCGATAGAAACGGTCCATGATATATGGCATATCGGAACTTGCAATACCTATTCCCGAATCGATTACTTCGATAAGAGCTGCTTCTTCGTTCACGGTAGCCCGGACGCAAATGATTTTGTGCTGCTCCGAGTACTTGACTGCATTATCCAACACAATGAGCAGAATCTGCTCCAGATGCTGAGGGGATATTGCCAGGACTACGGATTTGAGTGCCTCCAACTCTGCTTGTATATCAAACGTTGGGTGGAGCACCGCCATATTTTTAATAATAGTCCGAATCGCTTGCTCCGGATCTGTCACTTCGGAGTTATACTCGGGGTCCAGCTTCTCGGCACGACTGAGCGCCAGCAGCTCCTGCACAAGCATTTTCAGACGCGCAACCTCTTGGATCGAAGCATTCAACGATTCTTCCAATATCGCAGGATCATGTTTTCCCCACCGCTGTAGCAATGACAGATGTCCTTCCACAATAGCTACCGGTGTTCTCAGCTCATGAGAAGCATCTTCTACAAACTGCCTTTGCTGCTGAAAGGAGCGCTCCACCTGATCCATCATCGTATTAAACATGACCATCAAGGTAGCGATCTCATCCTTATTATTGTTCAACTGCATACGCTCGTGCAGACCTTTTTGCTTAATGTTTCGGATCGTTTCGGCCATCCCTTGCAATGGCTTGAGCAGTTGTCCCGCCAATAGCCGTCCACCAAGGCCGCTGATCACCACAGCTCCTAGACCACATAGGACCATCACGTAGAAGAGGGCGTCCGTTAGCTTTTCGAAGTTCACAATGTTTTTTATGATTTCTACAGTCCCATTGAATTTGAAAATCGTAAGCGGGCTTCTCATAATAACTAAACGATCGTTCGTATGTTTTATCCCGACCAATTCCTTTGAGCTTACAGCTTTAGCCTCCACCCACTGCTCCGGAATATCATCGGATACCGTAAGAATAGGCTCCCCCTTCTCATTTAGAACACGAATAAGCTGATCGGGACGGTTCATTCTTTCGAGAAAATTACGCGCTTGCACGAACTCGCCTTCCTTGAAGGATACCTCATTCTCCAAAAAGTAATTCAATATCTCCCTCATATCCTGCTGCGTGTTCGCTTCTTCCTGCTTAATCATCCATCTTTCAACAAAAGCATATTGCACTATATTGTAAACCGCGAATAGCAAAACGAGCAGCAGTGTAGACCATATTGTCAGTTTCCATTTTATAGGGATTTGGGCGAATCGTAAGGGTAACCGCTTCATCGTCTCATCACATAGCCAATGCCGCGTACGGTCTGTATGCAGCTATCCTCCGCGGGGTTATCCATTTTATTGCGCAAATAACGCACGTACACATCCACCACATTCGTTTCCACCCCAGCTTCAAACCCCCATACCATATCCAGCAAAGTTTCCCGGTCCAGTACCCGATTCGTATTCCTCATGAAGGCTTGAAGCAGGTCGTATTCTCTCTTGGTCAGATCGATGGTTTTGCCGCCCTTGGTAACATTCCTCGAATCCAGATTCATTACGATGTCCTGAAAAGTAAGAAGCTGCATCGCCGCGTCCGAAATATCTTCCCGTCTTCGGAATACTACCCTTATGCGTGCCAGCAGCTCCTCGATCGCAAAAGGCTTCGCTATGTAGTCGTCAGCACCACTATCCAATCCAGATATCCGATCCTTAAGGCTGTCTCTGGCTGTTAGCATAATAATCGGTGTTCTCTTCACCTCGCGTATACGACAGCACACTTCAATTCCATCCATACCAGGAAGCATAAGGTCTAATAAGATAACACCCCAGTCCTGCTGCAAAGCCAGCTCCAATCCCCGCTTTCCGTCATGAGCAACCATCACCTTGAACGATTCATGCCGAAGCTCCAATTCGATCAAGCGCGATAAATTTCGCTCGTCTTCTATGAGCAATATAGTTTTCATCAGCTCCCCCTTTTATTTGAGAATTATTATCAGCTGAGGTAATTATAAAAGAAAACGGAGAGTTCCACAATCAGGATGAATAGCAAGCTGTATGATGAGTCGGGCAAAGAACGGCAGCATAGCTGCATAAAATTTTTCAAAAAAAGAAAGGTTTGCCTTTTAGCTTCGTCATACTTAAGTGTAAGTACAAAAAAGCTCCATGCTTGGCTCAGCATTCTTTTTGGATAGGAGGGCAAAATGCTGGAAGACCAGGAATTTATAGATTACATACTTAACGGAGACAAGCAGGCTTTTTCCTTAATTATTAACAAATACAAGGGACGGGTATTTTCCCTACTCCTAAAAATGCTCGGTCCATCGCCTGACATACAGGATATCGCCCAAGAGATTTTTATTAAAGCCTACAACCATCTACAGGAATATAAGCCTGAGCACAGCTTTTCTGCCTGGTTATACCGTATCACCGCGAATCGGTCTATCGACGAGCTTCGTAAACGCAAGCGTACTCCCAGCTTAATCGATCTCGATTTCGAAATCGCCCATAGCAATACGCTGGAAAGCAATTATCTGGGAAAAGAACGTAAGGCTTCTCTACAAAAGTTGATCGAGGAGCTGGACCCAGATCAACGTGTTGTGTTTATGCTGCGGCATCAGCAGTTACTGAGCTATGAGGAAATCGGTGAGCAGTTATCGCTCCCGGTAAGTACCGTGCAAATGCGTCTTCATCACGCATGATTGAAATTGTGCAAAAGCATGAACGCATCAAAAGAAAAGGGGGATTTCTTGTATGAAATGTATGGAAACTAACCCTTTGAACGCATATATGGAAGGCCAGCTTTCCCAATCTGAAAGTATTCGGTTTGAAAAACATCTGGAAAGCTGCAAGGATTGCCAGCTGCAATTGGAGCATTGGATAAATAAGCATGAAGATTTTGAGGATTCATGGGAGGAAGAAGTATCGGATGAAGCGTTCATGCAAAACATTTTGGATCAGCTCACTCCATACACACCATCGGAAGATACGAATCCCGCTGAAGTTGTGATAGACTCCCCTAAACTAATCAATTGGAAACAAAGGAGCCTTGATATTATGAAAAAAATTACGATAGCTGCGGTCGGATTGGCAGTAGTCATATCGTTAGGAACCTATGTACCTCCGACTTTTGCAAACTACGCAAAAAGTTTTTCAATAGCACAGAACAAGTTGATCCAGGGATGAAGAATATTTATAACGAAGGTTTTGTAAAACCGATGGGTCTGAAAGTGACGGATCAGGGAATTACCGTAGAGGTAAAAGGGCGGACACGATGCGGATTTCCATCATCAGCGAAGCCACGGATCAAGACGGCAACTCTATAGACTTAAACCAGTCGAGGGAATTGAAATTTATTATTAAGGACGTAATGGGGAATCCATTGATTCACCGAAAGATGCGAGGATGGAGAGCCAGTAAGAAAGGTGAGCAACTCACGGTGGAGCAAGCATTGACGGATCTTATCACTGGAGGGAAGCAGTTGCCGGATGAATTGACCGTTAAGCTTATAATACGAAAAATAAGATCAATTATGGGTTGAGCTCACTAGGAAACGACGAATCGGGTTACAGGTGGTGGCATGCGTTTGCGCCGCTGACCGATAAGCCGGGGCGGCTTATGTTCAAGCTTCATGCCATATATTCGAAAGAACTCGCCAATTTCAACGTCAAGCTGATCCCTGACGGCATGAATAAAGAGCAGTTGACGCGGAAAATAACGGCAGTAAGTTCACGTTTAGTAAATTTTCTTTAAGAAATCGACGGGTAGCTCATCATGGGCAAAGCGGAATCATTCAAGAGAAGCTTGCGAAGGATTTATGTCCTCTTGCCCTTGCCGCTTTCAAACCAGCTTGTGGACGATCAATAATGATGTTACGTTCCAAACTCCGCGAATACTGCCAACACCCCAAATAGAGCCTCCCGTGCGGCTGTAGTAGGTACTATGCTGTCATTGACGCTTCTATTAAGCCTGCGACTTGTTCCCATTCCATGGTACAAAGTCGTATGTTTTATCCCAACCAAAATAAAGTTGATCCACATATTTCCCTTCATATTTCAATATAAAGAGTAGGCTAAGTTCAAGAAAATGTAACCCTAACCTTAGAACATAGAAGCTAAAATCACTTTGTAATGAATTGAATTTCCTCTTTTTTTTGGGGTGAACAATATTATTTCTATAATCGGTGAGTAAATGTGCAGATTCACTATAATTTAGTCTTTTAATATCATCTAAATAAGGAAAGTCTATTGGGATTGAACTTTCCTCACAAAATTGCTTGAAAAATAAACGAAAAATATCAGATGCTCTCATATCCTTGTATTCATGTTCTTTTAGAATTTTTCTATCTTCTACAAGATATGACCAAGCCAATGTTTCTAATGCAACTTGACTCGAAACTATTTTATGTTCGATAATTCCATCTGATTGACACTCAAGATACCAACTTAATGTATGAGTCAGAACATTGCTCCAATATTCATCCTGCAATTTACTGTATATCTGTGGAAGTATTCTTTGAAGTGATTGCCCGTCATTGATAGGGAACCATGTTTTTCTATACTTCCATTCATCGATTATTGGGGTTTCGTATCTCTTCCAGACTATTTTGTTATCAAAATAGCCCTCCAATAAGCAAATTCCCACATGCCTACCCGATGCAAATGAGAGTGTCCAATATAAAGCCTTTTCCAAACTTGCTATATCTTTAGTATCAAACATTTCTCCATCTAGTCTTTTTATCTGACAGAGATGTGTTATTGCATAGCCACCAGTATTTTTGAGTTTTTCATTAATTTTTTTTTCACTATAGTCAGGTCTTTTATCAATGATAATGTCCCACTCATTTATATTAATTTTATTCCTGCTTCTTATGCCACTTTGCTTGTATTTAACAATATCTCCGTAAGTGTTTAAAAAGTTAACAATTCCACAATTTATATAAGAAACCTTAGTAGACTGCTGTTCTATAATATTAAATACATTACCCGCAATACTACCAGTAATAATTGAAAATTCACTTATAAATACTTCGTCCTCAATATGGTTAGGGATTTTCAACTTAATCTTGTTCTTTTCTGAGTTGTTAAATAATTTGTGAAAATTTGCATCTTTTTTAAGAATAGGTTCTCCAAAAAACTTAATATTTGGATTGGGGAGCCATTCCAATGATAGTTCACCAATAAAGTTAAAATATTCTGCATCATTCACATTTAAGGTAAACTCTCCTTGATAGATAGGGATAGTCTCATTGATGTTAAATTTAAGGTAATCAGATTCTAATACCTTTGGAAATTTTTCAAAATCTAACATTGAATTACTCCCCTTTACTTTGAGCATCTGAAATTTCAAAAATAAACTCATTCCTTTGGTTTAACAATATAGTACCCTATTTGGAATTAGCGTCTTTGACTTATCGCTTCAAAAGACAGTCGAGTTTCTGGATCTAAGTGTACTGCTCATTTCCGTAACAACAATCGTATTGTATCTTTAAACCATCCCCATCCCATTCAACAAAACAAAATGCCACCTTGAAAGGTGGCTAATCTTTTAATATTCGCTCAACTGCTCTCAGCTTTCTTCCTCACTTGGCATACTGTAACGTAAAATCATATCAGCTGAACTATGGCCACTTAGACTTCGAATGACGCTTTATGTCTTCACCTGCTCTCACAAGCCCTGTAATGAAACCGTGGCGTGTTTGGTGTATATTATAACCATTCTTATCCATAAGATGCTGAATACTTCTGATGCTAAAACGTTCTTGTCTTTTACTTGGGAATAGAGCAGAGTGACTGTCTGAGCGATCTAGAGCGGCCGATTCTGACACCCTTATACCTGTCATGTAACATATCAATATAATAGCATTCTTCGGCGCTCTTTTTACCGATTGTGGTGTTCTAACCTAGCCAAAAATAATAGATTCTATATTTTCTTGTTTTTCTTTTGATTCCTTTAAAAGTAAAGGTAAAATTTTCATCGTAAAAGAGTAATCGATAAAATCTAGCTCTAGTAGTGAAATAAAATTTTCTTTGGTCTCGACTATCGACAACAACTCAGCTGGTGAAAGTGTGATCCTCTCAGTGAGGTTTGGAAAATACCTCATATAAATTTGCTTTCTATTAGGTATTGAGTAATCATACCCATAAAATTTACTGTATATCTTAGCATAACATTTTGAAGCATAATTTATTAAACCGATAGTATTTCCATACCCTTTTTGACGGTCATCATGAACAAGAGTTATGTCATAACTCCCATCTTCTTTACCTATATCAATATTAACCGAACTCACTATACTGAATATATTCTTTAAAAATGTGTCTTTAACACATTCAGGACTGTACCCAGATTCTTCAAAGATTCTAGTAAGATGAGGAAATATAAAATATTTCTCAACTCTCTCTCTCATCATCTCAAAAAGCAAGTTAAATACGATATCATTGTAATAAAATTTAGGTAATGCATCTAATAATTTTTTTTGAACATCTTCGGTGGCTCTGCTTACATAATACGCAGTAAAGTATTCTTGGAAACTCCTGTGGGTAAAAACATACTTGTCACCATCTAAAAGTAGAAGGCAAACAGAATTGATAATGTCTTTCTTAACCAATTTAACATCATATTCGATTTTAAGTATTCTTTTAGCATTTTCTAAGTATTCGTTTAATTCTTTATCAGTAAAATGTGTCTGACTTCTCATATATGACTGAATAGAAAATAAACTTATTATATCTTTAAATGTATCAATGGGCATGTTCTCTGCAAACAAAAATCTTTTGAATCCACCTTCTTTAATAGCATCATGGTGTGAATAAAGTGCATTAAAAGCTTGCTCATAAAATACACACAACTTTTCAGGAATATCTGCTGATTGGCTATAGGTCATTAACATAATCGTTAATAATAAAGGATTTGATAAAAAGGTCTCATGTTCATTATATAATCTTTTATCAAGAATTTTTTTAAAATTTTCTTTAGTACTAAGATCGTATTCTAAGTTATCAATGAGTTGAAGGCACTGTTTTTTTGATAAGGGTTTCATCTTTAATTCAGGGAAATTATTCCATGTTACGAAATTTCTATCTGGGCGTGAAGAAACTATAAAAAAGTTATTAGTATATTTATCACTGATTTTAACAATTTGTTTTGATACTGTATTTCTAAACCGCTGCTTCAACTCATCAAATCCGTCAAATATAAATACAAAATCCCCCTTTTTTATGGCGTTCATAAAATAAGGTTTTTCTAACGTGAAATTAAAATCACTTATCTTTTGGTACATAAAATCTAATAAGTCGAAGGAAGTAATATCTTCTAGATCATTAATTTCTCTTAGCTCGATAAAAATTGGAATATATTTTTCGGACTCTACCGCACTTAGAAACAAATGCTTCATCAATGTCGATTTCCCGGTCCCTCCAGTACCAATAAGCAAAAACTTGTTATTATTTTCAAGAAGTTTCTTAATTTCACTACTTTGAACTAATCCGTCTTTAGATTCCAGTTCAATATCCACATAAAATTGATACAAATGCACAGGCGAATACCTATATAGAATAGTTTTTGTAAAACTATACTTATTGGTTGCTGTTGTTAAATAATCTTTAAATGCAGTACCTATTTTTATCTTAATATTAGCTAACGTATCTTTACCTAGATTAGTTACTCCATGCGCCCATTTGTCTATATTATTTTGAATTAGTTCAGTTATAACTGATGTAACAGTTTCTTCGTTTATCATCTCTCTGTTCTCCTTTAGCTAGCTTTGAAGCGAGTTACCATTTAAGTAATATTATAGTATTAATAACTATATTTGTCTTGGAAATAATTATTAAATCACCAATATTCATCTAGTCGCAAGACAAGCCTAAACCTTTATCAAACATAATGAGATTAATCTAATGTTGCTTATCCTTCATACTGTATAGGATAGCTTGTAATCAAACCTTCTGCTTAAAAACAAAAAAAGCATCACTTGGATGCTTCTAACGCTTTCGACAAATTGACTTAGGCTTTTTCTGATATTCCTTGAAAATCTTATAAAAGGTGTTCTTTTTAAGCCTTAACATATCAATGAACTGCACAGCGGTTATCTCTTTTCTTTCCCACTTTGAATAATTTTAATCCAGTATTCTGCTTCTGTTCTTTGCTCAAACGCGTCAATGTTCATCTGTGGTCTGCCTAGCTGTTTAACCTTCGCAACAGATATTCCTTCTGCTTGTCCATGTTTGATGTTCTCACTTTCTCTTTCAGCAACGAACGAAAGCACCTGTAAGACCAAATCCATAGAACGAAACAAAAAGGTGATCGTGCACTACTAAAGGAGCGAGATCATTCATGAAGTCAAACCACCCTATGCCAATGTGAATGTTTGCATATGATACGGAGTTCATTGACACAAACGATGAATTTTAAGTATTTTATCATATCTGCACTATGGTCACTACAAAGGATACTAGTTCTGTCCTTCTTCTATCATTGGCTCCTTGGTATCTTCTACAACTCTCACTAACTTAATATTTTGCATAGGGCTTGAGAGAAGTATGTTCTCTGTAACCAAAACATTGAACCAACACTTGAGAAACCGAATCCATATATTCACTGTAAAGGGTGATAGTCTAGTTGTTGATTGTAATTTCTCAACTCTGTAAGGAATGCCTTCATACCCCACCTTTTCAAATGCCAAATAGTTGATGTAAGAGCGAACTATTATTGCCGTCATGTCTTGAATAAAGATAATTTCAGAATGGTTTTCACTTAACCACTCCTTAAAATATCCAAAAAGAATATGGTATTCTGATTTTGTTCGTGGTTTCACAATTTCAGCTTCCTTGACACTGACAAACAGCTTAGATGCTTCTGTAATTTCAGTTTGAAGTTGGCTAGTGACCACTGGATTTTCAGAACTTACGATTCTACGTTCAAGGACAATCCGTCTGCCCTTTCTTTTTTCGGCTCCTGTTTCTTGCGACATGCACGATTACCTCCCAAAGAATCCTGTTTGGGGTTACGCTGTCGTAAGTTAGGTCAGTTAGAGCAACAGTTCTGTATATATTATACACACAGTCTACATGATTTCTTGAATTAAACTGTGTGTCTAAACTATCGCCTAAAAAAACAAAAAACCTTGCTATAACAAGGTTTTACCATAAATGGCGCGCCCGATACGATTCGAACGTACGACCTGCAGTTTAGGAAACTGACGCTCTATCCTGCTGAGCTACGGGCGCGCGATAAGCATTAGTTTACCACAAAACGTCGAAGGAAAAAAGTGCTTGCGTTTTTTTCGGATAGCCCCGTATAATCTACTGTATTTCAGCTGCTTTACTTCAGCTCCACTGCCCTTACAAACGCAGCTTCCTGCACAATCGGCAGCAATTGCTCCACTCTGTAGGAGCCTGGAAATCTTACAATCATCTCCAGTATAAGCTCATCCGGATCGATTCCATTACTTTCAGCATGAAAGCTAAGAATCGTTATGTTTTTTTCTTCAAGCAGCTGTTGAATTTTATACGTTGCCCCCGTCTCATTAGTAAGCCGAATAACCAATTGTTCGGTTTTGGGGGAGGCGAGCCAGTTGAAACGGCCATGCAATAGCTTTTGAGCGAGAAGAATAATTAGGGTCACGCCCCCGCCTAGTATATATAACCCGGCTCCAATAGCCATTCCCACCCCTGCTGTAGCCCATATGCCAGCTGCGGTCGTGAGCCCTTTTATAGTCTGCCGCTGCATAAAGATCATGCCGGCTCCCAGAAATCCTACTCCGCTCACCACCTGAGCAGCAATACGTGATGGATCGAACGCTACGTTTTCCCATCCGTTTTGGTCCTGAAATCCGTATTTTGAAATAACCATCATAAGACAAGCACCGAGTGCCACAACAAAATGTGTACGAATACCCGCCTCCTTCATTCGGTTTTTACGTTCATAGCCAACAAGTGCACCGCAAATTCCAGCTAGAATAACCCGCAGCAAATACTCATATTTGCATAATTATCAGCCTCCATAATGCTAGTATTTATTAATGAGTGCATTGCCAAATCAGCAGGCAGCAGCACGAATAAGGAAATGAGTCTTATTAATGTACTAATTTTGTGTATTCCATATTACACCTGCCCCTCAGTTTAAAAAAGCTCTGCGAGCTTTTTAAGCATGCTCCTTAAGGACAATTGACAATTCCCTTACCAAAGGTTTACTTTTTTTATACCCATTACTGCAATCCTCTCGAAGGGAGTGGAATATGAGAAAATCCTTTATCCGACATTTGAAACCGGTTTCATTCCAAAGCAAGCTGTTGATGTCCTATATCATGATTATTATGATTTCCGTACTAGCGGCTCTACTTATCTACGGAGTCAATTTGTACAATCAAACCAAAGGCTACTATGAAGATTTACTGAATGAATTTAGCAATAGGACTAACGTGATCATAAGTGACTTTATTTCTAATGTTTCGCTGAACTCCTTCTTTTATTTAACCGATCCCAAGCTGCAATCCATTTTAACCAAAAGGTATCAGCTGGAAAGCAGAGAGCATGTGGAGGATACCCTTTACGTTCAGAGAGCAATGGATCAATTGGTGCTGATGAATGGGAATATTTCAACAATCTCAGTTATGGCTCCCAACGGGCGCGTCTACACCAGCATGTCGGCCTTCGAGCCCGGAATGAAGCAAACTATCGATAAAATGAACAAACAAGAGCTGCTTAATGGCAATATAGTCATCTCCCCTCCTTACGAAAACAATACGAAAGGGAATAAGGATAAACAAATTTCTATAGTCAGATATTTAACCGATATCAATATGAATAAAACTATTGAAAGCTATGCGAAAATAGATATCCGATTTAGAGCTCTCCAAAACATCCTTGGAGGTATTGCCAATTCGAACAATGAGTTGGGGACAATCGTCATTATGGATGGCAAAGTTATATACCATTCCAATCTTCCATCCGAAGCTCTAGACAGCAAAGAAACGCAGGACATTGCGGCCTTTTTTGACAATCAACTGAGTGATGGGAAAAAGTTTCAAAAGCTGTACATGAACCAAGAATCGTATTTATTTAGCGCCCGAGTCAACGACATGACCAAATGGAAAGTTATCCATTACATTCCGACAAGGCTGATCGATCAAGCATTCCTGAACAATACGCGGAATTATATTTTGCTGAGCTTCATTTCTTTGATCACTGCCTTTATTCTCGCCTTATTTTTCTCCAAACGTTTTATTAAACCCATACATAAATTGAACAGCGAAATGAAGCTGGTTGACTCCGGATATTTGGACCGAGTACCCATCCACGAGAACCGTGTAGACGAAATAAGTCGGCTGGTAACCAGCTACAACGAAATGATTCACCGCCTCAAGGAAAGCCGCGAGCTCGAGATTATTTCCGGTCAGCTGCAGAAACGCGCGGAGATGAACATGCTTCAAGCGCAAATTAATCCGCATTTTCTGTACAATACATTAAATGTCATTCATTCCGTAGCCGAGTTAAATAGAGTCAGCGATATTTCGACTATGGCAAGGTCTTTATCCGATATGTATCGGTATAACATCAAAACCGGTGATGAAGCAACGATTCACAATGAACTGGAACAAATCAAAAATTATATCAGTATTCAGCAAATCCGCTTTTTAGGCAAATTTCAAGTTGTGTATGAGATAGAGGAGGATCTATTTCCTTATAAAATATTGAAGTTTTTGCTGCAGCCCTTAGTTGAAAACTCCTTCTATCATGGGCTGGAGCCTAAAGGAGGCAAAGGGACTCTAATTATTTCCATCACCAAAAAAGGACATCTGCTCCATATCAGAGTTGAGGATGACGGAGTCGGCATGAGTGACCAGAAACTGGCTGAACTAAACGATATTTTCACAAATCCGTTCCAGACTGCAAGCCTGGACTCCAAGGATAATTTCGGGTTACGCAATGTCCATGCCAGAATTAAAAACTTCTACGGTGAAGACTATTGGATCAAGCTGAGCAGTGAGCTGCAAACAGGAACTTGTATCGAAATGACCATTCCGGGAGTGAAGGAGATGAACACTGATGAAAATACTGGTGGTCGATGACGAATTTTTTGCTAGGAAAGCGATGGTACAAATGATTCAGGATTGGAATCCACATGTGATTTTGTATGAAGCGGAGGATGGCCGGGAAGCCATGGAGCTGCTTAATAAAGCTAAGCCCATCCTCGTATTATCAGATATTCGCATGCCCTTCCTGGACGGGATCGAGCTGGCCGCTTTCATATATGAGCACCACCCGGATACGGCCAACATTATAATCAGCGGGTACGATGATTTTAAATATGCGCAGCAGGCAATTCGTTACAAGGTAGAGCATTATTTGTTGAAGCCCGTTGATAAGGAGCATATATGGACTTTATTGGAGCAATACAGGGATAAAGTCGTCATGTCTACTGAAAAAAGACTGGAGGATTGCTTTGCCGCATTATTATACGAGGGGACTCCAAGCAAGTTCATCCCTCTGGATATAGAGGTTGTCGATCGATACGCTATTGCAATCCTCCGAATGAATGTTAATTATAAAGATGATGTAAAACAAGCTGTGAAACGGCTTCTGTCAGCCGCCCAGCTGCGAGCTATTATAGTTGGAGATAGACGGTATGCAGATATGCTCGTCATGTGGATGTATGATTCGGGAGGAATTTCACTAACAGCAGAATGGGCAGGGAAACATCGGGAATTTTTTAAGCAAATGATCAGAGATTCCTCTCAATCAAGTGAATACAGCTTATCTGTCGGGCTAAGCAGCGTACATACGCATATTACGGAACTTGCAGCATCTTATAAAGAGGCTAAAACTGCTCTACTCTACAGACTGATCTCCGGGGAAAATCAAGTTTATGACGCCGCATTTGCTTGTAGGAACCATCCGTATAACTATGCCGCTATCGATGAGTGGATTTCCTGCTTGCACCAGAAGCTACTGAAGGGTCAGACGGTAGAAGCTGCTGATACGATGCGCCATTTTATGACGGAAGCCGCCCAGCATAATTTATCGGTAAACGTGCTTCATGATATGTGTGCCAAAGTTACAGCAATGTTAAATTCAGTTATTGAGCTAATGAATACAAGAAATGAAGCAGCCGAAGTTTTCCTGCAGCAAATTGATCTGCATGAATATCATTCCGTGGAAAGCATAGCTGAGGAGTTTGCCCAGGTGATAGCGAAGCTCGGTGAACGTCTGCTGCAGGGCAGAGTTAAAACAGACATGATCGAGCACATCAAAAATTACATGCTGCACAACTACAAGCAAGATATCCTGCTAGAAGATTTGGCCAAAAATATGTATTTTACAGATCCAGCTTATTTAAGTCGTCTATTTAAGAAAAAAACCGGGATGGGCTTTTCCCAATTTCTGCTCTCTGTGCGAATGCTGAAGGCTAAATCGATGCTCGAAAATGATACTACCTTGACCATAGCTGAGGTAGCAAGTGCGGTGGGTTTTAATGATTATTCCTACTTTATCCAAATGTACAAGAAAAGCTTTGGCGAAACACCTGGAAAATATAAAAGTGGCAATAAGCAGCCCGATGCTTGATGGGAAACAATAGTCATTTTTCTCATACTCATAAAGTCATCTATCTCATATTTCATAGTGACATCCTTAAATATACTTGGAATATCAGCAAACGAAAGGGGTCAAATAAAAATGAGAGTAGCAGGAAAATGGACTTCTGTCCTATTGGCTTCAGCTTTAGTAATTGTAACCGCTTGCTCCAATGATAGCTCTGGCGGAGCTGGTACGAGTAAGGATGGCAAAGCCGAAAGCCCAGGGGCAGCACCCGCAGCAAGCGGCCAAAAGGTAAAAATCGAGTACTTCCAAATGAAATCCGAAATGGTCGATGTAGTCAATGAATTAATTAAAGATTTTCAGAGTAAAAATCCTAACATTACCGTCGAGCAGAACAATGTCCCTAATCCGGAAAATGTATGGACCATGCGCGTTTCCACCGATGATGCTCCGGCCGCGTTTACCCATTTCCCTCACAATGCCGTGTTTCAGCAGCTTTCCAAAGAAGGCAGAGTGGTTGACTTGACTGGCGGACCGCTGATGGCTAACGTCTCTCCCGCACTCGCAGACCTTAGTAAAATTGATGGAAAGAACTACTTGGTACCGATTGCCGTAGCCACTCTCGGCGTATACTACAACATCGACATGTTTAATGAATTGGGCTTGCAAATTCCGAAAACCTATGACGAGCTTATTGCAACCGCTGACAAAATCAAAGCAGCAGGCAAAACGCCTTTCTATTTCCATGATAAAGATTGGAATGGCATCCGTCAGGAAGTCGTATCCAGGATGGGGCTTCAAATTCCTGATGTTCAAAATTTTCTCGATAACGTCATGAAAGGTAAAGCTCATATTACCGATAACGCAGAATTCAAGCCTTTTGCCCAAAAGCTGTACAATCTTAGAAAATACGCTCAGAAGGATGCGCTTGGTACAGGATACGACGACGCTCTTCCTGAGTTTGCCAACGGTAAATCGGCTATGTGGTATACAGGAATTTGGGCGATTCAACCCATCAAGAAGTCCAATCCTAACTTGAAGTTCTCGATGTTCCCTATGCCAGCGGCGACAGCGGACAACACCAAGGTCCAAGTATCCGTTGACACCGCAATTGGCATTCCTGCCAAAGGTAAAAATCAACCGGAAGCCAAGAAATTTATTGAATTTATGTCATCAAAGGAAGTTGTTCAAAAGTATGTCGATCTAAGCGGTTATCCTGCAGCCATTAATGGAGTTACTAACAACAATAAGGAAATTACGAGTTTGAGCAATCTGATTGCAGCAGGCAAAGTGTATCCGACCATTGAGCGGGTATGGCCACCGGGAGTAAATGGCGATGTAGGTAAGGCAACCCAGGAAATGTTCGCCACAGGCGATGTTGATGGATACCTGAAGGCTCTGGATAAGATTTTTTACAATAAGCTAA
This sequence comes from Paenibacillus sp. GCM10027630, assembly GCF_042676305.1. Classification (NCBI taxonomy): domain Bacteria; kingdom Bacillati; phylum Bacillota; class Bacilli; order Caryophanales; family Paenibacillaceae; genus Paenibacillus; species Paenibacillus sp. GCM10027630. Next base: position 27,915 of record NZ_JBHTGY010000057.1, on the reverse strand, counting down.
ATCAGTAGTTGGAATGGTATAAGAAAAGCTTCCGATCGAAGCTCTTTCGATGAAGATACATTCGTGTCTAAGTTGTAGCTTTTCTTGCAATATCCGACTTGTTCGGCTCCGCTGAAAACTTATAGAGTCTGATATTATAAGAAAAGCTTCCGATCGAAGCTCTTTCGATGAAGATACATTCGTGTCTAAGTTGTAGCTTTTCTTGCAATATCCGACTTGTTCAGCTCCGCTGAAAACTTATAGAGTCTGATATTATAAACATAGCCCCCGAGGCAAGCAGATCCGTGTCCAGGGGGTTTTTCTATGACTTCAATTAGGTTAGAACGTATGGAGGTGGACTATGGAGGTTGTACCCGGTACAGGGCTATCTGTCAAAAAGAAAAAGTCAATAACTGCAAGCAAAGCAGGGCTCATTTTCTTTTTGCTTACATTGCCCACCCTGTTGTTATATATTGTTTTTTTTCTGTTCCCGGTAGGGATGGGATTCTTCTACAGCATGACGAATTGGGACGGCTTTTCCAAGTCGTTTCGTTTCGTTGGTCTGAATAACTACATTAACATTATGAAAGACAGCCGATTTATCGATTCCATGAAATTTACTTTTCTCTATACATCTCTGGTCGTTGTCATTAAGCTGCTGATCGCGTTAGTATTGGCCATTTTATTAAGCGGCAGTCTGAAGCTTCGCGGTTTCTTCCGGTCCGTATTTTTCTTTCCAGCCGTATTAAGCATGCTTACAGTCGGACTTATTTTCAATCAAGTCTTTTATTCCGTACTTCCTCATTTAGGAGAGGCGCTTTCCCTGGAGTGGCTGTCCAAAAACATATTGGGAAATAAAAATACTGCCATGTATGGAATTGCCCTTACGAATATATGGCATGGGATTGCAACACCAATGGTTATCTTTATTGCAGGACTTTCGAGTGTTCCCAAAGATTTAAAGGAAGCCGCTGTCATCGATGGGGCAACCCCGGTACAACGCTTTTTCTCTGTCACTGTCCCCTTCCTAATCCCGATGCTGACGGTTAATTTAGTCATTGCCATCAAAGGTGCTCTCACCGTGTTCGATTATATCGTCGCTATGACGGATGGTGGTCCTGCACATGCGACGGAGTCGATGGGCTTCCTGATCTATAAGCATGGGATGACGGAGATGAAATTCGGCTACGGTACCGCGGAAGCCATCTATGTGTTCCTGATGATCGCTACGATTTCCTTTATCCAAATCAAATTGTTGAACCGCAAGGAGGCCGGACAGCTGTGAGGACTAGCGTAATATCTCGGACAATGTCCTATCTCGTACTCGTAGTTGGTATGTGCTTTGTGCTCGCACCCTTGTATTTGACTTTGACCATCGCTATGAAAACAACAGCCGAAACTGCAAAAAGCTTTTTTGCTCTACCTTCCAGCTTCTATATGGGCAATTTCGTTGAGGTCATTCATAAAGCTAACTTCTTTAAGTTTGTGGGAAATTCCGTCTATGTAACTATACTTTCTGTCCTGCTCATGCTGCTGTTGATTCCAATGGTCTCTTACGCTATTTCACGGAATTTTTCCAAGCCCTACTATAGATTTTTATATTTATTTGTGATGTCCGGCATTTTCGTTCCGTTTCAAGCCATTATGCTTCCCATATACAGACATATGAGTAATCTAAAGCTGTTGGATCAAAATGGTCTTATCGTAATGTATGTTACATTGGCCTTTGCTCAAGGCATATTCTTATGTGTCGGGTTTCTCAAAAATATACCGTTGGAGCTTGACGAAGCTTCCAAAATAGACGGCAGCGGGGTATGGACGACTTTTACACGGATTATATATCCGCTTATGCTGCCAATCATCGCTACCGTTCTGATCTTGAACAGCTTGTGGATCTGGAACGACTTTCAGCTTCCCCTAATCATTCTGAATCGTCATCCGGATTATTGGACGCTGCCGCTCTTCATTTATAATTTCAAAAGTGAGTATGCTTTCAATTACAATTTGGCATTTGCCGGTTTCTTTATTTCAATGCTCCCGATTATTATTTTGTATGGCTTCACTCAGAAGTATATTATTGGGGGACTTACGGAAGGAGCGCTTAAATAATCGCCAACAAGCACATCGGGCTACAAACAAGCCGTGCTCTGACCATTGCTCATAGGGGATCGTCCGGCTATGCCCCTGAAAAAACTGGCTACCTTCGAGCTCGCTATTCAAATGCATGCACAATCACTGTATGTTATGAACTTGCTTGCCGCGTTTAATAACGGATCGGATACTGATTCTGCCTTCACTTTTATCCCTTGCGAACAAGATCAGGTCAGCCCAATAGCCGGCCTCAATGGCCCCAATCTGCTGCTCACCAAGCAGATGAGCGGGCTTTAACGTAGCCATTCTGATGGCCTCGCTCAGCTCGGCACCCGTAAACCGCATAAAGCATTGCACGCATTCGGACAACGATACGGCTGCTCCGGCGAGCATGAGCGGGTTGGCAGCCATCTGCAAACGCCCCGACGGCAGCAGCTCGACTTCGCCTCCCACATGTGTCTTGTAGATACCTGCTTTCATCCCGGCAAGATGAACAGCGTCGCTGACTAGCACAAGCCGGTCCTGTTTAACTCGCGCTATCACCTTTACAACGGATGGATGCAGATGATGACCGTCCGCAATAATACTCGCGGATAACCGGTCCTCCGACAATTGAGACCAAATATAATTGGGATGCCGGGGCAGCTGAAGGTGGGCCGCATTACCGAGATGCGTAGACATGCGAGCTCCTGCATCAACAGCTGCCGCAATCTCTTCATGAGTGGCAGCTGTGTGCCCGATGCACACCAATATCCCCTCCCTTGCGAGTTCACGGATCATGGCAAGAGCCCCGCTTCGCTCAGGAGCGATTGTAACCACTCGAATACGGCCGCCAGAGGCATGCTGCCAATTCGTAAATTCTGTCCATTCCGGGTCACGGATATGCTCCTTCGGGTGCGCTCCCCTTGGACCATCCTGATCGGACAAATACGGCCCCTCCATATGAATCCCGACGATTGTCTCATCAACCACCACATATCGTTCGCAGGCTAGTCGCAGCGCAGTCAAGGTATCGTGGATTTGTTCATAACTCGCTGTAATAATGGTTGGGCAAAAAGAAGTCACTCCGCTTGCCAGCACCTTATCAACCATTAGCCGGATAGTTTCAATACGCTCTTCCATAGAGGAATCGGAAAGATTAACATCGTAACCGGCATAACCGTTGATCTGCAAGTCGATCAAGCCCGGTGCGATCCACAGCTCATCATTATCAGGTTCCTGTTGACTGGATGGAGATATCTTGGCAATTCGCCCTCCTTCCAGTTCTATAAGAACAGATTCCCCTGTTGTTACTAGCTTTCCCCTAATTTCTGTTACGGCTGTCTCGATTGACATGCTGCACCTCCTTCATTCTATCTTTCTATTCCTTATGAGAACGGAACTGCTTTATGGCTTCATAAATCGATGATTCCAGCTCATGGGCGAACGGTCCCGGAAGGCCAAAATAATAGATTGAGTCGTGCGCTTCGTATCCACCTTCGTCAATTTGGGAGGAAGTTGGCACGTAACCGATCATCCCATTGCTGTATCCTGTCGGCATCACTCCATTACCCAAAAGCTGCTTTACCCATAGTCCGTAATGAACGGACATTTCAGCATTTACAGCGAGGATGGAACAGCCCTCTGCAATTGTCAGCAGGGTCATCTCCAAATCGGCTGCCTCACGCAGCCGTTCCGGCTCGCTGAGCAGCAGCCTGCTCCACTCGATAATAATTTCCGGCTGCAGCTTCAGAAGCTGCGGATTGGCAACAGCTGCGTCAGAATGCTGTGAAGGGGACTTGTCAGCAGAAGGTAGAATCGAATCGGCATCTATCACCAATTCTGAATTGGATTCTGCCACACTTCTCTCGATAGAGTGCAAAGCCACCTCGGCGATTTCTTTGAGCTCCTTCGGAGTAGTCACAGCTTGAAACGGAAGAGGGACCGTCAATCGCCGTCCGTTAAGCACTGCAGGGGGAAGCTGCTTCATAGGCCTTCCCAGCACGGCAAGCACCTCATCAGCCAGCATTCTCCCCAGCTGCTCTACATGCTTGTCATCCCCGCGGAAGAAGCTCTCTCCTTCAACCAGGGCAGGCCGTACATCGGCACAAAAGCCTTGCACAAAAGTGGCGATTGCATTCCCCCCAATGGCATGCTCCAGAAGCTCCATTGCAATCCCCGGAAATTCCGAAGAAACGTCGTTATCTCCTGTTGTCGTCGGATGACAAGAATAATGAACCAGCAGCGCTTTCGTCTCTCCACCTATAAGCTTGTTAAACCGTGTAACTGTAACAGCGGGGTCTGTAGTGCCACTTGCATTAGGAGCCATGATGATCTGACCATTCATCCACTTTCTACGGTTAATGCCCATGTGGCACTCCCCCCGGCCGCTCTCCACCGTTACAGGCTCAAATGTGGAAGCTGCCTCTTCAACGGCAGTCAGTATGGCTGCTTCCAAGAAGGAAATATAGGCTGGGTCAGGCTTGCCGATTGATGAAGTGAAAGCACCACTCGTCTGTGGACCTGAATGATTATGGGTAGCATGGAATACTATCTCTTCACTCTTGAATCCCCATCGTCGGCCTAATTGCTGCCTTAAGCCTTCAAGTCGTTCGCTGCCCCACCAGATCAAATCAGCGGATAGGAGCAGCACTTGTGCTGACCAGGTCATCTTATGGGATTCATCCTGTTCTGAATTCAATCGTATAGGAGTGCTCCCTGCCTCCTCTTGCTTAAAGAAAAAAACCCGCACATGAAGCGGGTGTTTAACGGATTCGAATGTCCCTTGGCGATGGGCAAACCCCGCCAAAGGTATAGGCCTTTCCGGAGTAATGTCCGCCTTGGCGGAGCCAAGCAGCAAGCGCGCTTCCATGGGCTTTCGCTCCTGTCGATTGGGTTAGGAGTCGCGGTTTTCCCGCGTTCCCTTATTTTTCTTACTTACTTATTCACTGACTCATCAGACAGCAATTCGATGATCAGCAAAGCATTGCGCATAATGTGATAAGGATCCTTGACCGGCAAAGCGACCGTCTTTTGCACCGGATCTCCTCTACGATTGCGAATCTGGACCCACTCCCCGATGGAGGGATCGGAATTAGGAAAGGTACGGAACACATAATCATGCATCTGTTCATATTTTTCAAGACACTCGGTGTCTCCCGTCAGCTTGTGTGCAAGCAGCAGCACATACAGTGCTTCTGAGTGGGGCCACCAAATTTTCATATCCCAGGTGTCGCAAACGAGTCCTTCATAACGTCCGCCTGCTTTGCGACCCTGCGGCGCTTCGCCCTTGCGGTCGACATAGCGGAACAACCCTCCAAATTCGGAGTCCCAGCCTAGCTGCACGGCCCGCTTCACAGCTTGTATCGCTTCGGGAATCAGCTCGGTACGGCCTAATTTACCCGCTTCGTGCATAACGAACCACATACACTCCAGGGAATGCCCGGGTGTAATGTGTGTACTGAGCAATGTATCGCTATCGCTTGGATTAGCTGGAAGCATTTCTCTTATTAAACCGTCCGAGTCAAGGAAGCATTCCATAATCTCGTCCATATAAGTACTGCTTTTCCTGCGTATTTCCGATGCTTCTTCATGATGGAAAACCTCCAACGCATCAGCAAGCTCTTGCGAAACGTTCAGCATTATCATGGATACGGAATGCGCCTTATATCCATCCGGGATGGGATACGGTTCGCTGCGAATATCTCCATCTGCCAACCTTTCATCAATCCGATGATACAGCCGCAGGGCAGCTTTAAGCACCTCCGAATCGTGGGCCGTAACAGCATATTGGGCAAAGCCCAGAACTACAAAGCAATCGGCATAAAAGCTCGTGTCATAGCCTTCCCCCGCTGCCAATTCCTTCTTTTCACCCGACTCGGACAATACATAAGCGCAGTTTCCATTCTCCATAAACACATGCTGCTGTAAAAAATCGACCGTTTTCCTTGCATGCTGCAGATAAAAATCAGCGTCCCCTTGTAACAGCCCTTTGCTGCACAGATTTGATAATTTCGCCAGCAACCATATGAACCGACCTTGCGACCATGTATATTTGTCCGTGCCTATCAATTCATTCCCTATATTGTTGAAGCAGGTGTACACACCCCCGTGCTTGTCATCAAGCGCCCTCATCCAAAAGGGAAGCAGTACATGCTGCACATGATCCTGATAAAATGGCAACAGCTTGTTCATTGTTCACCTCAATATCATTGAATTGTGTAGTATTGTGTTGAGCCTTTAACTACTTGCTTCCCGTCATACTAACGCTCTGAATAATATATTTTCGCAGGAAAATGAACACAATCATAATCGGGATAATCGAGATGACCGACCCGGCTGACATCACTGTCATATCAATAGAGAAAGTCGATTGGAACATGGCCAACCCCAGCTCCATCGTAAACAACGACTTATCCCCGACAACGAGCAGAGGCCATACGAATGAATTCCACGCTTCTATAAAGGCAAATATACTGAGCGCACTAATCGGCGCTGTCATTAACGGAAACACGATCTGGAAAAAAATTCTCCATTCAGAGGCACCTTCGACCCTTGCAGATTCAATAATTTCATCGGGTATTTGTTGAATGATATTTTGTCTCATAAAAAAGATACCGAAGCTCATGACCAGATAAGGCATCACCATACCCGTGAACTTGTTAAGCAAATCTAACTGCTGCATTTGTAAATACAAAGGTATCATATAGATTTCAAAAGGTACGATCGCGGTTGATAAAAAGATGGAAAACAGGAAGGCCAATCCGAAATAACGAAACTTCGCGAAAATATAGCCGGCCAGCATAGAGGTAAACACTATTGCCGCTGCGGAAAAGGTTGCCATCTTCAAGCTGTTTAGAAAATATAGATGAAAAGGGGCAGCCTTGAATACCGCGGCAAAGTTACTGAAATTGAACTGATTCGGAATGAACGTGGGCGGCCAAACATTCAATTCCGGAGATGTCTTGAACGCAGTGGAAATCATCCATAAGAAGGGGATTATCATAATAACGGCACCAACCGTTAGTACAAGGAGACTGGCAAAGGATGCAATCCTGTTTCGCTGTCTCATAATTTCAACCCCTTTTTCGACGTAGTTTTCTCACGGGCAAGCCACAGCTGAATCAACGTAAGAACCAACACAATAAGGAACAGTATGAAGGCTTCAGCAGATGCGTAGCCCATTTTGTAATACCGGAATGCATTTTCGATCATATCGTACACAAGCACCCTGACCACATATCCCGGGGAACCTTGAATATCCGAAGCCAGAATGTAGATTTGGCTGAAAACATTGTAGCCGTGGATAATCGTTATAATGGATACGAAAGCCGTAATTGGTTTAAGGAGCGGGAGTGTAATATACCAGAAGGCTTTGGCCCCTGTCGCCCCATCAATCGAAGCTGCTTCATAATTATCCTTCGGAATACCGGTTATCCCAACCAGGAAAATGATCATATTATAACCGATCGTTTTCCATACGGTCAGCATAATGACGGAAACAATGGCCAGCTTAGGATCGAACAGCCAAGCTTGCTTGGCTATGCCGAAGAATGATAAAAAATAGTTAAGCAATCCATGATTGGAATCAAGGATCCATTTCCAGGTTACAGCTACAGGAACCATTGGCGTTATTACCGGCAGAAAATAGAACGCTTCATACCACGCTTTAAAACGCACTCCTTTACTAAGGAGGTAAGCAATCAATAAAGCGCTGGGTACACTGAAAATTAAAATGCCGAAAGCGATAATGGAAGTGTTTTTGAGTGAAATTAGAAAAGCTTCGCTTTGAAATAACGTGACAAAGTTTTCAAATCCTACAAAAGGTTTTTTATCAGATACCAAATCCCATTCAAAGAAGCTGATATACATAGTTTTAATTATGGGTATAAACCGCAAGTATCCGTACAGGATCAGGATCGGAGCCAAGCCTACTATGCAGAACCAATGGGCCGGCTTCAGCCGAAACTTATTTTTCCTATTTATCGACATATTCCATCCCCCCTCTATAGGTTTCTTTACTCATAGAAGCGAGGCGCTCTCTTTATCCAGGTACATATATGCCGCGGTAGCATTTCTTAATACTGAGGCGGGGCAGCTGACATCTATAGGTCCTTGAATGGCGTCTCGGACAGCCGAGCTTTTACGCTCGCCAGGAACAGTGCAGTAAATCGAAGCTGCTGACAGGATTGTCGGGATCGTCAATGTTATAGCTTCCAGAGGAACTTCACCTAGCGATGCAAAGCAGCCATCGTTGACCTGCTGCTGTCTGCTAATCTCATCCAGCAAGACAACCTTGACGGCTTGAGGATCTTGAAAATCCGCAACATGGGGGTCGTTAAAGGCGATGTGTCCATTTTCTCCAATGCCAATACAAGCGATATCAATCGGTTGCGCAGCCAGCAGCGCCGAATAACGTGCACATTCCACAGCAGGATCGTTCAACCCATCAATAGCGTGAAACTGCTTCGGCTTGCGGCGGTTAAACAAAGTATCCATTAAGTAACGAGAGAAGCTTTGCGGAGCTTCAGCAGACAGGCTAACGTATTCATCCAGATGAAAGCAGATGACACGCTCCCACGGTATATTGTCAATAGATTGCAAAGCGCCAAGGAATTCATTCTGCGAAGGTGCGGAAGCAAAGATCACGGCGATTGTTTCTTTTATAGTAAGAAGCTCCATCATTTTATCCGCTAAACCAGCGGCCACTGCTTCTCCCATTTCCTTACGTGTCTCATATCTGCGAATTTGTAAACGATCTACCTGATCTATGTAACCCATGACTAATCACCCAGCCCTTATTTTTAGTTTGCATCTAAAGCTGTTTTACTGAAGCTCGAGGAACTAACTTTTGCTCAAACACGATATGCTTGCTCTTGGAGACACGCTCCTGCATAATACGATCGATCAATGTTTGTGCCAATGCCTTCCCTGCCTCCAGGGTTGGAATTGAAACGGTAGTTAACGGAAAAATGGCGAGTTCAATATCATCGAAGCCAGTTACGGACAAATTGTCCGGTACCTTTAAGCCTGCATTGTCAAAAGCTTTTATTACCCCCATAGCTATAACATCATCGAAGCAAACGAGTGCGGTCGGTCGATCTTCCATCGCAATTAGCTGGTTTCCAATGGCATAACCATCAGACAATGACTTTGCCTCTTTGAATATATACTTGGGATCTGTAGTGATACTATGGGCGAAAAGTGTGTCTTGGAAGGCGGCGAACCTCAGCTTGCCCGCCTTCGAAGTGTTGAGGCCGTTAACGAAGCCTATTCGCGTATGGCCTTTTTGCAGCAAATGCTCCGTCACCTGCTTGCCTCCGCTGTAATCGTCAAATTCCACGGTATCGCAATCGAGTCCGGGAATGTTCCCGAGCAATACAAACGGAAGCTTTTTCCTTTTTAAAGCGTAGATATGGTCAAAGCTGACTTCTTCCAACAGCGGAGCAATAATAAGACCGTCGACCCGTTTGCCAACCATCGCCTGAATTTGTTCCACTTCCATTTTATGGTCCTCGCCACTGCTGCATAAAAACACCGTATATCCATGCTCTGCAGCCACTTCCTGAACGCCCTTAGTAATATGGTTGTAAAAGGGATTCGTAATATCTTTGATCAGCAAGCCAATTGTTTTGGTGAATCTTGAGGTTAATCCTCTAGCAATCTCATTAGGAACATAGCCGTATTGGGCTGCGGTTTGCAGCACCTTCTGCCTGGTTTTCTCTGAAAAGCCCTCTTTGTTGTTCAGTACGCCAGAGATTGTGCTTTTGGCCAGTCCTGTCATTTTGGAGAGATCGGATATAGTAATATTCATTAACGAAAATCCTCCGAAGCAAGTAGCTTGTATAGTCCTTCGATCGTACGCTGAGTACCCTCCATGGGTGTTCCACCCTCTGGAATATAATGTGTTTCTATTGTGTATAAGCCTGAATACCCGTCACGTTCAAGTGCATCTATTTGTTCGAAAAAAGGTACACTTCCCTCACCGATCGGGACACAGCGCGGGCTTCCATCGGCTCCAATCAATGCGTCCTTCAAGTGAACATGCCCAAGAGTATCCTTCACGAGCTCATAGCCTTGAGGAAATGCGTGTCGACCACCATAAGCCTCGTTGCCAGGATCCCATAATATTTTTAACGAAGGGTGATTTACCCTTCTGGCCAGTGCCCCGACTTCCGCTGCATAACCTCCATTGCAAGAAGGCTCGTTCTCCAGTAAAAGAGTAACATTGGCTGCTCCTGCTTTTACCGCTGCTGTATTCAAATGGGCGGCAATTTCATCTAGATACCTCTCCGGCTCTTGCTCTCTCCAAAAAGAAAAGATACGAATACGTGATGTCCCGAGCAGCTTCGCGATATCTAAAGCTCTTTCCAGCTTGGCAAAATGAGCTGTTATATCTTCCTCTCCCAGACCAAATGTATCACCGCCTGCAACAGGACGATTTAAATCCAAAGCACATTTGAAAACTGGAGAGGCGACAGCAGAAACGAATAAACCGCACTGCTCCACCTTGCTGCGAATATCGATTAATTGATCATCCGTCAAGTTCATAACGTTGATCCCATCCACTGTACGAATCTCCACATGTCTTAATTTTTGTTGAACAGCCCAATCCAACGCTTTCGTTAAGGATGGAGAAATTTCATCAGTCAGCACACCCAAGCGATCCCATATCATGTTTATCTTCCTTTCCTTGCAATTGCCTAGCAGATCGGCGTAAGATGACCGTCCTATGAATACGATTTCAGTACCTTCGTGATTCCCTGTGCAATATCATACATATCCTGTTCATCGCCTAATAGTACGTTCTGATGCATCCACAACACTTCTTTAAGGCAAGCTCTTTCACTAACCGGACACGAATAAGTGCGGGATTCACCTGTCCACTTGCGGGTTCCTTCGATAATCGCCGGATTTAAATTCAAGGATACGTAACCTTCATGTACAGGAATACCTTCGGCTCCTATTGCTCTGCATACCTGTTGTTTAGAGATTCGTTCGGCAAGCTCCGGCATTATTTTGAATAAAAACAAATGATTGGCATGGCGGGTGATTCGAGGGTCTCTATCCAGAACCCGAATGCCCTCGATTTGGTGCATTAGCTCTTCGAGCAGCTTCGCATTTTTCTCACGGGTTACCATCTGTTGCTCTAATCTGCTTAACTGGGCGATCAGAATGGCGGCCTGGAATTCCGTCATTCGTAGATTCCAGCCCACATTTTCATGCTGATACCATTCACCGCTGCGAACTCTTCCGGCGTTAATAAGGGACCATGCCAGATCTGCCATCTCATCACTCTGGGTAAGGATCATTCCACCTTCGCCTGAGTTAATGTTCTTCGTTGACTGGAAGCTGAACGTGCCCAGATCGCCAATCGTTCCGGCTCCTGAACCATTCCAGCGCGCTCCTACCGCCTGCGCTGAATCCTCAATAATACGCAGCTTATATTTATCAGCAATAGCTTTCAGTTGTGTCATATCAGCCATAGCTCCACCAATATGGACGGGAACTATCGCTTTTGTTCTAGGTGTGATGGCGGCTTCAACCTTACTCGCATCAAGCAGAAGCGTGTTTTCCTCTACGTCTACGAATACGGGGATAGCACCAAACATCAGTGCAGCTGACGCGGTTGCAAAAAAGGTGTACGGCGGCATGATAACCTCATCGCCAGGTTGGACACCAGCCGCTTGCAGCGCTATAGTAATAGCTACCGTTCCGTTGACTACGGTAATTGCGTGCTTCGCGTCGTGGATTGCTGCAAATTGCTTCTCCGCTTCCGGGAGCTGGATACGTCCTGTCCCTCCCCATTTACCGGAATGCAGCACTTCGAGAAGAAGACGCTCCTCCATTTCTCCATATATCGGCCAGTCGGGGAACGACTTGGTTCTCGTCGGTACTCCCCCATCTATTGCTAATTTTACCATAGGATTAACCTCCTGGTTGGTCAGATTACAACATGATTTCTTTGCCGGAACGAGACGATTCATAAATCGCCAGGATCAAATCAACGGACTTCCTTGCTTCCTCTCCATTGATATGCGGTTCCCTATCCTCACGAATAGCTTGAATCATATCCTCAATATAAAAGCAGTGCCCCTCGATTGAAATTTGCTGCGGATTGCTGCTGGAGCCAAGTCCAAGTGTGTCATGAATTACCGGCGCTTCTTCCTTATGCTCCATGAAATTCCACTGCTTAATGCCTTCATCGCCAAACTCAATCGTTCCTTTATCCCCATGCAGCTCAAAGCGCGTTTCCTGGCCCGGATAGACGGAAGTCGTCCCTTGAATAACGCCAAATGCCCCATTTATAAACTTTATGGCAACTACTGCCGTATCTTCGACTTCAATACTGCGGACAAGCGGAGCGGTATAAGCAAATACGGATGCAACATCTCCCATTAAAAATTGGATTAGATCCACTCCATGTACACCTTGATTCATTAAGGCTCCCCCGCCGTCGAGATCCCAAGTGCCTCGCCATCCGCCGCTGCCGTAATATTCGGGACTGCGGTAATATTTCAAATACGCATTTCCCATAACAAGCTTACCGAGCTTGCCATCTTGAATCGCTTGGCGTGCGTGCAGCGCCGCCGGCATGAGCCGCCTTTGAAATACGCAGCCGAGCTTAACCTTCTGCTTTCGGCATTCCTCGATCATCGCTGTCATTTTATCGGCCTTAATCTCCAAGGGCTTCTCGCACAACACATGTTTCCCAGCCTGGGCCGCCGCTATGGTTACTTCGCTATGCATACCACTTGGCGTACATACGCATACGACATCAATTTCCGAAAGCTTAAGCAGTTCCTCATAGTTATCAAATACGTATCGAACGTTAAACTGCTCTCCCAGTCTTCGCGCCTTTTCAATACTTGGGTCGGCAATGGCTATCAATTCTGCATCCGCATGCTTCTGAAGAATAGATTCCGCATGGAATCTTGCAATTACACCAGCCCCAACAATTGCGAATTTCAATTTGCTTGGCATGTTTCACCCCTTAGATGGGCGAGCCTAATCTTCAATTAGACTCGCTTTGTCTCACTATTCCGCCAATACTCCAGCTTTTTTCAGAATATCGTTCGTTTCTTTAGCTGCTTCGTCCAGGAAAGCTTTCATCTTCTCCGGATTGTCAACAAAAGATGCATCAGTGAAGCCCTTAGTAGCTAAACGGTCGGCAAACTTGGTCAGGATCTCATCAAACTCAGCAACCGGCGGGTATGCCTGTAAATCTTGCTTGGTGAAAAATGCTTTATATTGCGGGTAATCTTTATACAGATTGCTCAAATCCAGGTCATCACGCGCAGGCAACCAACCCGTCATTGCAATCATTTGTGCATGATTCTCAGGTTTCGTTAAGAAGCGAATGAAATTCCAGGCTGCATCCGCCTTCTCTTTTTGTGCGCTGGAAACGTAGAAATTAACTATACTTACAACATTGGACTTAAGCGGTGCCGCATCATAGTTTAAATCAGGAGCTTTTTTCTTAGTATCGATGATGACGTTGGATTCCCGGACATAAAATGCTGCCAGCTTGGTTTGAAACGCCTCAGTATCATGCTTAACCTTGGGATCATCCGTTTTGTACTTATGTACCATATCTACATACATTTTTAACGTTTGAAGCCCGGCATCCGTGTTGTAATCGGCCTTGTATTTTCCTGGAGAAGCTTCTTTAATAATACTGCCGCCCCTCTGTGCGAGGAGATTCCAGAACTTTTCTCCAACCCCGCTGCCCCCGCCGCTTAACCGAAGACTCATACCTGCACGCTCCAGATTACCGGAGGCATCTCTTTTGGCCAATTTCTGTGCGTACTCCAGCAGTTGATCTGCAGTTGGAGGAGCGGTAAGCCCAGCTTCTTTCAGCATGTCTTTGTTATAGTAAATGGCTCCCGCCCCCATCAGAGCAGGTACGCCATAGGTCTTATCCTTCACTTTTGTGTTATCGACAACCAATTTTTGATGAATACCTGAATTCACTTGTTTGACTAAATCCTCTGGTGCGGGTTGAAGCATATTACCTTGAATATAGCGTAGCGCCAGATTCGGATTTAAGGGAAGGATATCTGCCCCGCTTTTTGAGGGAAGCGCTGCTGCAACCTTCTTCTCGTAGTCGCGAAGCGGGAATGAAGAAATCGAGACCGTTACATTTGGATTAGTTTTCTTGAACTCATCGGCCATTTTTTGGAACCACGGATCCAACTCCGGCCATCCACCCCAGATGGATATTTCCACAGGCTTAGCTGACTTATCTCCTGCTGGTGCTTTCGAGCCGTCGGCCGGTTTTCCACTATCGCTAGAGCAGCCTGCCAAAACCATGGATAATGAAAGAGCGCTTGTCAGTGCGGTTGTCAATAAACGGTTTGATTTCATTAGTTGATTCTCCCCCTGAAAATGAATTTGGTAGAAATTTTCCACAGGTATACACTTGGTTGACTTCCAGCAATCATAAATATTCTACAACCACCTCCTCAATTATTGATTTGAACCGGTTCAAATTTAATTCAAAAAAAATCGTTTTTCTCACTTCCTAATTTCATGTTATATAACATAACACAAATCATGAAAATCCTTGCCCACGCGATAAATGATTTTTCATTCAATAATAGAAAAAAAACCGATAAACTGCTGAAATCCGGTAAAAATCATCTGTGAATAGGAAAAAATGGTTGCTTTCAGATTTGAACCGGTTCAAAATTTGAGTTGACTAATTATTTTCAGTATAGATTCACGCAAACTTAATGTCAACTAAATTATCATTATAGTAACATGATTGTTTCATATTCTAAGTTTTTACTAAAGAGTTCCGGTAAAGAATCCTTTTTGCACTGTAAAAGCGAATATAGCTTATCCAATAATTTGAACCGTTTCAAATGTATTATAAAGCGCTTACAAATTTTATTCAACCCTCTTTTCTTAATTTAGTAAGATTTTTCTAATTTAGTACAACAATTTCTCATCCATTCATTACTTGCAAAAAAATACAGACAAGCATTTCAGTCCTATGGACTGGAATACCTGCCTGTTGGCTGCCTTGCTATCGTCTTTTCTTACGAAACCTTGAACTGTGATAATAGACGATGCAGCTCTTCCGTCATCTCGGATAGGGATTTTACGGAGGATTGAACCTCACCCGTCGTTTTTAGCTGATTGCTCGCAGTTAACGCCACATTCTGTGATGCTGTAGATGATTTATGGGCAATAGCCGTAACTTGTTGGACAGCTGCTGTAATTTGCTGCGCTCCAGCGGACATTTCTTCCGAGGTCGCCGCCATTTCTTGAATCTGAGAAGCAATCTCTGTTGTTGATTGCCTGATATGATCGAAATTAAGCTCTGTCTCGCGAACCATTTCAATTCCCGTTTGTACTTCATCCTTAACTTTACTCATCGATTCACCGGATTCATGAATACTCGTTTGAATCTCATTCAGCAGCTGAGCTATTTCCCCCGAAGAACTGCTGGATTGCTCCGCTAACTTACGCACCTCTGCCGCTACTACAGCAAATCCCGCTCCATGTTCATGAGCTCTTGCCGCTTCTATCGCTGCATTTAACGCGAGTAGATTCGTTTGCTGGGCGATATCTTGGATGGCTTGCAGGATGCTGCCAATTTGCTGTGATTTATGGTCGAGCATCTTGATAACAAGATCCGTTTGGTGAACGGATTCACTTATAGAGCTCATCTGCTGGACGGTAATTTGAATAGAGTTGCCCCCATTCTCCGCTTGCTGCCTTGATGACTCCACCGTTTCAGAGATGGAAGCCGCATTCTCGGCGAGTCGTCCGATTCCTGCGCCAACTTCCTCCATAGAACGCGATGTCTCTTCCATACTTAGGGTTTGCTTATTCGCGCCGTCAGCTACATCCTTAACCGTTTCCGCAATTTGCCGTGAGGAGATCTGCATCTCATCCGAGCTTATATTAAGCTGGTCTGCAGAAGCTGCCACTAGCTGGGCATGCTCGTTAATTTTAAGTATCATTTGGCGCATATGGTCAGTCATCTGTCCGAAAGCTCCATTCAGCTCTCCAATTTCATCCTGACGCGTAAGAATGGAAGTATTAACGGATAGGTCTCCTGATGATACTCGTTTTGCAATGGAGCTCATCTCTTGTATTGGTTTGGATACATGTCTGGCAATCAAGAACGATACAGCGAGGCCAGCGGCTATAGCAATTAAGCTCAACGCTATAACCCAGGCAACTCCAGACTCATACGAATCAGTGAGCTCAGCAGCCCATTCATTGGCATATCCCTGGTTATTTTCACTAAGCATACTGACAATTGCGCTGCAGCTGCTTAAAAAAACATTCCCCTGACGAATAAGATCCATCCCTTCAGGTCCGCGTTTTTGTACACCATTCAAGATCGCCGGAAACTTTTCAGCATACGCATTCCAGTTTTGAGCAAAATACTTGATCAAACCGGCATCCTTTTCAGTAAAGGCGATTCCATCAACCTTCTTTACCTTTCCTTGAATTTCATTGAACAAACGGGTTGCTTTATCCGTTTGACTTTCGGCATCCATGCCTAGGCCTTCCTGTGCTCTTTGATCTTCGAGATTTAGCTGGATTCGCAACATCAGATCGTCAAGCTCAATCAGGTTATGATTTAAATTGCCCAGCAGAATAACATTCGTCAACCCTATTTCAGTCGTTTGCTTCGACTTCTTACCCATATTGCCCATGTTCGTTATTGCTGTAATACTTATGGTCGACAACAGCAGTAAAACTACCAAAAAGCTAAATAAAAGTTTTTTGAACAATGTCAATTTCATCTTCGCAGCCTCCGAATATATCTATCTCTATATGGATTTTTTGTTGTTAATTTCTACTGGAAAAAATTACTTTTTACAGTCAAATTAACACTCTGATAATTTCGGTGCCGAGTTTCCGATTATGTATAGGTATATAGACCTAATATAAAAACATATACCTGCATACTCTCTCACTAACTTCTGTATTGGATCAAATTCAGCTTTTGCACGAATAAAAAAGAGCCCTGCAAGAAGAGCTCTCATCAATCCTTTTACACCGATGTCAAGATTTGTGGACCTTCCTTTGTTATCGCCACAGTATGCTCAAATTGAGCGGATAAGCTCCCATCCCAGGTTCGCGCTGTCCAGCCATCGGAGTCGATGAACATCTCATAGCCTCCTGCATTAATCATCGGTTCTATCGTAATGACCATGCCTTCTCTCAGCTTGAAGCCTTTCCCCGGCTTGCCGGTATGCTCGAATGAAGGGGCCTCGTGCATCGATTGACCGATCCCATGCCCAACCAAATCCCTGACAACCGAGTACCCCGCATCTTCGGCATGCTTCTGAACTACATGCATTACATCTCCAATATGACGGCCAGCCATTGCTTGCGCGATACCACGATCCAAGCATTCCTTAGTGACCTTCACCAACCTCTTGGCTTCAGGGGAAACCGTTCCGATCATGTAGGTCCAGGCTGAGTCCGCCATCCATCCGTTATAACTGCACACAATGTCTATCTTGGCAATGTCACCACTCTTTAGCGGCGTAGGGTTCGGGAATCCATGAGCTATCACATCGTTAACCGACGCACAAGTTGCAAATGGAAAACCTTTATACCCTTTAGTTACCTGCTGAGCCCCATGCTTTGTAATAAACTGCTCTGCAAAATCATTGATCTCCAAGGTTGTAACGCCTGGTCCGATTCGTTTACCTATTTCTTGATGACACAAAGCGAGAATTCTCCCCGCTTCCCGCATTTTGGCAATTTCTTGTGGTGTCTTTAAAATGATCATGGGGCAACCTCCTTAAAGTTTCGCTCAGCTGTACGGCCTACCTATACTACTAGCTTACGCAATTGCATGAAAAAGTGACTATATGTTACATTAACTTCAGAATGTACGCATACATTTTCCGCAATTGTACACTCTGTGTGAAGGAGGCTGGTATAGGTATGACAATGCATGACCGTGCATGGAACGAAGAAGAGCAGCGGCTTCGCCGCGTTGCCGGGTTGATCAAAACTCGCGTTAATGAAGTAGGACAGCTCGCCGAACAAAGATTAGAAACCGCTATCGACACCAACCGTGATTTTTGGGCCGACATTACCGTTAATATGAATAATCCGGACGAAATCATGGAGACCTATACAAGCATTAATCAGCAATCTATGGTTATGGTTAATCAGGAAAGAGACCTTCTGCATGCTGAGGACACGCTGAAGCAACTGCTTCGATTGCATGATACTCCCTATTTTGGCCGGATAGACTTTACAGAAAGCGGCTATCAGGATACGGAGAGCATTTACATAGGAACCTCATCCTTCTTTGACGAAGCTACGCAGCAGTATTGGATTTATGACTGGCGAGCGCCTATCTCCAACTTATTTTACGATTATCCGCCAGGACCTGCTTCTTATAAGACACCCGGCGGACAAATTGACGGAACAGTTGAGTTGAAACGGCAGTATGTCATTCGGCAGGGCGAAATGAAGGCAATGTTCGATACGGGAATCACCATTGGCGATGAAATTTTGCAGACTATGCTAGGTCAAAACGCCGATGATCGAATGAAAAGCATAGTCGCTACTATCCAAAAAGAGCAGAACCAGATCATTCGGGATGATCGGCATCAGGTTCTAATCGTCCAGGGTGCAGCAGGTAGCGGCAAAACCTCCGTTGCGTTGCAACGAGTTGCTTACCTTATGTATAAGCACAGAAACACGCTCAATGCTGATAATATGGTGCTTTTTTCGCCAAACGACTTATTTAACAGCTATATTTCAACGGTGCTCCCGGAGCTTGGGGAAACCAACATGCAGCAAACGACCTATCAGCAATATTTACAATACCGTTTAGGCAGCCGTTATAATGTCGAAGATCAGTATACCCAGATGGAGTATAGGCTAACAGCGAGAAACGACCCTGCGTATGCCATACGCCAAAGCGGTATCCAGTTCAAGTCCTCCCATGCTTTTATTCGTATTATGGACAGCTATGCACAGCATTTGGAGCAAGCCGATATGATCTTCAAAGATCTTAGGTTTCGCGGCAAAGTGTTGATATCCCAGCAGCAGTTGAGCGACTATTTTTACGGTATAGATCCGTCCATTAAGCTGAGCAACCGGGTACAACTGATGAAAGACTGGCTGCTTAAGGAGCTTAAGGCTCTGGCCAAGGCCGAGCGAACTGAAGCTTGGGTGAAGGAAGCTATGGAGCTGCTCGACAAGGATGAGTACCAGAAGGCTTTCAGCACTATGGAGGAGAGGAACACAGATCAGGAACAGCTGTTCTATGATGCCAAACAGGAAGCATTTCTATTGAGCAGATATGTCGTTCATCAGAATTTCCAGCCGCTTCGCCGTAAGATTAAAAAGCTGAAATTCATTAACATTCACGCCCTCTACAAGCAGTTGTTCCAAGAGCACAGCCGCAGCCTGCTCGAGTCCATAGAGGTGACATCGCTGCCGGCGGATTGGGAAGCTATATGCCTCCAAACCGTTGCACAGCTCGACAACCAACAGCTTGCTTTTGAAGACGCCACTCCCTTGCTATATTTGAATGAGCTAATTGAAGGCTTTCAATCATACAACACGGTTCGTCATGTCATTATAGATGAGGCTCAGGACTATTCGGCATTCCAATTCACCTTTTTGAAAAGACTGTTCCCCCGCAGCAAAATGACTTTGTTGGGTGATATGAACCAAGCTATCTATACCAATAGCACAGTAACTAGTGAATCCAATGGAAAAAATAACGCAGGCACACCAAGCAATCCGCATGGGTATAACCATGTCATCGAATTGTTCGGCGCCGGACAAACGGATATCATTCGCTTGGTACGAAGCTACCGATCTACCCGTGAGATCGTTGAGTTCACCAAAGCTATGCTGCCGAATGGTGAAGCCATAGAACCTTTTAATCGCAATGGCGAAAAACCGCTTGTCCTAAGAGCCACTGACCTAAATAGCCTCACAGCAAGCGTGATTGCTGATTTAAATGCCTTGCAGGCTGAGGGAATACATTCCATTGCTATTCTTACCAAAACGGCGGAGGAGAGCCGTGTAGCTTATGAGCGGCTATTTCCCTCGATACCTGTAGCATTAATCACCAAGAACGATCATTCCTTTGAGAAGGGTATTCTGATCATGCCCGCTTATTTGGCCAAAGGCCTGGAATTTGATGCTGTGCTCCTGTGGAATGCTTCTCATAGTCAATATGATCAAGAAAGCGAGCGCAAGCTATTCTACACCGCTTGTACGCGAGCCATGCATCGGCTTCACATCTTCTATATTGATGAACTGACCCGCTTTATTTTAGCGCTTGATGCGCATGCTTATAACCATTCGGAGACCTATTAAAAATGAGCCGATTCGTCGGTTCTCTTTTTTTATACTTCATGGTAGAATGAGGAAACTATGGAAATGGGGTGTGCAAAAGGTTGCTTACAAATGGTAGGTTCTACATCATATATAATGAATTATCTATCACGATCTGCTCCGAGTTGGATGATGTTTGCGAAGAATTGGCTCAAGGCGGAATGCTATACAGCTATGCTGATGATGAAGAACTGGCACACTCCATGTTGTTGGAATGCTTTCATTTCCTGACATCGAAAAACTTATAATCTAGAATCCTCGCAGCTTTGAAGCCTCTTTTACCCATTCTCAACTGACAAAAGAAATGAACAAACAAAGAACCCTCGAAAGGGCTCTTTTTCTTTTATTGACACTTACCTATCCTTCGCCGTTATTATGACGGGAATGGTTCTGCTGTTTGACCTTCTTAGACCCTGAGAGCGGTTCTTGAATCTGATTATGCTCGTCCTGATTCTTTTTACCGCTTGGCTGGTTTACCGGTTGGGGAATATCCTTTGGCATAAGTCTTAGCTCCTTTCGTCTATTAGTCTTTATCGGTAAGAACTGAATCGCCTATCGGCTTATCGTGATTGAGCGCATCTTGATGCCGGTGATCATTCGTTTGCTGCTGGACCTGCTGCGCCTGATGACTGGTAACGACTTGCTTATCAAAATCCTTAACTACATTTTGCAAATTTTTATCTACATCACTTTTGTTTTTTGTCATTGTGCCCTCCGCTATTTAGATGTCAGAGCATGCAGCTGCTGCGCACACTCATGAATATGCCTGACATAGTCATCGATCAACGTTTGGATCACCGTAGTTCGCTCATCCGCATTCCGTCCTTCTACCTCTACATCGACAAATTCCACCTTAACCTCTCTAGAGTCCACGTACGTGCACTTAAAGTCAAAGCTGTAACCGTTACGCCCTTCAGTTATAATACTTACCCATAGGGCATTAGGATCGGCTGCATCCGCCTTAACCTCTGCCTTGTCGGATGTATTAAGCACCGTTGGTATCGTTCTTTGCCATGCTTCCACAAGCTGCTGCTGATCGATTGCCAAGCTATCGGTCTTTGCCATTTTATCAACACCTCCACTTCTATAAGGTGCGGAACCCTAAACGACTTTATACCCAACAGGCAGCAGTAAAAAAAGGAACCTGATAAATGCCGCGGAGCCACCCTGATAACGAGAACGAGAAAAAAAGCCGCACAATCCAAGTTAACATGGATTCCACAGCTTTTGGTTTAATTATGTAGGGTTGTACTCTATCATCTCACGTAAGTGGCCATTTAATAAATAAATGGCGGAGAGGGTGGGATTCGAACCCACGGAGACCTCACGACCTCGGCGGTTTTCAAGACCGCTGCCTTAAACCACTCGACCACCTCTCCAGGTGACAAAAAGCATTGTATCATAATTGTACATGCAATATCAAGTGCTATTTTTTAGTGATCTTGGTTGCATGGTTCATATAGGGTTGAAGCACCTCAGGAATCAGAACGCTGCCGTCTTCCTGCTGATAATTTTCCAATATTGCAGCCACCGTACGGCCTAGTGCCAAGCCGGAGCCATTCAGTGTATGAACGAACTCAGGTTTTGCTTTGGCATCACGACGGAAGCGAATGTTCGCTCGGCGAGCCTGGAAATCTTCAAAGTTGCTGCACGACGAAATCTCTCGGTACGTATTGCTGTTAGGCAGCCATACCTCCAAGTCATAAGTTTTCGCCGAGGAGAACCCAATATCGCCTGTACACAACGTCAGTACACGGTAGGGCAGCTTCAACAGCTGCAGCACCTTCTCAGCATCCGCTGTCAGCTTTTCCAGCTCCTCGTAGGACTTCTCAGGCGCCGTCAGCTTCACCAGTTCAATCTTATTGAACTGATGCTGGCGAATCAAGCCACGGGTATCTCTGCCCGCAGAACCGGCCTCAGAACGGAAACAGGCGCTGAAGGCGACGAAATATTTCGGAAGCTCCTCCAGCGTCAAGATATCGTCCCGGTGATAATTGGTTACCGGAACCTCGGCTGTAGGTATCAAGAAATAATCGGTATCTGCAATTTTAAACACATCTTCTTCAAATTTCGGAAGCTGTCCGGTACCCGTTAAGCTATCGCGGTTGACAATATAGGGTGGCAGCATTTCTTCATAGCCATGTTCATCGCTGTGCAAATCCATCATGAAGCTGATTAAAGCCCGTTCCAGACGCGCACCCAACCCTTTATAGAAAACAAACCGCGAGCCCGTTACTTTCCCAGCTGCCTCAAAATCGAGAATTCCGAGATCATGCCCAATATCATAATGTGCCTTAGGCTCGAAAGAGAACTTAGCAGGTTCGCCTACACGACGAATTTCGATGTTTTCCTCTTCTGAGCTCCCAACAGGCACACTATCATTCGGAACATTAGGCAAAGCCATTATAATGCCATTCAGATCGGTTTCCAGAACACGAATTTCGTCGTCCAGCTCCTTGATCCGATCGCCAACACCTTTCATTTCCTCAATCAACGCATCAGCATCCTGCTTCGCTTTCTTCAAAGCGGCGACTTCCTGGGAAACGACGTTGCGGCGGTTCTTCAATTGCTCCACTTCTTGAAGAAGCTCTCTTCGTTTCGTATCAAGGCTGGTGAAGCGACTTATATCGTCCAGCGTTTTGCCGCGGTTCTTCATCCCCTGCTCCACGCGTCCTATATCACTGCGTAATAACTTTACATCCAACAAGGAGACTCCTCCTACCTCGTTTCACGTACCATGTCCAGGAAATATGCATGCATCCGCTCATCATCAGTCAGTTCCGGATGGAACGAAGCCGCGAGCAAGTGTCCTTGACGCGCCGCAACTATTTGATCGCGGTATGTTGCTAATACATCGACGCCTGGACCTACTTCCTCGATCAGTGGCGCTCGAATAAATACCGCTCGAACATCGTCAGCAATTCCCTTAATAGCCAAATCCGTTTCAAAGCTTTCCCGTTGACGTCCGAACGCATTACGGGCTACTTTGATATCCATCAACTCAAGATGGGCCTCCGGCTGTCCTGCGATATCCTTGGCAATCACAATAAGACCGGCGCAGGTACCGAAGATTGGCTTTCCTTGCTGCGAGAACGACTGCAGCTTCGTAATGAAGTTGTAGGTGCGCATCAGCTTTCCGATGGTCGTGCTTTCGCCGCCTGGAATAATGATGCCTTCAACTTCATCGAGCTGCTCCGTTCTTTTAACAATGACGCCTTCGCCGCCTGCCTTGTCAATAAGCCTGATATGCTCAGCAACGGCCCCTTGCAAAGCTAAAACCCCTATTTTCATAGCTGTCCACCCTCTCAGCTGACAATTACCAGCCGCGATCCTGCATGCGCTGTGTAACATCCAGCTTGGAGATTTCGATACCTTTCATAGGCGCTCCCAAGTTTTTGGAAACCTCTGCAATCAAGGCATAATCCGTATAGTGCGTTGTCGCTTCTACGATTGCTTTTGCGAACTTCTCAGGATTTTCCGATTTGAAAATACCGGATCCTACGAATACGCCATCTGAACCCAGATGCATCATCAAAGCCGCATCCGCCGGTGTGGATACACCGCCAGCAGCGAAGTTAACTACAGGCAATTTACCTGTTTCGTGAACTTGAAGCAATAGCTCATAAGGTGCTCCCAGGTTTTTAGCTTCTGCCATAAGCTCGTCTTTTGACATAGCTTGTACTCTTTTAATTTGGCCAACCATTGTACGCATATGACGCACAGCTTCAACAATGTTGCCAGTTCCCGGCTCGCCTTTGGTACGGATCATGGATGCGCCTTCGCCGATTCTACGCAATGCCTCACCCAGATCTCTTGCTCCGCATACAAATGGAACCGTAAAATCCTTTTTAAAGATATGGAAAACTTCATCTGCAGGTGTTAGTACTTCACTCTCATCGATATAATCGACGCCCATAGATTCAAGAATTTTTGCTTCAACAAAATGCCCAATCCGAGCTTTAGCCATAACAGGAACTGTTACAACCTTCATTACCTCTTCCATAACCGTTGGATCAGCCATACGAGCTACCCCGCCAGCTGCACGGATATCAGAAGGCACGCGCTCTAATGCCATAACAGCGGAAGCCCCTGCTGCTTCTGCAATCTTTGCTTGCTCTGCATTCATGACGTCCATGATGACGCCACCTTTTTGCATTTCGGCCATACCTTTTTTAACACGCGATGTACCAGTTTCCATTTTCCTACTCCTCCAAACATCTATCAATAAATTTCTTAATCCACAAACTACTAAACAATTATTTTACAGGAATACCTTTAAATACACAACCGCTTTGCTTGGTTTCTTATTTCTTTGTTCCCGAGATCATATCTACAAAAAAGTTGCCAATAGCCCGGAAGAACAGTCGGAACCAACTACCCTTTTCAACATCATCCACAGCTATCAAATTAGCCGTTTTTTCTGTACCCGCATAAGTCACCTTCACCGTTCCCAGCACATCCCCTTTGGCTATAGGGGCTACAAGCTTACTTTCATCTGCCGGTGAAGCGGTTATTACGAATTGATCCGGTGTAGCTCCTTTTTTCGCAACGAAGGTAATTCCTGTTTGTGTTACAACCGGTACTTGAGTAGCAACACCCTTCTTAATATTTACTACCTTCAAGGAATCTATTTCTAACTTGGCTGTAAGCACTTGTTTCGTTTCAAAATTATTAAAGCCATAATCCAGCACTTTTCTTGTTTCTTCAAAACGCTGGGGCTCTTTCTTCGTTCCCATAACCACACTAATTAACCGAAAGCCATTCCGTTCTGCCGTACCTGTAAAGCAATAACCCGCATCATCCGTAGAACCTGTCTTCAGACCATCCAATCCTGGATATGCGTATTTCTTGAAGTTAACATTATCCTTATTGCCTTCCAGCATCCAGTTCCAGTTGATCATCGGTGTTTTATCTTTTTCGCGAAATTTCTTGGAAGTAGTCTTGGTGTATTCAAGAATTTCTTTATGATCTTTGATAATATTATAAGCCAAAATTGCAGCATCCCTTGCGGTAAGAAGAGTCTCCCCTTGCAGCTCCTTTGGAGCATATTTGCCAAGGTCAGCCCTTGATAAGCCCGTAGCATTAATAAAATGCGCCTGATCGGATAGCCCAAGCTGCTTGGCCTTCTCATTCATGAGCTTAGCAAAATTCTCTTCTGTATCACCAATCTTCTCAGCAAGCGCTACTGAAGCATCATTCGCTGAATAAATGGACATTGCCGCAAACAAATCTTTTACCGTGGCCTGTTCTTTAAAAGCAAGAAGCCCCCCGGACCCGATTACATCCGCAGCATACTGGCTTGTCGTCACCATGTCATCCCACTTAATTTTGCCGCTCTTAACAGCTTCCATAACCAAATATTCTGTCATCATCTTGGCCATACTGGCTGGGGGTAATGCTGTATCCGCATCTTTCTCAAACAAAACTTGACCGGTACTGGCTTCTATCAAAATGGCAGATTTCACATCCAGCTTCAAATCCGGCGCCGGCGCATCTGCCGCCATAACACTTTTGGGTTGAATAACAAACGTACATAACTGAATTAGCAATGCAACAACAATCAGGACAGATATGCGCCTTACAGACAGCAACAAAGCTCTCACTCCTCCTAGTAAAATAGTATATAAACGCGTATTTACTATTGTACCACAGCACCAGAGGCATGTTCAAAAAAAGAAACGGCAGCCTCGTAAGGCCCCGTCTCTCTTCTAAAATCACTGCTATTTTTACATAGAATAGTTTGGAGCTTCCTTCGTAATTTGAACATCATGTGGATGGCTTTCACGTAGCCCTGCTCCGGTAATACGAATAAAAGAGGTATCATTGATAAGCTCAGGTATAGTACTCGCTCCACAATAACCCATTCCGGAACGCAGACCACCGATCAATTGATACACCGTATCAGCCAACGGCCCCTTGTAAGCAACGCGTCCTTCGATACCTTCAGGAACCAGCTTGCTTTCATTTTCCTGAAAATAACGGTCCTTGCTGCCTTCCTTCATAGCCCCAAGCGAACCCATGCCGCGGTAAACTTTAAACTTTCTGCCTTGGTAAATTTCCGAATCACCAGGGCTTTCATCGGTACCAGCGAACAGGCTCCCGATCATAACTGCGCTTGCGCCAGCTGCAATAGCCTTTGTAACGTCCCCAGAGTACTTAATCCCGCCGTCTGCGATTATCGGCACATTATATTGCTTGGCAACCGACGCACAGTCGTAGATGGCTGTAATTTGCGGTACACCAATACCTGCAATAACACGAGTTGTGCAAATTGATCCAGGACCAATACCAACCTTTACCATCGATGCGCCAGCTTCAATTAGATCTCTCGTACCATCACCAGTAGCAACATTACCAGCACAGATAGGAAGATCAGGGTATTGATCACGAAGCTTCCTAACCGTCTTTAAAATATTAATATGATGTCCATGCGCGGAGTCTACAACAATCATATCAATTCCTGCTTCAACCAAAGCCGCAGCACGCTCCATTACATCCTTGGAGACACCTACCGCAGCACCTACTGCCAAACGGCCCTGCTTGTCTTTCGCCGAGTTAGGGAACTGAATGGCTTTCTCAATATCCTTAATCGTTATAAGACCTTTAAGTGTGTTATGCTCGTCAACGATTGGAAGCTTTTCAATCTTATGCTTTTGCAAAATGCCTTCTGCCTGCTGCAAGGTTGTTCCTACAGGAGCCGTGACTAGATTCTCGCGTGTCATAACATCCTTGATCTTGATCGAATAATCATGTACAAAACGAAGATCCCTGTTTGTCAGAATGCCTACAAGCTTTTTATTCTCATCACAAATCGGTACACCGGAGATACGGTACTTAGCCATCAGCTCTTCGGCATCATAAACGTGATGCTCAGCTGTAAGTGAGAACGGGTTTGTTATAACTCCACTCTCTGAACGCTTAACCCGGTCAACTTCCTCGGCCTGCTGGGCGATAGGCATATTCTTGTGAATAATCCCTATGCCCCCTTCTCTTGCGATAGAAATGGCCAAAGCCGATTCCGTTACTGTATCCATTGCAGAGCTAAGCAAAGGGATGTTTAATTTAATCTTATCCGTCAACTGCGTTGAAATATCGATTTCTTTACCAAAAACCTCCGACTTTCGCGGTACCAATAATACATCGTCAAATGTTAGTCCTTCTTTAGCAAACTTGTTTTCCCACACGGAACTAAATCCTCCCTCATTTTCATACTTGCCGGTAGATATTATTGCAATAGTATCAAAAGGCCTTTTTTAATGTCAAGTATATATTGTTCTGCTCTTGGAAGCGTTGGAAGGAGTTGTAAAATATTCAAATATGACTCCCAAACTTTCCTTTTCTTAGTATGCCCCTTACAATTTCAAAGTTTCATAAAACAAAAAGAGTCTTTTTGGATATAAACCCAAAAGACTCTTTTCTGTTGCTTTGCTTGGCAACGTCCTACTCTCCCAAGACCCTGCGGTCTAAGTACCATTGGCGCTGGAGGGCTTAACGGTCGTGTTCGAGATGGGAACGCGT
>NZ_JBHTGY010000056.1:0-129808 GCF_042676305.1 Paenibacillus sp. GCM10027630 | reverse complement strand
GCTATGTTTCACCGGATCAATACGAGGCCATGTATTACAAAAAGGTTGTGTGATATCTCTTATTTGAGTGTCTACTTTCTTGACAGAGATCCAAATGTCACGTTATTTTTCCACATAATAGCGTTCCAAGCCCTATAACTGGAATTTCTCATGCTAATTCTAAGGATTTTGGGTGATATCACCCCTTATCACCTCTATTAGCAGGAGTATTTCCAGTTAGATTGCTTTCTAACGATATCCAGACTGAATTAACGGGAGGATTTCCATCTATCGCCTTTCTTTTTGGCAGCCCTCCGAAAATCCTAGTCTCCTTTAGAATGAAAGCAACCTCTGAACATCTGTTCACGCACGATCACTTAAGCAGCATTAGAAAGGGTACCAGAGGGAGCGCTATAAAGCAATTAACTCCCTCTTATATGTTAAGAAAGAGCAGAGAGAATGATCTCGATGTTAACTTAATGACATTGAGAATGATCTCCCTGCTCTTTCAATGTGTAATGCGTTTAGTTCATAAATTCAACGAATTGCAGCAATCGTTTCAGCATGACTGCAGCTTCTGCACGGCTTGCATGTTCATTAGGCATGAATGCGTCAGCCGACTTGCCGTTAATAATACCGGCATTCACAGACTGAGCGACAGCGCTTGATGCCCAGCTGTTGATAGCCTTGCTGTCGGTGAAAACAGCTAATGCTTTCGCATCAGAGTCTACTTTCTTGCCAGCCAGACCAATTGCACGACTGACCATCACAGCCATTTGCTCGCGGGTGATATTGGCGCTCGGACGGAAGGAACCGTCCTCGAAGCCAGCAACCAGACCTGCTTTAGAAGCAGCACTTACAGAACCCGCGTACCAATCGTTAGCCGACACGTCGGAGTATGCTGTGCTATTCCCTTCGTTCAAGCCCAGGGCGCGCGTGAGAAGTGTAGCAAACTCAGCACGTGTAATTGGGCTTTGGGGTGCAAAGCTTGTTGCTGTTGTTCCATCGACCACCAGCTTGGATGCCAGCAGGTCAATATCGCTCTTAGCCCAGTGACCGTTCAAATCGGCAAACGTTTTGCCCGACTCTACTATGGCGTAAATACTATTCCCCGGACGTTTGATTGTCACGCCTGTAACACCGCCATTTACCTTCATAATCGCCGGTACGAAGATTAGTTTGCCGGTAGCAGGGTTATAAAGGACAGCTGTTACTTTATTCGGATCAACCATGTTTGGAATTTCCAGTGTTCGTTCCACGTAAGTACTGCCAAAATCATTAATGGATGTAGATTTGCCATTGGCTTCAACCGTAATTTTGAAATCAACACCATGGTTAAGCAGCTTCAATCCGTTTTCTTTTGCCTTGGATTCCAGTCCAGCTGCGGATGCTCCTGTAACCTTTTCTATCGATATGATTACCTTCACATCTTTAACATCTGCGCCTAATCCTTTTGCCAGTTCTTTTACATCAATCAATTTCACTGGCAAGCTATATGTGACATTATCCAATTTGATGGACAAAACCGCCGCAGGTACTTTACCTTGCACATCCGATATGGAGGAAGCAGGAATCTCAACCGTTGCAGCTGTTTCCTTCACTTCGGCCTCAATACGAATCTTCGGTTCAGCAGTACTGCTGCCAGCTGCAAGCAAACTATCCAGCGCTTTAGACAGAGCCGCCGCATCCACAATAACCCTTGCTACCGTGGTTCCATCCGCTCTTTTCTCGCTCAATGGCGTCACACGAATGCTCGAATCGTTTGCCGGAGCAGTTACTGTACCTCCACTTGACCCCGATGGAGTCGATGAAGAATTGCCTGAAGATTTATTGGAATCTTCGTAGGTTACTCTTGCATTCGCTTCATTGGATGTAACTTCCACCCCAGCAGCTTTCACAGCTGTAACTACATAATAGTATGTCATGCTGCGGATCAATCCTGTATCCACATAGCTTGTTGAAGTAAGCTTATCAGCCACCAGCTCGTATGGACCGCCGCTAGTTAAGCTGCGCTTCACACTATAGGTTTTGGCTCCTGTTACAGCATTCCACGAAAGGTTCACTTGCCTCAAAAACGGTGTTGCTGTAAGGGTCGGAGCTGACATTACAGGCAGTGTATTTTCTGCCCCAGCTTGTGCCGTAACCTTCCCAGGTACCTCCTTAGTTGCATCCATCGAAGTAAACAACGTAGGAGTCCAGCTAACATCACTTAAACCACCGCTGCTTGCTGCAATATTTACTTCCGCTCCATTCAGTACAGAACCTTTATCTGTGAAGTTTTTTCCTCCCAGCACTTGAATTAAAGCTTGTGCCGGTGTCCCTGCGTCTTGGACAAAATAATTGTTTTGCGCATAAATTTGCGATTCAACGCCAACTCCCATCGAGTACAAGTACGGATAGGTCGGATGGCTGTAGGACCCTTCATAGAAATTGTTGTACAGATGAACTTGCCCGTAACGAACGCGAGGCGCGCGTTGGCCTACATTTTGATAATAATTATGATGGAATGTAATTCTTTCTTTGCCCGTATCGCCTGTAAAACTATCACTTCCGCCAACAAGAGTTGTTTTATCATGGTCGTGGAAGTAATTGTAAGATACCGTGATCAGATCGGATGTATTCGTTATATCCAGAGTTCCGTCATGCAGCTGGTATTTGCGTCCGAAATACGTATGATTGTGGTCGTCAGGTTGGCTGCCGTCACTGAACGTATTATGGTCGATCCAAATATGCGTGCCGTTTTTAATCGTAATATTGTCAAAAGCAGAGTTCCAATTACCTGTATCCCCGTCAGTCGGGTCCCACTGCGGGAAATAATCAAAGGCATTTTGGAAATCAATATTGCGAATAATGACATTATCCACGTTCTGAATCATCAGATTACCACCCAAAACCTTGGCGTTTGAGCCAGGCAATCCAACAATTGTCGTGTTAGGGCCTACATTAATTTTGATCTTGTTGCCCTGATTCGTTTCTGACGCAGCGCGAGCCGTTTCAAGGGGGCCTGAAGGCACTGATGTTCTTCCCCAAACCGCCGGATCGTATGCTGCCAGATAAGCATTCAGATCATACGCCGCATCCTTGTAATACTCCATGCCTACCGGATTGTCATTATCATCCACATTCATATCAATAGTGCCCTTAATGTAGATAATCTTTGGAGTGGCATTCGTAGCATTGGTACCATTATTACCGCCTAATGCTTTGATCAGCTCACTACGCTTAGTTACTGTATAAATATTGGCAGGTTCGGCCGCTGCTCCGCCTTTCGTTCCCGTTGTAAAGGAAGCCCATCCATCGTTGACAGCAAGTATCTGCTTCCCGATATCCGTTGCGGAGGTATCCACTACATGGATCGTTAGAGGAACAAAGCTCTCTCCGAATTCGAAAACCAGCGTTGTTGCCCCTGTCTGAAGTCCTGCAAGGAAGGATTTATTAAGGGTAACGACACTGCCGCTAACCGAATAATCTGATTTACCGAGTACGGTCTGATTATTTTTAATTTTGTTCAAAGCTATTCCGTTAGCTTGCAGCATAACTTGAATATCAGCTTGATTGGCAATCTTCTTGTCAAAGGTTGAATTAGTAACGGATACTGTCGGCAAGTAACTTACCTTCGGCATCATGACAGGAATTGAAGGATCCCAACCGCTGAAAAGAGTAGAAATGGTTTTGCTTGCTTCTGAGCCCGTCAGTTGCTTGGCGATCTGCCGCGAAGCCGCATCTGCTCCTGCTCCATAGCTGTTATACTCGTTAAAAGAGTACGAAAGGCAAGTCCCCGCGCAAGCCGCAATCCAACCAGCATTAAGGAACTTCTTAGAATCGATTAACGTATTAATAAAGCTGACGCTGGCATTATCCTTCCATGGGCGTCCCAAATCGTAAACGCCTTGTGCCGAAGCATCATCAACAACTTGGGAATTCAAGAACACATACCCGACATCTGTTGTATTTTTTTGTGCAGCTGCCGTGATGTGTCCTCCACCGCCCGTTTGGCTGACGAGAACCATTTTCACATTATCAAATACTACAGCTGGAGCTTCACCGAAAATGAAATCGACATCTCCTTGAATAATGCTGTTATGGAAATAATGACGGCCTTTCCCCGCAGCATTCAATCCGGTATACAACGTATCCTGATAGCCAATCAATTTGACCGATTCGAATGTCGCCATATCGCTTTTCAATGATAACGCTACAGCCTGCGCTACTGCAGAACGTGGACCAGCACTGTTTTCGATCGTCAAATTGGCAGCCATGAAGTAATCTGCATTGACATCAACGGTCTGGCTAAGGAAGGTGTTGCCGGTATGTCCCGGTTGACCTGTCGTTGCCGCTGTTCCTGCGTAATCACCATACACGATTTTGGTCACATCCATCCCCGCCCCGACAAGACTGACATATGGACGAGTTACAACCAGCTTCTCCGTATACGTTCCTGGCTTGATATAAATGACCGTTCTTTCCGTATTGGTTGTCGGAATGCTGTTTACAGCGCTTTGAATGGTTTTGAACGTCCCTTGGTCCGCTGTGGGACTGGCATCAACAGTAAGCACTTTAGCCGGGAGCACCACGACCTCATCTGATTGTTGACTTTCTCCACTCGCATTCACTGCTGAGACCACGTAATAATAAGTCGTTCCGTTGACAACGCTCTTATCCTCATAGGATGCTGCACTGCTTGAAACTACCGGATCATAGGAACCGCCACTTGTGGTCGCTCTTTTCACCTTGTATTGGGTTGCACCAGGCACCTCGCTCCAAGTAAGTTTCACACTGCCTGTATCTACAGCTGCTTGTAAGTTTATCGGCTGAACAGGCGCACCTGATACAGGAATGTATGGCATCACCTTCAGTTGATTAGAGATCCTGCTTTCTTGCATAGCTATCTTTTCAGGATTAATTTCGGTTACCTGTGATGCATTAAATGCCGTTATGACATAATAGTAAATCGTTCCGTTAGCTGCACTGTTATCTGTGTAGCTAGTACCGGCCGCTTTAAATTCTGTGTAAGGTCCGCCGCTAGCAGTACTTCTTTTTACACTGTACCCTGTAGCCTTGGCCACCGGGGACCAATTCAGAGTAACACTGCCGTTTCCTGGTACAGCACTTAATAGAGTCGGTGCTCCTACAGGCGCTGCTGGGGCGACTTTTAGAAGGTCAGAGCTCGGACTGCTGCCTCCCATATTTTCAGCTACAACTTGGTAATAGTACTCCGTACCATCAACTAGACCTTTATCCAGGTACGTCAGACCGCCAAACTTCTGTGCCACTGTAACAAAAGGACCATTTGGTGTCGTACTTCTATAGAGTGTATAGGTGGAAACGACTTTCATGCCATCTCCATCTATGCCCTGTACTTCGCTCCAATTCAGGGTAATCTGGCTGTCCCGGATAGCCGTATTAGAAAATACGGGTGCTGAAGCAGGAGGCTGTACGTTGTTCGGATAGCCCAAGGCCTCGTGAGAGAAATCACTTTCCCCGCTCGCATTAACACTAGTGACAACATAATAATAATTTTTCTTGTTCTCCAATCCCGTATCCGTATAGGTTGGTGAAGACAGATCGGTTGCAACACGCGTATAAGCGCCTTTGGAAGTTGTACTTCGATATACGTTATACGAATCTGCTCCACTAGCTGCGCCCCACTTAAGCACTACCATATTGTTAGCGCCTGCTGTGGTCAACATTTGTGGAGTTACAGCACTTTGCTTGTAAACTCTCACATTATCAACATACATACTACCAGTTGACGACCCGGCTGTTCTTGCTTGAATTTTGGAAATGTTGGTGTCTAGTGTACTAAACTTATAGTTTCCTTCGTAAATTCCGTTAAGAAATACATCAGCAGAATTTGTACCTGTATCGGCAACGAATTTTAGATTATACCAATTGACTGCATTACTAGGGTTAATGGGTAAAAAAGTATTGAGATTCGTAACACTGAATGAAAGTACCGTCTTGCCTGAGCTGTCGAGCAATTCTAAAGGATAAGAATCACCAATGACTTTAGGCTGCATGAAATCCAACTCAGCGGTTAGGCCGTTTTTACCTGATACCGGAGTGAAAGTATTCGTGTAGCCGCCTCTGCGACTTGCATTTGCATTATCATTGATCCACAATACATTAGTTGAATTTCCTATAATAGCTGGTGATTTATTATTTGCCGGTGCAGCCTCAGTCGGCAAATAATATTTATTCGTCAAATTATTATTGTTAATTACGGTTATGTTATTAATCGCAGCATCCGCTGCTGCAGCAATAGTTACATACCCTGACGGTGTATCTCCAAGCACGCTTGTTTCAAAATTATCATTAATTAGAAAAGCTCTTGTCTTGCCCGACACCTCGCTTGAGCTGTCGCTTTCTCCCAGTGCGTTTACAGCAGTCACCACATAATAATAAGTGGTTCCGTTAGTTAAGCCGGTGTCTGTGAAGCTTGCATTGCCAGCGTTCACAGTGTTGATAACCGTGTACGGGCCACCTGCCTTCGCGCTTCGTTTGATTTTATATGAGGCCGCCCCCGACACGCTGCCCCAGTATAAACTTGCTTGCTTGTCGCCTGCCCAAACCACCAGATTTGCCGGTGCAGCAGGAAGCGAAGGAGTATTAGGTGTCGCCGATACAGAATTGGAGTTTGCACTTTCTACCGATGACACATTAACGGCCGTAACCACATAGTCATAGGCAGTTCCATTAAGAGCGCTGTTGTCGGTGAAGCTTAGTGCTGCAACATTTTGCAAAATGGTGTAGGAGCTTTCCGATGTCAATTTGCGCTTGACGTTATAGGATGCCGCACCAGTGGCTGCTGTCCATTGAAGATCGACTTTATTATTGCCACCAATTGCCGTCAATCCTGATGGTGCAGGCTGAGCGCTAGGAGCGATTGGCGATGCTTTTACCTGATTGGAGTATACGCTTTCGGTTACCGGGCTAACGGCTGTAATGACATAATAATAGTCCTGTCCGTTCGTTACCGTCGTATCTGAGTAGCTAAGCCCCGTTACTGGACTTGTATTAATGGAGGTGTACAAGCTTCCGCTTGTATTGCTGCGTTTGACGTTATAATACGTTGCACCCGTTACAGAGCTCCAGCTTAAGTCAACTTTACCGGAAGCTACGGTTGGCGCTGAAAGCGTTGGAGCAGGAAGTGCTGTGTACACTTTGATATTGTCTAAATAAAATTCCATTTGAGCCCCATCGCCAGTATTGATCTCAAGGCCACCGATATCTGTGAAGGTAGGTGAGGTAATAAAACTTACGGATGAAGCCGTGTATGTATTGCTGCTATCCGTAACAATAACGTTATATTTAGAGTCTAATAAATCAAGTTCAAACTTTATGTGATACCATTTACCGGTACTGAAGTTCAGTGGCGGAGAGAAGTCCGTAAGAGCATTACTGGCATTTCGATATTGAAGTTTATTGCCAGATCCGGTTTCAATAGAAATTGGCCTTATGTTATTACTACTGTTT
Source organism: Paenibacillus sp. GCM10027630 (assembly GCF_042676305.1). Classification (NCBI taxonomy): domain Bacteria; kingdom Bacillati; phylum Bacillota; class Bacilli; order Caryophanales; family Paenibacillaceae; genus Paenibacillus; species Paenibacillus sp. GCM10027630. The sequence continues at coordinate 122,353 of NZ_JBHTGY010000056.1, read as the reverse complement.
GCAACCCGAAACCGGGCGTTTGTATTCGTTCCCCCGCTGAGAGTGTTAGTCAAAAAATCATACTCCATATTAAACTTTGCCCCGCTAGCAACAGTTTGAGGGGTAAAGGTAGTCAGAGCACTAATACTTCCTTTACTGGCCGAAACATTATCAATTAAATGGAGCACCTTGCTACCATTTAGGTCAACAACCTTAGCATTAAGGTCTGATACCGCTGTGGTATTGATCAGATTCTCAAGAATGGTAGTTGCGAATTTGATATCCTTTACCGTTACATTACTGGAGGTCGTTGCAGTACCTGTCCCAGCCGTACCTAAACTGCTCAATACATTTCCCGAAGTCCAAGTCTCAAAATTTTCAAAGTACGGCAAAGTCACTGCCGCTTGCACGTTACCACTGTTTAACGGTATTGAAGCCAGTATTAGAACCGCTGTCATAACGATGCTTATCCATCTCTTCATTCGTATCATTTGCTTCATATGTTGCATGTTCCTCCTTTAATACGCTTATCTTTCAACCTACACCAAGTAATTTAAGCCCTATCCCCCTTCACTCCTGAACTCTGCCCGTCTGCATTTTCATTATGGGCGCCAAATCCACCCCAATCTATAATCATCTCACTTGAAGTTAGGTGATTACTTGCAACCGCACGGCTTTCGTTGACAATCAGCTTGTTTTAACCTACAAACGCAAATAACCCCCTAGGGAGCAATTCCCTTAGGGGGTTATTAACATCATTCTAAACCTCTACAATTTCATTTGTTAAATTTAGCATATTCGCGATTCATCTATTCAAGGTTTGGATAACCGACGTTTTGGCCCAGAACTCCGCTTCACGGTCAAATCCTCCGCCATCCAGCTTGCTCAGGGTTTACGGATACTCACTTCCCGCGGCCACCGTGTTTGGATTCTGGGAGCACAGGTCAAGACGAAGCTCCTGACACTATTCCAATGCCTTTATGACTCAGAGCCTTCATTCCAGATTACCTTCTCACCATAATCCTTGCCCCAGTTGTACATCATTTTTAAAATAGGCATTAAGCTTTCACCATAATCCGTTAATGAATATTCCACTCTTGGAGGAACTTCGGCGTACACTTTACGTGTCACCAGTTGGTCCTCTTCTAACTCACGAAGCTGGTTAGTTAACATCTTTTGAGTGATAGAAGGGATTAATTTTTTCAGCTCGCTAAACCTTTTGGTCCCCTCTAACCCCAGATGCCAAAGAATAATCAGCTTCCATTTCCCCCCAATAACTGCAAGAGTCAATTCTTTCTCGCAATTAATTTCCTTCAGGTTAATCCGTTCCTTTAACTCACTTGCCATGATTACTTCACTCCTTTTTCAAGAGAATGTCTAATAACACCCGAACCGAATCATCAAGCCAGGCTCAATAGTATCTTCTGAGTAACTACACCACTTACAAGTGCGTACTTCCCAATTGGATAGTTAAGTCCTAGAATAAGTCTTGTTCAGAAAAATTACAACTAATTGTTATAAAGGAGAGGTATTAATGGAACTTCAACTAGCATTGGATCTTGTAAATATTCCTCAAGCTAAGGAGCTCGTCAAGGAAGTCGAAGCTTATATAGATATCGTTGAAATCGGCACACCTGTTGTTATCAATGAAGGGCTGAGGGCCGTCAAGGAAATCAAAGAAGCCTTTCCTCATTTGAAGGTTTTGGCTGATCTTAAAATTATGGATGCCGGTGGCTATGAAGTCATGAAAGCATCTGAAGCCGGTGCTGATATTATTACCGTGTTGGGTGTTTCGGATAACAAAACGATTCAAGGCGCGGTAGAGGAAGCTAGAAAGCAAAACCGCAAAATCATGGTAGACATGATCAATGTAAAAGATATTGAAGGTCGCGCGAAAGAAATCGATGCGTTCGGGGTAGATTATATTTGTGTACATTCCGGCTACGACCATCAGGCTGATGGAAAAAATTCCTTCGAAGAGCTTGCAGCTATTAAACGGGTGGTCAAGCATGCCAAGACCGCTATTGCAGGCGGTATCAAGCTGGATACCCTGCCGGAAGTTATCCTGGCAAATCCCGATCTTGTTATCGTTGGCGGCGGCATTACTGGCCATGAAAACAAAAAATTTGCAGCTGCAACAATGCAATCATTAGTTAAACAAGGCGTGTAATTATGCAGATTACTCAATATACAAATGAGGTTATAAAAGAGTTAAATCGTACGGCATCTTTAATCTCTGAGGAATCCGCTGAGAAATTAGTAGAACATATTTTGCAAGCAGAAAGGATCTTTGTGGCTGGAGCCGGCAGATCCGGTCTCATGATGAAAGCTTTTGCTATGCGGATGATGCATATGGGGCTTCAGGTTTATGTTGTAGGTGAATCTGTGACACCGGGTTTATCGAAAGAAGATCTGTTGATCATTGGCTCCGGCTCAGGAGAAACGAAAAGCTTGCTTGCCATGGCGGCTAAAGCTGCAGGCATAGGGGCTGCTGTAGCGATCACAACAGTTATTCCTGACTCATCCATTGGGCGATTAGCAGATATCGTCATTCAAATACCCGCCCTATCCAAGGACACAACGGATAGCGGTCTAACAAGCATTCAGCCTATGGGCTCTTTGTTTGAGCAGAGTATTCTTCTGCTGTTCGATTCAATCATTCTCCAAATGATGAACAGGTTGGATTTAGATTCCTCAGCCATGTTCGGAAATCATGCCAACCTGGAATAAACATGAAAGGGCAGCTTCGCTACTATAGCGATGGCTGCCTTTTAAAATAGAAAGAAGGCGGATAGGTTTCCCCGCCACCTCTTTTTATCCTCACTTGGAAGATATATCTAACCTTATTTTTCGTTTTCATTCGTGTTATTATCGTTACCTTCAACACTGTCGCCCATTTTATTGCCTAGCGCTGCACCTGCGATTCCACCTGCAACGGTACCAACAGGGCCTAATAGGGAACCCACTACAGCACCTACGACAGCACCGCCCGTAGTTCCTACAGCTTCTCCAACTCCTGACATGTTTGTCGCACTGCTGTCAGAACCTTCTTGTATATTGCGGTCTTTGTTTTTATCCATTCATCTCACTCCTTCGTTTTTATGATAGAAACCGCTTTGTCAGCGCAGTCCCAAAATATATAATGCCCTAACAGAACTGTAAGAATTCTTAAACATATAAATAAAGCGCCCTCAATCCCGAAGGAAAGAGGGCTGTCTTTTGTTAGATAAATGCACGAGAAACATTAACCAACAATATGAAAAGAACGAGAATTACACCCGTAGAAGTAAACAAATCTTCAGCATTTTATGAACGAAGGAGTAATAGAGATTGGACTGTTCAAAAACAGGCGCTTTAAAGCCTAGTCAAAATCATAACGTTGCTCTTTAAAAGGATCGCCGTACATATGATAGCCATTACGCTCCCAGAAGCCCGGCTTATCCTTCTCCATGAACTCAATACCACGAATCCACTTGGCGCTTTTCCAGAAATATAGGTGGGGCACCACCATTCGTACAGGATAACCATGCTCCGGGGTCAGCAATTGCCCGTTATGTCGGATGCCGAAGAAGGAGGTTTCCCGCAAGAAGTCTTCCAGCGGCAAATTCGTTGACCATCCGTGCTCCGCATGCAGCATGACATACTTCGCCTCAGGTTTCAGCTTAACCCGCTTCATCACCTCGCTTACGGCAATACCCTCCCATACATTGTCCAGCTTCGACCATGTCGTCACGCAGTGGATATCGTTGTTGAACTCCTGCCGCGGTAACGCCATAAAATCCTTGTGGCTAATCGTTGCGTCTTCTTCAACTAGCCCGAACAGCTTGAAGTCCCATTTGCTCATATCATTGTAATAAGGGACCGTGCCGTAGTGCAGAACCGGGAATCCCTCGGTTAAAGTTTGTCCCGGCGGTACTCGGTCATTTGTAATTTTACTCATTTTTCACTGTCTCCCTCTTTTTCCCGAAAGTCCGTCTCCTCTTATTATACCCCTGCTCTATGTACCTATAACCTGTCTCTCTGTTGGGAGGGGAAACCTCACTTCTACCCGTGTACCCTCATTCAGCTTGCTTGTCACAAAAAACTGCCCGCCATGCTGCTCAATAATTTTATGGCTGATCATCAGCCCTAAGCCTGTGCCGCCCTCTTTAGTTGTGAAAAAGGGTTCGCCCAAGCGTGTCAGCAGCTCTTCAGGGATACCGCTGCCTTGATCCTCAATACTAAGAACGATGTATCCAGTAGAAGCTTCATCTGTTAGCTGTATTTTTATGACTCCACCTTTTTTCATCGCTTCAATGGAGTTTTTCAAAAAGTTAATGATAATTTGTTTAATCTGGTTAGGATCGCAATAAACCGGGTAATGATCTTGCTCGGCAATCAATATAATTTCTATATTGTTCATAATGGCCTGTGTGCCGATTAAAGCCATTACTTCCTCAGCCAAGTCCTTCAAATTCATTGATTTCAGCTGCAAAGATTGGGGCTTGGATAACACCAGCAGCTCGCTTACAATAAGCTCAATCCGCTCCAGCTCTTCTTTCATTATGTCCAAATACTTAGGAACCTGTTGATTACTGTGCAGCATGAGCTGAATAAATCCCTTAAGTGCAGTTAACGGATTACGGATTTCATGCGCTACTCCGGCAGCCAGCTGACCTACAACCGACAGCTTTTCAGAATTACGCAGCATCTCATCCCTTTTCTTCTGCTCTGTAACATCCTTAACCATAACGTAGCATCCAGTCAATTGCTGCTGGATAATGATAGGGGCAAGTGTTACAAGCAGATCAATAACGTGACCATCCTTATGCAGCATTCGGATGTCCGCTCTTTCTATTTGTTCTCCCTTCATCAACAGCTTAAACCGCCCTGTCATAATTGACGCATCCTCATCATGCAGCAAGCTTGTAAAATGTACACCCTTTAATTCCTCAATGGTATAACCCGAGAGATCCTTGGCTGCAGGGTTAGCCGACGTTATAATTCCTCTTCGATCAAGTGCCATTATGGCATCGGGATTATAATTTTTTAGAGAAGTATACCTGTCATAGGTTTCCTCTAATAGTGCTTGCGACTGCTTGCGCTCCGAGATGTCTTGGACTATTCCTTGAATTTTATGAGGTGCTCCCTGCTCATCCAATATGACAATACCTTGAATATATACATGTTTGTTATGTCTTTTGGCCGTAATAAGCCGACACTCCAGCTCGAACATGCCAGAGGTTGTAGCCAGCCCCAGCTTCTGCTGGAATTGTTCCCGGTCATCGGGGTGTACAAAATTCATTATGTTATTGGACTTGCCGACGACACGAGACGGATGCAGTTCAACAATGCAGAATAATTGTTCCGTCCAGATGATTTCATCCTTTTGGATATCCCAATCCCAGCTGCCAATGCATGCGATTTTTTGAGCTTCTGCCAAGCTTCTCTGGCTTTTGATCAAAGCCTGTTCCGCTTGCCTTTTTTGCATGGAAATTCCAGTAATATGGATATGAAGAACGGACTGCTGACCCGACTGAACCGAATCGGTCGAATCAACCGTATCAATCGTAATCAAAGACAGCTGCTGAGTCGTCCAAATCGATTGTCCAGACTTATGTATCATACGCAGCTCAAATGGAACGAGAGACGGGACGTGCTCCTTCAATTGTTCAATTTGCAATTGAAATGCTTGCAAATCAGCCGGATGGACTAATGCGAAATACGTTAGGGCCAGTAGCTCCTCTTCATCGTACCCCAGTAAACCGCATAGTGCAGGATTGACTATTATCATCTGTCCATCCATGCCGGCGCAAGCGATACCTGAGGAGCATAATTTAAATGATTGCTCGTAAATAGCAGACTGTTCATACCGATTTGTAATAATGGATCAGCACCTCCCACACATGTCCCTCTGTTGAAACGACTGGATAATATTATGCAGGCATTATAATATGATAAATCATGAAGGCGATAAACGATCTGCAAGCTCATGTACGGCAAGAACGTGAGCTGCGCTGACTGAGCAGGCTTCGGGATGATCCAGGCAATGTATGAAATGATCTACAATTCCAGCAAAGCCCCTCCGATGAAGAACTCCGTCCCAGCTGCCAAAGCTGCTGATTTGCGGAGAAGCAGTGCTGGCTGACAAAATAGCTGAATCCATATTCACTACTTCAGCCGATCGGAAAGACCCGTGAAGCTCCAGCTTCTCCAGATCAGAACCGGCACGCCGAACCATACTGAATTGACCGTATCTGGTACCGGATCGCTGATCTCCATTCGTGAAAGCCAAGCTCCCCGTTCCAATTAACAGCCTTCCAGCTTCATCCGTCTGCTGTGCATAATGCAAAATTTCATGCTTGTCTCCACCCAACCAAAGCAATAAATCCAGCATATGAATCAAGTCATCGTGAAGGGTATGCCGGGCACTGTGCTTTTGCAGCTTGGTTCTATGCTTTGTAACGGTGCATTGCTCGAAGCCGCCGGCTTCCTCCAGCCAAGCTTTGGATCGCAAGTACATGGGGGCAAAGCGGCGATTGAACCCAACAGCGAGCAGAATCTCCTGCTTCAGAGCAAATTCAGCCATTGCGGCCGACTCTGCCAAGCTGTAGGAAAGTGGCTTATCCACATAAACCGCTACACCTTGCTTTAAACAATCCATTACAATTTCATAATGAGTCTCCGTAGGACTATGGATAAACACCGCATCCGGCTTAACTTTTAAAAGATCTTCCAGAGAATCAAAACGCCCGCCAATTCTGTATTGATCGGCTACCTTCGTAACCGTTGCTGTAGTGCGGCTGCTTAATCCGACAATCTCCACCTGCTCGTTTGCAGAAAGAAGTGGTAAATATACCTTTTGGGCAATGTCCCCAAGCCCTATAATTCCGATCCTTTTTTTCATATTTGACGTTACCTCCCCAGGTTCTCACTATCCATCTATTACTGTTACCGGTTACATTATTGCTTTATAACTTCCTTCGATTGAATGCTAAACACATATTTCCCCGCCATACCGATTAGTGCCAGCAGCAAGCCAACAGCGCAGGAAACTCCATATTGCTGAACCCATAAAGGAAACAGGGCCAGCTGCTTATACATAAATCCTCCCAGCATCGGACCAAGAAAACCGGCTATTCCTGTTATAGTTGAGTATACGGCGAAAAACATAGGCCTTTCACTCTTTGGAGTTTCACCAATAATATAATTGAATACGAGTAGATTAAATCCTCCGGTCCCAATTCCTAGCAGGACATGAACCAAAGTTAGCACAACAACTGCGGGCATTAACGCCAAGCCACCCCAAGCCAGACAAGATGCAGCTATAATAGGAAGAGTCCATAGCAGTAGTGTTTTGGCCGAAAATCTGCTATTCAGCAATCCCCATATGTAATAACTTGCCATCATGACTAAGGTCATCACAATCGTGTAGAATGAAACGCTTTCATAGCTTAATTTCATAACGTCCAGCATAACATAGTTAAAAAAAGGAACCGCAACACCCTGTAAGAACAAGAAGAGCGACAAAAACAGGATCGCAGCCCGAAATCCCCTGTCTCTATAAGGCTTGAGAAGCATTGGCCCCAATTGGCTTTCGGTTGATTTCTCAAAAGGCGGGCTCGGATAAAAGGCATAGGCAACTATATTAAGCACTGCACATACGGCGCATATCACAAACAAATACCGGAACCCTTCTCCTCCTGGATAAGCCTCCAAGATTTGTCCACCTGCATAGATAGCTACAGCTCCAATAGCCCATAGAATTGTGTTGCGAAGTCCAAAATATTTGCCGCGAATCGGCGCAGGCACCATATCACTAACTAAGGATGACCATACAACGCTGCCTGCGGCATTTGACAAAAACGCCGTAAAATACATCACTATAAAAACAGGAACCCACCACTCCTTGGCAATTACAAAAGGAATAATCCCTGTTGCCGCCCATAACACTCTGTGCAATCCTCCGAAAATAAGCAGAGTCCATTTGCGGTTGGTTATTTTTTGCATCCAGAAAGCTATCATGATTTGAGCTACGTTAACAAGAGTAGTAACAGCGAGGACCAGGCCAATTTCTTCTGAGGTCGCCCCTAGAAATAATAAATAGCCTGTCAGAAAAGGGCCGCCCAGCATCTGCAGCAAAACGATCGCAGGGAAGCCTTCCAGCGTTGCAACCCATAATCCCCTCCGGTATGCAGAAGGTTTTCTTCTAGGTCGGTTAATGAGATTCGATAAATCCATAGAAATGTAACTCCTTCGACAGGAAACAAGAGCGTCTGACAAAATTTAACGAACTCTTAAAAGGGGAAGCCCTTTAATAAACTACCACCAATGTGATAGAATGAAAATGCTGTGTAGTTTGGCCATATCTGTTTTCCATCTGGGGGATTGCTTTCATGTCGAAAAAACAATCATCATTATTATTTATTTATATCTTCGTATTTCTGGCCTTAATTGGTGTCGCTATCTTTCTTCAATCAGCATTTTATTTGTATGCGGCAACCGCGCTGCCTATACTCATTGTGATGGCATTGCCGGATACTCGAAAAAACCAGTACATTCGCGGTGTGAAAGACCTTAAAGCTGTTCGTATTTATAAACAGTCCAATGAGGACGACCCGCTATTGATCATTACCTTCCAGCAAGGCTTCATTCGCTGGAACAGCAAGAAGCTGTACTTTCATTTAAACGATATTCAACCTGCCCCACATCCACAAGAGCTCGCGAACGAAAATCATGCATCACTTTCCGTTCTGGGCTTCGACCTAACCCCACACCCTAGCAAGACCGGCTGGATCGGCATTGATCTTACCCAGCTTGCGCTAAGAACCGCCAATCTATCCTATACAACGGATGAAATTACCCGTCTGGTTATCCCTATGAACGATCTTGAGGATACGGCGCTGCAGATGATGTCTGCGACAAACACCGTCCCTCTGGGCAAAAGTAAAAATAAAAGCATTTCGGCCTAAGCTTCACATCTGTGAACTGCATAGCCAGTGAGCCAAGGTGCGAACCATCGTCCCGGTGCCGCCTTTCGGCTCTGTACCGCGGTCATTCCACAGCCAGGCTGTTCCGCCGGTATCCAAATGAAGCCATGGTGTGTCTCCGGCAAAAAATCCAATAAACAGCCCGCCTGTAATGCTGCCCGCCCACCGATCGCGTGAGGCGGCGTTTTTTATATCTGCTACATCACTCTTGAGCATATCGTGATATTCCGGATAATTAGGGAACGGCCATACTTTTTCCCCTGCCTGCTTAGCAGCCTGAATAATTTCCTGCTGCAGTACTTCATCATTGGCCACTGCTCCTGTAGCCACATCGGCAAAGCTAACCAGCACAGCGCCGGTCAAGGTCGCTACATCGACAATCCGGGTTGCGCCCAGCTGTTTGGCATAAGTGACTCCGTCTCCTAATACAATACGGCCTTCTGCATCGGTATTTAAAACCTCAACGGTATGGCCGCTCATCATCCTGATTACATCGCCTGGCTTAAAAGCAGCTCCAGACGGCATATTTTCGGCTGCTGGAATAACAATGACCAGGTTAATCCTCGGTTTCAGTCTACCTACGGCATGCAGCAGCCCTAACAACACAGCCGCACCGCCCATATCGCTGATCATTTCTTCCATGCCGTCCGGCTTCTTGAGCGAGATACCCCCGGTATCAAAGGTGATGCCTTTACCAACCAAGCCTACTACATGATCCCATGAATCCGTTCCTTGGTAACGGATAGAGATCATGCGCGGAGGATTGGCGCTGCCTTTGCCAACGGCATGGAGTCCTCCCATGCCATGCTCGACAATGGCTGCCTCATCCAGCACTGTGCAGGCCATGCCGTATTGGGAGGCCACCCGGGCAGCCTCCTGGGCCAGTGTATCCGGCACAAGCACATTGCCGGGCAGGTTCGTCAGGTCGCGCGCGTACTGCGTCGCGACCGCGAACGCCCGCGCAGCCTCCAGCGGCTGCGCAAGAGCCTTGGCGGCGCTGCCGCCGCCTAGCGCCGCGAGTGTCGCCTGATCTGCGATCAGGGCGATCTCGCGCAGCGCAGGCACGGGCGGCTGTGCCGCCACAGCGTAGCTCGGCATGCGGTAGCCGCCGAGCAAGAGCCCTTCGGCGAGCGCGTGAACACGCTCGCCTAGCGGCACAGCCGCCGCGTCAGCGGCTGTGCGCGGCAGCGGCGCCGCGAGCCGCTCGAGCCCGCGGGCCAGCGCCGCGCGGACCGCGTAGACGCCTGCGTCGCGCCAGGCGTCCGTGCCGGCCGCTGCGCGGCCAAGGCCGCCCAGCACAAGCGAGCGGCAGGGCAAAAGCCCAAGCGTCGGCAGCACCTCCGCTTGGCCCAATCCGGCCGCGAACTGTCCCCGTTCGCGCATCCCCGACACCTCGGCTGCCAATGGAGCCGGCAGCCATTCCTTCAAGCTCTCCGCGTCGTCTAGCTCCGCTGGCGTTAACAGAAGCATCAGCGCGTCTGCATTAACGCGCTGCAGCGCTTCGGCAGCGGTATCCCCAACATCCCGCTCCATAATATGCAGGCTGGTTTCCAAATCATCCTTAACCATCAGCTGGTCTAAATCCATCGGTATGAGCCTCCAATTTGTACCTCACAGAGACGGGTTCTTCATTTCTCTGCTCAGCTATTAGCTATAGTACGAAGCCGCCTCTTGCACAACCTTCTGCATCGGTAGATGATACGGACATTGCTGCTCGCAAAGCGGCTTCTCCTTACAGGGCTCGTAATCAGCACAGGACATGATACTGTCCTTTTGCTTTTCAAAAAATCCTTCGCCTTTCGGAAGCAATCCGAATACATCGCGAATTTTGCTCGAAATCATAATATCCGGAATTTTTACATCAACGGGACAGGAGCAGTAATTACAGCGGCGGCAATTATGAGTTCCCAGCTGCAGTGCCAGCTCTTCCAACTCTTGACGCTCAGCTTGTCCAACTTCTTGCTCCATGGCTGCCAAGTTTTCTTTAACCTCATCCACGCTTACCATACCGGATATAATTACGTTTACATCCTGGCTGTAAGGGAAACGTATCGCTTTCTCAACCGGTTGAATAAATCCCCCTGACAGAGGCTTCATCGCTACCTTGCCCATTCCCATTTCCGTTAGCTTGGGAATCAGCTCATTCAATGCAAATGGTTGAGCTAAATTCAGGTGAAACAGAACCTGATCGAATTGCCCGTTACTGATCCATTTCGTCAGCAGCTCCGGTCTATGTCCAGTGATTCCAATAAATCTAACCTTTCCGGCTTCTTTCATCTCCAGCGCGGCTTTGTAAGCTCCGTTCTCATCCATAGCCGCTTTGTACTCATTAACATAGTTGACATAGTGAATTTGCAATAAATCTATAACATCGGTTTTCATGCGTACCAAGCTGCGTTCGATTTCTTCCTTAGCTGATGCGTAATCCCGCTTATTCGTCTTCGTTGCCAAAAAATATTCCGAACGACGGTGAGCTATCGTTTCACCGATAATTTCCTCGCTGTTGCGGTAGCCCGCCGCCGTATCGATATAATTGATGCCGTGATCCAATGCGTAATTTAGCGCATCTCCTGCTTGCTGCAACGGAACTCCTGGCAGATTCATCGCTCCGAATCCCAGAGCTGATACTCGATGACCTGTTTGACCAAATAAAGTATATCTCACGGCTTATTCTCCCCTATTCCCATATTAACTTATAACATCACTTCACTAAAAAAGCCTGCAATTCTCCCCGCCAATGAGCATGTTACAGATAGATTTTTTTAAATTTCCCTTACTCAATTTTCTATGTATATTCAAGTTCTCATTTTATCACACCCATCCATCGTCCGTCATGAAGGTCTGTAAATTTATACGTAAAAAAAGAGACACATCGGCCCTTATGGGCCTTTGTGTCAAGCATTAAGCAAGCAAGAAGCGTTTAGCGCTTATCATTCTTGTTATCCGTGTCTTTCTTGTTGTCCGATTCTTTTTTAGTGTCCGTTTCTTTTTTTCGATCATCGGCTTTATCATCTTTTTTCTGAGTCTCGTTCTTCTTTTCCAGCTCTTTTTTCAGATCATCTGCTTTCTTCTTATCATCGTTTTTTTTATCATCATTTTTATCGTCGGTTTTCTTGCTGTCCTGCTGTTTATTATCATCATTACGCTTGGGGTCATCTTTTTTGTTATCGTCCTTCTTACCGTCATCCTTTTTAGGATCATTGTCTTTCTTGTTGTCGTTTTTGTTATCGATTTTATTATCATTTTTGCTATCGTTCTTATTATCGTGCTTAGTATCGTCCTTACCATCATCCTTCTTGTTATCTACGGGACGAACAGCACCAGGAGACTGAGTTCCTGGTTTTGTAGTATCCGGCTTTGAAGTATTTGGTTTGGTAGTGGCAGGAGAGCCGCCGGTCTTTTTGTCATCCTTGCGGTCATCCTCTTTATTGTTGTTATTGTTATTGTTATTGTTGTTTCCAACAGCAGGCTTTTTCGGATCCGTTTTAGAGTTATCTGTTTTACCGTTATTGGTTGTATTCGTGTTCTTCCCGGTATCTTTATCTTTGGCTGCCCGTTCTTTCTTCTTCTCATCGAGCTTCTTATCCAGTTCGCCCGACTTCTCCTCCTCTATCAGCTTTTTTATAGCTTCCTTAGTCGGTACTTTCTCGGGCTGAATAACCGCGGATTTGTTATCCGAATTATCCTTGATGATTTTATGAATAGACTCTTTCTTTAAATCATCAACCGTCACTTCAACCCCGTTGCTTTTAGCGTTTAAATAAACGGAATATTTACCCATGGATACGCCGCTTTTGTTAGCTTCCGCGCGAATCTCCTGGGGCGCAGCGAAAGCCTCTACCTGGTAGGAGGCTGTCTGGTCAGGATGAGTTTGCTTAATATGCTCTGTTACCTGCTGCCGAAGCTTTTCAGCAATTTTCGCATCATCCACAGTACCTTTATCCAGGACTATTGAACTAGCGATTACAATGTCCGCTTCACCCTTAGACAGCGATTTCTGTTCAGCCTTGTCCAACAGGGAAGCTGTCACTTTCTCTAATGTCTTTCCTTTAAAATCAACCGCCTGGATCAGTTCCGATCCATCATCATTTAAGCCGCGAAGCTCGAGCACTTGCTCCTTCTCATCAATCCCCATCTCAACCGAAGGATTGATGTCGAGTGATACATAGGCAACGACTTCGGAGCTGCCTATTTTGCCTGCAAAACTGGCGAAAACTACGAGGCAGAACACGACCGCCGCAACCATTGCGGAACGGCCGGCTACAGACGGATTAGCCCAATTAACACCTGCGTCAGCATATAGAATTTCCTCGCCCACTTCGCAAGAACGGTTTTTTCTGGAAATCTTATCAAACTTGCCATCCTGACGCATGACTATGATGCTTTTATCCGTCATCTCCATGACGATGCCTTTATTCATTTGCTTCCCCCCACTCTCTATATAAGCTGTGTTTGATCCTTGATATGTAGATAATCCCTAAGGTACGGATAAGGACCATTATAAATTAAAGCAACAGCTATAATGAACTTGCGGTTACGCTCCAATGTCTTTCTAGACACCTCCACCAAATCTAATAATTCTTTGATTGGCAGCATCCGTTTCGTCAGCATGGTCCGCATTAAATCGGGATTCCCCGACAGCTGTCTGCCTATAGCAAACAAAGCTTGCCTGGAATCATCATGCTTGGGAGACGCGTCTACCAAATCCGCAAATTGAATGCCAAAATCAGATAAGCAACGGTTCAAATCTATTATTTCTCCTCGCCGTTCCTCCATCCCTTTTTGCTTCTCATAATGCTCAATAGCCTGATGAATTTCCACCGGATTTACAATGTTATCTTCATCATCCTCAACCTCAAAAGTGCTGTAAGGGGTCTGGTGTGCGAATCTCTGCTCCTTGCGGACATAGTCAATTAAGCGACGCCGTATGACCTGCTCCGCAAAACCGAGAAACGACCGCCCCGCCTCCGATGAGAATTGGTTAACGGCTTCATTGAAAGCACCCAAAGCAATGCTGAATTCATCATCTCTTGCAGGGTCTATATATCTTTTGCAAAAACGGCTCGTCACTTTCGCAACATACGGCTGATAATCCGTAATAAATTGATTGCGTAATCGTAAGTCACCTTGTTGAATTTGAAGCACCAGTTGTTCCGGTGGCAGCGAATCCGACGTTTCTGATGAGTGAGATTGACGTTTTCCGAGAAACTTCTTAAATAAAACAAGCAGCAATCGTTCCACCTCACACTATAGTTTTTCGCTGTGACCGCGATGATTATGGGGGTCGTTCTAGGTCTTCAGGCACATTATATTGTAAACTTTTAATGGCCGTCTCCGATCACAGACTTTTGTCTAATTTGGAGCCTCTCTGACATGAATATGTGAGAAAATTATGACTGTGTCAGAACAACTCGTCTGAAAGTAAAACAACGTCCCTATACGAGACGTTGTCAAGTCCGATTATGTTAAGCCTCGCGTCGTCTTTTTGTTCTTCAGCTTGTTTCTGCGCTTGCTTAGAATGTTCAGCCTTTTCTTAAGCTGTTCTTCCCATTCGACATCGTGCCATGTTTTGGCTACCATTAGCAGATCCAAAGACATATCAATCTGGCTTCGCACGACCTCCATCGGGTCCTCATTCTCATGGTTGACGCAGTTCTCATATAATTCCGCTTGACTGCGGGTATCTACATATTCCTGAAAGTCCACTTCCGGAGCTCCGTCCCCATGGGCGTATTCGGCTAAAATTTCGTATTCGCTTTCTACCATATGATGTACCTCGACACGATGGCATACAGGACAAAACAACAAAGGCACATTGTGGATCTGGGTACGAATATGCTTCAAGGTTCCTTGGGTTCCGATCATACTGGCGCCGCAGCAAAAACTCATAGAATCACGCCTCCTTGATATCTCCAGCAAAAAGCGATTTTTATTCTATTCTACCTGACCTTGCTGAAATCCTCTTTTTTTGTCGAAATGAACGTACAGTTAAATGTTTCCTTTTACTTGGTTTCCATAGGAAATATTATATTCATGAACTGCTGTATAATTCAAAATCTGTTGTGATAGCGCTTTACAGGGGCAAATTTTAAATGCCTATACTATAGACGGAAAATAGCTCCAAATGTTGCGGTCTAAACATGATTCAATAATCATAAATATAAACAGACGATGAAAATCCGTTGCCGGGCAGCTTCTGCACAGCATACGGATTTTTCATTCCCATCTTGAAGGGAGAGGGTCTCATGAAGTATATTCCCATCAGTTCCAAACAGATTGCCTATGTAAGCTACGACGACCAATCTTCGCAGATGCATATCCAGTATCATACGGGTCACAGCCATATTTGCGACAATATCGATCAAGAACAAGTACAGCAGCTGATACAATCCGATAATCCTTACGATTTAGTCATGCGGCTAACCCAACTTCAACGAGTTCCTAATATACAAACAACTTAACAGATCGTTGACCCTTAGCTTATCGTCGATGTATTGACTAAGTAAAATTAAACTCATATACGTCCTGCTTAGGGGCTTCCCTATCTCCGCTTTCGGGCAGGAGATTTTATTTTGTCCAAGAATCGAAATTAGCAAGTATAGTTCCTATTCATAGAGGAAATAGTAGAATTATAGAAATGGTTAAGGATAATAATGAAAATATTTTCAAAATTTCGTTAAGTATCCGTTTTCATCCGTTACTTAGGATTGACCATACAGGAAGAAAAAGGTACTCTAAATTGAAGAAGTACACTCCAGAAATAGAAGGATGTGGGTCGATTGCCAAGACAATTAGTCATCGGAAACGGGAAATTTTTGATCAACTTAGATCAGTACACGTATATGCGGGATTTATATTATCCTTATGTGGGCCAATTAAACCACATCGGCGGCTATCAATGTAGAGTGGGATTATGGGTTGATGGAGCCTTTGCTTGGCTAAGCGATCCGGAATGGGATTTTAATCTTTCCTATGTCGAGGATTCCCTGATCACCGAGGTTACAGCAACACATCCTCATTTGGGTATCACCCTTATTATTAACGATGGAGTTCATCAACGAGAAGATATTTACTTGAAAAGAATACAAATTCATAATGAGCGGGATACCGTTCGTGAGGTTCGTGTTTTCTTCAATCAGGATTTGGTTATCAATGAGACCGAAGTGGGGGATACGGCAGCTTATTACCCCTCTAACAATACCGTCTTTCACTATAAAAAGGATAAATATTTCATGTTTAGCGGCAGCACCGGACCCGATGGAGTTTTCCAATATACGACAGGTGTCAAAAGGTTTTATAATGCTGAAGGAACATGGAGGGATGCTGAAGATGGCCATCTGATGGGCAATGCCATTGCCCAAGGCTCTGTAGACAGCACCATCAGCTTCCGGCTGCATGTACCGCCGAACTCGAACGAAACGATGTATTATTGGATGACTGCCGGGAAAAACCTGGAGGAAGTCAAGAAGCTCGACACTTATGTTAAAGAGAGCCATCCCGGCAAGCTGCTGGATCGCATCAAAGTATATTGGCAGCGTTGGGTTAACAAATCAGAACGAGATTATGGCAATCTAAGTCCGGAGATTATTCGGATGTATAAGCAAAGCCTGCTCATTGTTCGTACACAAACGGATGTCAATGGTGCGATTATTGCAGCCAATGACTCTGATATCATGCAAAGCAACCGTGACCATTACAGCTATATGTGGCCTCGTGATGGCGCCTTAATCGCTTATGCGATGTCCATGGCCGGCTATCAAGGGATGATTACGCCTTTCTTCCATTTCTGTGCCAATGTTCTATCACCGGAGGGTTATCTCCATCATAAATACAATCCAGACGGAACCGTCGGCTCCAGCTGGCATCCTTACATTCATGCCGGCAATGAACAGCTGCCGATTCAAGAGGATGAAACAGCACTTGTCCTGTTTGCCTTGTGGCAGGACTTCCAGAAGCACGGTACTATCGAGCTTCCGCAATCCTTATATCGCACCCTGATTCGTCGTGCAGCTCGATTCATGTCGAGCTATATTGATCAGGATTTGAACCTGCCTAAGCCCAGCTACGACTTGTGGGAGGAACGTTATGGCATCTTTACGTTCACAACCTCCGCTGTATACGGCGGGCTGATCGCGGCAGCGAATTTCTGTAGTCTGTTCGGCGATGAGGAACGAAGCAGCCGCTACAGACATACCGCAGAGCGTATCAAGTCTGGAATTCTGAAGCATCTGTGGGATGAAGAAGAGCAGCGCTTTGTAAGAGGACTGTATCAGGAGAATGGTCAATGGGTAAGAGACCGTACTTACGAGAGCAGCGTATACGGAATATTCGAATTCGGCGTTTTGCCCGCTGATGACTACCGCGTTGTCAAAACGATGGAAGCAAACCGTGAGCATCTGACCATCAAAACCGATATTGGCGGAGTGGCCCGCTATTATCACGATTATTACTTCCAACGTTCATCCGACATTGAGAAAGTACCCGGTAATCCCTGGATTATCTGTACGCTTTGGATTGCGGAATGGGAAATCGAATATGCCAAAACGGTTGAGGACCTTGAAAAGCCGCGAGGCACACTGGAGTGGGTCGTCAAACATGCAATAGAAAGCGGCATATTGCCTGAACAGCTCGATCCTTTTGACGGAGCACCGGTTTCCGTAGCGCCATTAACCTGGTCACATGCCACTTATGTGCTGGCAGTGGTCAAGTATATGGAAAAATACAAGCAGCTTACCAAGAAATAATAACAAAGCGCCTAAACCTTACCACGACTTAAAACAAAAAAAGCCTCCATCGCACTGGCAGCAGTGACTTTGGAGGCTTCCTTGTTTATTCGTGTTCAAGCTTTTACTCATGTCCGTATGTATCTTCGTATTTCCGCGCATCCCATAACTGCTCAAGCTCGGCCGGGTCGGCAATTTCTATCACAATCATCCATCCACCACTATAGGGCGCCATATTAATCGCGCTTGGATCCGCTTGTAGTAAACGGTTAATATCCACTACTTTCCCTGACACGGGAGCATACATCTCCGATACAGTCTTAACCGATTCCATGCTGCCAAAAGGTTCTCCCGCTTTCAAAACATCGCCGATTGCAGGCAGCTCCACGAATACGATCTGACCTAGCTCCTCTTGTGCAAAATCAGTCATACCGATTACAGCGCGATTGCCCTCCACTCGAATCCATTCATGATTCTCGCTGTATTTTAAACTCTCTAATACTTCCACTCGAATGTCCTCCTGCCCATTTACAAAAATCCCTCTAGCTGCAGTATAGCAGACCAGAGGGATTTTTTAAAATATGATAAAGGCTGTTTAAATTTAGAAAGCCGGCTTATTGAGCTACCAGGTGCTTATCGCCTTTTTTCCAGTTCATTGGGCACAATCCACCGGATTGCAATGCTTCCAGAACGCGGAAAGTTTCTTCTACGCTACGGCCTACATCGTTGTGGTTGACCACTTGATATTTTAATTCGCCTTCAGGGCTGATAATGAACAAGCCGCGAAGCGCGATACCGTCTTCTTCAATCAATACGCCGTAATCGCGTGCAACTTGTTTAGTCAAGTCTGCGCCCAACGGGAAGTTCAATTTACCAAGACCATTGCTGTCAACAGGAGTGTTGATCCATGCGCGGTGGGTATGTACGCTATCAACAGAAACGCCAAGTACTTCAGCGTCCAATTTCTTGAACTCATCATAGCTTTCGCTTAATGCTGTAATTTCTGTAGGGCAAACAAAAGTGAAGTCAAGCGGATAGAAGAACAAAACCAACCATTTACCTTTATAATCGGATAAAGAAACCTTGCCGAAGCCTACACCGTCTCCATTAGCTGTTTCAAGTGTAAAATCCGGAGCTTGCTTAGCTACCAAACGTTCTGCCATCTGCTTATTTCCTCCTTTTATTACTAGAGATTATTCGATTAAAATCGTAACATTCGACCTCTTGAAAGTCAATATTATAATAATTACTATTTAATAATAATTATAATTTACTGACTATTTTGTGAAATATAAGTTTAATATCATACAAAGTAAAGACCCTTAAGCATTCTTGACCGAATGGACCTAAGAGTCTTCACTAAGCTTCCGCCCTTATTTTCTAATAGCGTTCACGATCAAGTCACCCATGGCTGTTGTTCCAATTGCTTTGCTCTTGTCAACAGCGATGTCACCCGTACGATGACCGGCATCCAACACCTCTTTTACTGCACGTTCAATAGCTTCGGCTGCATCGTGGTAACCGAATGTCAAACGGAACATCAATGCTACGGAAAGAACGGTTGCGATCGGGTTGGAGATCCCTTGGCCTGCAATATCCGGTGCAGAACCGTGTACGGGCTCGTACAAGCCGAATGCGCCTTCGCCCAGGGAAGCGGATGACAGCATCCCGATGGAGCCTGTCAACATAGCTGCTTCATCACTCAGAATGTCGCCGAACATGTTCTCAGTAACGATTACATCGAAGCTCGATGGGCGGCGAAGCAATTGCATCGCACAGTTATCAACCAGAATGTGCTCAAGCTCTACATCCGGGTAGTCTGCGGAGATACGAATAACGGTTTCTCTCCACAAGCGGGATGTTTCAAGAACGTTAGCTTTATCAACGGAAGCGAGTCTCTTGCTGCGCGTGCGGGCAATTTCGAACGCTTGGCGAGCAATGCGCTCAATTTCTTGCACGTTGTATACGCAAGTGTCAACCGCTTCTTCACCGTGCGCACCCTCGCGGCGGAACTTCTCGCCGAAGTAAATGCCCCCAGTCAATTCACGGACAACGATCAGATCCGTTCCTTCCAATACTTCAGGCTTCAATGTGGAAGCATCCTTCAGACAGTCGAAAATAACTGCTGGGCGAATGTTGGAGAACAAGCCCAACTCTTTACGAATGCCGAGCAATCCTGTTTCAGGACGAAGCTCCTTCGGATTGTTGTCCCATTTCGGACCGCCTACAGCGCCTAACAGAACTGCATCCGCTTTTTTACAAAGCTCCAATGTATTTTGCGGCAAAGGGGTACCTGTCTCATCGATTGCGATTCCGCCAAATAAGCCGTGCTCGGTTTCAAAACGGTAGCCAAAAATCTCTTCCGTTTTCTTCAATACTTTTTCCGCTTCAGCGATAACTTCAGGACCGATACCGTCTCCTGCAATAACTGCGATTTTTTTTACATCCGCCACTTATATTCACTCCTATTTCATAAAGTTATAGATAATATCCTTTGTACCATAATTAGCCGTTCATTACAAAGATATAAAATCTATGATCTTAATAGGAAAAAACAATAAGCTTTCAGGACGGCAGCTTTCGAATACCTATATTTATTAACACCCCGCTTCATTTATGGTAAAATTAGGTTAACTCATACTAGGTGGTGGCTCCATGGACGTGCTTCGACTAAGAAAACTAAGAACTACACAGTTCATTTTAGTCAATTCCTTTATATTGATAGCGACAATTTTATTTACTTTTATCATTCATGTTTATTCTTTGGTAGTTTTTCAACGTACCTTGGGCGTTATCATTCTTATCCTGGCCGTAATGAATATTATTTCCAAAACATTGAACTATAATTTGTTCGGATTATTCCCAGCAATGAGAGAGCTCATTACTTACGAAGCGAAAAAGCTCGGAAAGGAATTTACCAAGGTTAGATGGACTCAAGTTTCAGCACAGCTGTTTGTGGCATTGATGATGCTGGCTCAATCCTTTTTTATGCAGCTTCCACCAACCCTTATAACCATTCAGGATATGATGCTGTTCACTATCCCAGTCCTTCTTCTCACAATAATCGGCATTAATATCAGCCTGGTCTACCATGTAAAAAAAATAGATAAAGGTACTACAGAATCGCTGAAGGGCTATAATTCCAAATCCATCCTGATCGGTCTGGCAATAGGAATACCTTTGGGGCTTTTATCCATAATAGCCAGTTTTCTAATTGTTGCGTTTATGTAAGCTCATAGGGTCATCAATAGGTAAAGGAGAGATATACAGATGCTCAATAACATATGGACCCCAAGCTCCATTATCGTCATTTCCCTCCTCTTTGTTATCTTAGTCGTCTTTGTTTTTGTTAAAATCCGTAAACGGCGGAATCCTGGTAATCCATTTGCAAAAAAACGCTCTTCCAGACTTAATCGCTCTGCGGCATCTGCTTCATCCGGTAAATTGCCCCCTTCCAAACAACAGCAAAGCTGTTCTTACTGTAAGCGCAAGGTTAATCCGAAGGAGCTGACTTTCTATTCTGGAGTCGAAAAGGTGGTTGGGGTCTGCCGATCCTGCAAACCCCAAGCGGAGCGCCAATCTTTACTAAGACTTTAATCGCCTTTCGAACGGCTTCCATTGCTTCGCCTTACGAACTATATTCCATGTTGTTTTATCGCTATTAAAGGATTAAAATGATAGTTATATTGTTTAATCAGGAATATTATTTCAGGCTAAAGGAGCATCTATATGGATTACCGTTTCTCCGATACTATTGATAGCTTTAAATCTTCTGCTGTAAGAGAAATTTTGAAACTCACTCAAGGAAAGTCCATTATTTCACTAGCCGGCGGACTGCCGAATGAGCAGTATTTTCCGATCGACGCTGTGCGTGAGGCTTTTTTGCGTGTCTTCGAAGAAGGAAAGCAGGTCTTGCAGTACGGCCTAACCGAAGGCTATACACCGCTGCGGCAAAGCATCGCCAAGCACATGGAGCGCAAGAACATCCATGTCGGCGTAGACGATATGCTGATCACGACCGGTTCCCAGCAAGCGATTGATTTGCTTACCCGCGTCTACATCGATCCAGGCGATATCATTCTGGTGGAGCGCCCGACATATCTGGCAGCCATCCAAATCTTCCAGTCCCACAAAGCGAGAATTGTTTCGGTAGATGGTGATGCGGACGGCATGAATTTAATCGATTTGGAACAAAAAATCAAGCAGTATAACCCTAAAATGATCTATGTAGTTCCTACCTTTTCCAACCCAGCGGGCAAAGCTTGGAGCCTCGAGCGACGTCAAGGAACATTGGATATTTGCAAACGTAACAATGTGCTTATCCTCGAGGATGATCCATACGGAGAGCTTCGATTTGGCGGCGGAGAAGCAATGCCCTCGATCTTTTCATTAGACAAGCATCCGCATGGCAGTGCCGTTTTGTATACAAGCACCTTTTCTAAAATCGTAGCACCTGCATTACGTACCGGCTGGGCAATCGGCGATCCTGACGTTATTCGTCAGATGACCCGTGCTAAGCAGGCTGCCGACCTGCATTCCAGTACGATGGATCAGCAAGCCTTGCATCAGCTATTCGAACATTTCGATCTATATTCACATATCGATCTGGTCCGCAGCGAATATGAAACTCGGATGCGCCAGATGGCTGACCTGCTGAATCAGCAGAGCTGGCCAGGACTCCACTGGAATGAGCCCAAAGGTGGTATGTTCATCTGGATAGAACTAGCAGAGGAAATCGATACGGAGAAGCTGATGAAGCTGGCTGTTGAAGAAGGCGTTGCATTCGTACCGGGCGTAAGTTTCTTTGCAGATGAGCCCAAAAGAAATGCAATGAGACTCAACTTCACCCATACGGATTATGAGCAGATGAAAGAGGGCTTTGCCCGATTAGACCGCGCTATTCAAAAAATGCTGCAAACCGTATAAAGGGTTGTCCCAAAATTCATTTTGGGACAGCCCTTCCGGCATTTTATCCTGAATATCGAGTTGCAAAGAGACCTCCATTAAAGGTTCTTTTGCACATTCTATGGGATTCACTCACTCACTAGGGTTTACCCTTTTGAGATAACTCTTCTTGGGTATGCTCAGCGAATAGCAAATGAGATGAGGTCGCTTTCCAGCGTATGCTAATTGTGAGGTTCGGGGGTTTGTTTACAGCATTGTATGGCAGCCAAGCGAACCCCACGCAATTAACAGGAAAATGTCACGTTATTTTCTCCAAAAAATAGCGTTCCAAGCGCTATAACTGGAATTTCTCCCGCTAATTCTAAGGATTTTGGCTGATATCATCCCCATCACCTAGATTAGCTGGAGTTTTTCCAGTTGTATTGCTTTCAACCGATATCCAAGCTGGATTAACGGGAGGATTTCCATCTAACATCTTTCTTTCGGCTGCCGTAAGAATATTCTGGTCTCCTTTACATTGAGAGCAACCTTTGAATATCTGTTATCTGTTTTCGCTCATGACTTAAGCAACATTAGAAAGGGTATTTTCACTTTATCGCTGTAAAGCAACTTAAACTTTCGTATATTTTAAGAGAAGCTTAGATCAAGCCCTCTCGATGAAGATACATTCGTGTCTGACTACAAATGGAAAACCCCCGGAATACCCGAGGGTTCATGCCATACTGTATGGTTGGTCCCTAGTCCATTTGCGAAAATAGCCTTAGAAGACCAACTTCATAAGACATACTTAGATCCAGGCACGCGAAACGATAACCAATAGAATGAACAAAACCAAGATCACGCCAGTGCTAGTGAAAAAACCTCCGCAACTTGCACCTACTCCAGCTGCCAATCCCATAGATCTCATCCTCCCTTCTTAAAGGAACTTCTTTATGGTATGTGACCATGTAGCGTAAAGTTTGGGCTTTTGGCATAATAGGCCTTTGTTGTTCGAATTTAGGCTCCTACTCACAGACTTTCACCTTCCGGCACTTGTTTGCCGAATTTTTCTCTATATGTCCCAGGAGTCATCCCCTCTTGTTTACGGAAAGACCTGATAAAGTTTTGCGGATTGTTATAATTCAATTGCTTGGCAATCTCTTTTACTGTCATATTGGTTTCAATTAACCACTGCTTGGCTGCTTTTTGACGGTGCATGGCCAAATAATCGCTGAATGTCATGCCCGTTTCCTGCTTGAAAACAGTGCTTAAATAAGAGGAGTTGTAATGAAGCCTGGCTGCGCACTGCTCGAGTGTAATATCTTCCAGGTAACAAGTTTGAATAAAGTCGATAATTTGAGCGGAAAGGTTATGGTATAACGAATCTCTCCTGTTGGTAAACACTTGAATCATCGGTATAAGGATTCGAGATTGAAACCATGCTTCAATATCCGCGCCAACATACAACTGAAGCAGCTCCTCATACAAGGAACAGCCCTCCAAGCCAAGCTCCGCCATACTGATACCGGACTCCTGAAGCACAACCATCAGCTCGTTGAGAAATAGCATTAACATATTCTGATATTCCCACGGCATACGTTCTTTGCTAAATACATATTCCATCCATTCTTTAAGCAGCTCCCGCACCCTGTCTTGATCAGCTAGCTTGATGGAATCGATCAATTCTCCGGAAATATGCTGCGGGTATGAAAAAACAGCCGGCTGTTTGCCAGAAGTCATAGCGACACTGGAAATAATGATCCCCTCTCCCAGCTTCAAACGGTACTTCAATGCTTCCAAACCTTCCTGATAGGCTCTTGAAGCTTCGTCCAGCTGACTGAAAGGCAAGCTGATGCCGATACTTACCACGAGCTTTAAATAGCTCTTAATATTATGCTGTATCGATTCTGCCAGCTCGAAGATGTAGCTTTTGAACTGCCTGTCATTCATTCCGCTGCATCCGACCAACGCCACTTGAGTTTGATCATGGATTACTGGTCCTAAACATTGATGAGCTGGTACCATTTCCTCCAAAATATTGCTAACGGCAAATTGCAAAAGATCCAAATCTTTCGTACTGTACCGAATCTGCTCATGCATCTCAATCTGCAGGGTCAGCACCGCCATCCTCTCCCAAGCGGCCACACGCTTTTCATAATCAAAATGAACCAACGCTTCCCCAATTTCAGACGATTTCATTTTCCCTTGAAAAAGCTTATGAATAAACGTCGTTCTCAATTGTTTGGTATATTGCTGCATTTCTCCCCGCAAGCTTGAGTTGGATTCGATTAGTTGAGTAATGTGCTCATGGATCATCTGAAACTCATCCTGCCTATTCTTATCATGGTGGGGAAACCGCTCGATAACGGCTCTCATAATTTGACGAATCGGCGTGTAAATTTTACGGGAACCGAACCAAACGAAACAGACCGATATACCAATAATGAGCAGGCAAAGATACAGTGTAAACCAGCCGATAGCTCTTGATTGGGCAGTTATGTGGTTAATATCTGTAAAAGACGCATATATCCAGCCGTTATACTCGGATCTGATGTAGGATACAGAATACCGGCCTGTCCCCCGCTTAATCTCAAACTGACCCTCCGGATCGTTAAACATCGCCAAATCTTCCTTGCTTACATATCCAGTCTCCAAAACAGATTTCCCAATCATCTTTTCATTAGGGTGAATGAGAATTTGTTGGTCCTTGAATACAACGACATCCTGCAGTTGAGACGGATTATCTATCATTGCCGACAAACTGCAGCTTGGAATGTGGGCTACGGCCAGCCCCTTTTTTTGCATACTGAACACAGGCAGCTTCTTCACTAAAGTTACAATGTACTCGCACTCGTAGCTTTCCGTCATTCGGGAGGCGGACAATTCGCTTCGATTCAATATCCAGTTAGAGCTTAGCGGCAGTCCTATAAAGCTTAACAGCTCATCCTTTTTGGGAAACTTGTCAAAGGCATAAAGTCCGTCATTACTAATCAACCAATTATTTTCCGTATTAGCCAGCAGAACGTCCGTCACCTTACTATCCACGGATTGGGTAAAGCTCATATTTTTTTTAAGGCTGTTTAACAGCTGAAAATCATATACGGTGAGCTGACGGTAAAAGGCTTCCTGAAATGTCGTAGAATTGACAACCTGACTTAAATTATTGTCCAAAGTAACCAGCACTTGTTCTATATTTCCTTTTAATTGAGTTAAAAATTGGGCGTTCCCCTGCTTTACTTGAATTTGGATAGCTTCGGAGGAGCGTAAATACGAAAAAAAGCCGAGTGCGATTACAGGCAAAATACATAGAGCACTGCCGAACAGGATCATTTTTAAAAAGATACTCCGTTTATTCAACATTCAAGATCCTCCTGAAATTCCATCTAAAGATTGAAAGCGTATACCCATTTTAGTAGAAGGATGCTGGCAGGGCAATAATCATGCATAGCCCGCACATAATCATTAAATTGTATATTTCGCATCATATCGCTTAAATGTGTTGATTTTAACGGTTATTTCAAGAGCCAACGTAATGATTCTATGCGTAATGGGGTTATCCCTTATATGATCAGACTAGTTTTTCAGAACCGCCACAAAAAGTAATGAAAAGAAAGGGTGATCTCACATCTTGCGAGTACCTTACTACGAAATGCAGCAGCAGTTTCTTCATGTATTAGTGAAATATGGGCTGAGCACGGATCGAGCCGAGCTTTGTGCAGCCTTGTTTGCTGAAGCAAGCCTGGACGGCATTCCTTCACACGGGCTGAACCGATTCCCCTTATTCCTGGAATTTATTCGTAAGGGGTATATCCATGTTGACGCTGAGCCGAGACTGACCGCTAGTTTCGGAGCATCCGAGCGTTGGGACGGAGGAAGCGGGCCCGGCAACCTTAATGCACATGCATCCATGAAGCGTGCCATTGAACTTGCTAAGCTCCATGGCATGGGCTGCGTCGCATTGAGCAATACCAACCATTGGATGCGTGGCGGCAGCTACGGTTGGCAGGCTGCTGAAGCCGGATGTATCGGGATTTGTTGGACGAACACGAATCCGAACCTGCCGGCTTGGGGCAGTACCGAAGCTAAAGTAGGCAATAATCCGATCGTACTTGCCGTTCCCCGGCCTGAAGGACATTTGGTATTGGATATGGCGATGTCGCAGTTTTCCTACGGGCAATTAACGAACTACAGTCTTCTAGGAAAACAGCTTCCTGTCGATGGGGGCTTCGATAATGAGGGCAACGCAACCCGCGATCCTGGGGCTATCCTGCAAAGCCAGCGACCACTGCCCATTGGATTTTGGAAAGGCTCTGGCCTATCCCTCATGCTAGATATGATCGGGATGGTTCTTTCCGGGGGAAAATCAACCCGAGACATAGGAAAGCTTGGTGTGGAGCTTCAAGTGTCTCAAGTGTTCCTTGCTTTCGATACGCAAATATTTTCGGATTACAATGAACTGACGCAGCGTATAAACGAAACCATCCGTGACATACATTCGGCTAATCCAGTGTCTCCTCAAGATGATATAAGATATCCGGGAGAAGACACGCTGCGCAGGCGTCTTGAAAACCTGAGACATGGTATCCCGGTTGATGCTGCCATCTGGCAGCAAGTGTTGGAAAGCTAATTACAAATTACTAGAAATTTGCGGAGGAGTTACTTACAATGATCGGTAAAACGTATCCTTCTGAGAAGAAAACATATAAAGATGCAAAGACAGGCAAGATGGTTACCCAATTAACATCCGGGGAGAGCAACAACTTTCAATTATATTTTACGGATAACTCTTTCACCATAGGGGATAAAGACATTTATTTCTTGTCCGACCGAGGGTCTGAGAAGCCAGAGCAATACAACTTTTTCAAAATGGAATTGGACAGCGGAATCATCACTCAGATGACTGACGAAAAGCGAGGATTAACCAAATATACGAAAACCCCTGACAGCGAGTACTTAATCTACACCGTTGGCAGCCTGATGAAAAAGCTGAATACCAGAACAATGGAGTCCGAAGTTATATACGAAGAAACCGGCAACTACACGATGGGCGGCCCTTTCATAAGCCCGGACAAGAAATATGTGGGCATTCCACGTAACGAGAAGGTCGGTTTAGTCCGCGGCGCCAATTATGCAGGATTTAAAGAAATGATGTATGCGATAAAAAATTCGGTGATCACGTTTGCGTACATGGATGGCTCCAGGGCGGTCGATGTGTATGAGAGCACGCATTATATCAATCATTTTCAATTTTCACCGGATGACAGCTCCGTTGCCTTATTTTGTCATGAAGGCCCGTGGAATCTGGTACAGCAGCGGATGTGGATGCTTGATGCCGTCTCTCGCAAAGTAACCCCCTGCTTCCGGCAAGAGGAGGATGACAGCATTGGCCATGAGTTCTGGACCCGGGAAGGCAACATCTTCTTCGATAACCGCAGAAAAGGGCATGATGGTACCATCACTTCCGACCGCACACAAGCAACAGTAGAAGCTGTACACGACATTGAGGCTGATCAAATGCCTTACGTTGCTATAGTGGATAGAAAAGGCGAAGTTCTCAAGAAGGTCGAGCTGCCTTATTATTGCAACCATTATCATGCCAATACGGACAACTCGCTCCTGGTGGGCGATGAGGTTGATGATCTGGTCCTTATAGATATGACTCAAGAAAAGCCGGTTCCACAAACACTGTGCTACCACGGAACCTCTTGGTATGACGGACGCAGACATGCCCATCCTTGCTTCAGCTGGAACGGAGAGCTCATTTTGTTTGCTTCTGACCGGGACGGCAACAAAAACAATTTATATTTGATAGAACTGGATCAAGAGTAAATCAACTTATTAATGGGAGGTCTAACGAAAATGAACATGCAAGCGCGTAGTTTCAGATGGTTAAATGCGTTAAGCATACTCGCACTGGTAACCGGTATTATGGCCGGCTGTTCCCCTGCATCCAGCAATGAAAAAAAAGAGGCCAAATCAAGTAAAGCTCAACCACAATCCAACAAGATTACGATCATGGTTAATTTGCAAACACCGGTTGTACCTTCGGACAGAATCGAGAAATTAATAGAAGAGAAAACCGGGATGGACATCAAGTTCGAATGGGTTCCCGACGGTACCTATGATGAGAAATTCCAGGCTGCATTTGCAACAAACTCCCTTCCGCAGGCCGCTTATATTAAAAACCAATCTTCCTTCATTCAACTGCGTGATGCGATTAAAAGCCAGCAATTTTGGGAGATCGGCCCTTATTTGAAGGATTATCCGAATTTGAGCAAGCTAAATAAGGAAATTTTAAATAATACGGCTGTAGATGGAAAAATCTATTCGCTTTATAAAGAGAGACCTCTTGCCCGGCAAGGGATTATTTACAGAAAAGACTGGGCAGACAAGCTGGGATTGCAAGCTCCCAAAACAACCGATGATATTTACAATATGTTAAAGAAATTCAAGGAATCGCAAGCCGGCGGCCCCAAAACCGTTCCACTCGCAGACCGCAACGACTTGATTTACGGTTCATTCAAAACATTAAGCTCCTACTTCGGGACGCCGAACGGCTGGGGCGTTGAAAATGGAAAGCTTGTTCCCGAGTTTATGACCAAAGGGTATATGGATACAATGAAATTTGTTAAAAAGCTTCGCGATGAAGGCTTGATCAACCAGGATTTCCCGGTTACCTCCAAGACCGATCAGCAAAACATGATGTATACGGGAACCTCGGGCATGTATATCGGGGCATTAACCGATGCAGGGGTTATTCAAGATAAAACCTCCAAAAACGTCAAGGAAGCACAATACGATGTCGCCAACCAAATTCTAGGAACAAATGGAAAACCCGGCGTCTGGGCGCTTCCCGGTTATGGAACGCTCGTAATGTTTCCGAAATCAGCCGTCAAGTCGGAAGTAGAGCTGAAGCAAATTTTAACTTTCTTTGATAAATGGTTCGATAAAGATATTGTCAACTATTTGAAATATGGCGTTGAAGGCGAGCATTACACGTTAAAAGATGGCAAGGTCGTTCCGAACGCCGATACGAAATTGTTGGAAAAAGACGTCAAGCCCTATTCAACTCTTGCTCTGACTGACTCCATGAACGTTCTGCCTTTGCTGTACAATATCCCTGTGGAGGAAAAAGGATTTAAGCTATCCGATGAAGCGGTAAACTTTGCGGTTCAAGATCCAACTGTGCCCCTTAACTCGCCTACCTTTAACGAAAAAGGCGCAAGAATCGGAGATATTATTAAAGACGCAACCTACAAATTTATGTTGGGCAAGATTGATGAAACCGGCTTCCAGGCAGATGTGAAGAAATGGCAAGACGAAGGCGGAGCCAAGATTATCGAAGAGTACAATGCTGCGTTCAAGGACGGCAAGTAACCTATGAACGATACTGCTACCGCCACAATAACGGCCGTGAGTTCCAGCAGTCCGTTAATGAAGAGATTACTGCGCAACCGCTTCATGTATATGATGATTTTACCAGGCCTGCTATACTTCCTTATTTTTAAGTACATTCCTATGTGGGGATTGATTATATCGTTCCAGGACTACCTTCCCTATAAAGGATTTGCCGGTAGTGAATGGGTTGGCTTGAAGCATTTCAACAAGCTTTTCAACGAGCCGCAATTTTGGATTATATTTCGAAATACACTCATCTTGTTTGTCTACAACATTTTGTTTTATTTCCCTATACCCATCTTGCTTGCGATTATGTTGAATGAAGTGAGGAATACCTTCTTTAAACGCTTTGTGCAAACGATCATTTATATTCCCCACTTTTTATCCTGGGTTATTATTGTTTCTATCTCTTATGTAATGCTTACAATGGATGATGGTATCATTAACCAATTGATGGCTTATTACGGTTTTCCCAAAATCAATTTCCTGCTGAGCGATAGTTGGTTTCATCCGATTTATATTATTCAGGTCATTTGGAGAGAAGCCGGATGGGGCACGATTGTATACTTGGCCGCCATTGCAGCTATCGATCCCCAGCTATATGAAGCGGCCCGGATGGATGGAGCCGGTCGGTTCAGACAAATTTGGCATGTAACTTTGCCATCGATCCGTACCGTCATCGTCGTACTGCTCATTCTGCGTATCGGGAATGTTCTTGATTTAAGCTTTGAGCATGTATACTTGCTGCTTAACTCGATGAACCGCAATGTCGCAGAAATACTGGACACGTATGTATATACAGCCGGCTTGAAGCAAGGACAGTTCAGCTTCAGTACAGCTGTAGGATTTTTCAAATCGTTCATTGGCTTAGTATTGGTTGTATTAGCAAATAAATTAGCCAAAAAGTTCGGTGAAGACGGCATCTATTAGCCAGATAACGCACTAAACGGATAAGGAGGTTCACGCCATGGTTCATGACAAAACATGGGCAAGCCGTTTATTTGATACAGGCAATCTATTATTATTGACTATCGTTGCAGTAATTACTTTTCTTCCGTTAATGCACGTCCTCATGGGATCCTTTACAACTGCCGAGGAACTGGCCAGAAAACCTTTTATATTGATTCCGTCACAATTCAGCTTGAATGCCTATCAATATATTTTATCAACGGATGCTCTTTTCAGCGCATTAGGGGTATCCATCGGCGTAACCGTGGTCGGTACGGCCATCAGTATGTTTTTGACCTGTTTGATGGCCTATGGCTTGACGCGGAGAGATTTGGACGGTCGCAAATTCATAAATTTTCTGGTTGTATTCACGATGCTGTTTCAGGGAGGATTGATCCCGACCTTTCTGATCGTCAAAGCTATGGGATTGATTGATTCTTACTTCTCACTCATACTTCCGACGGCAATTAATGCGTTTAATTTAATCATTATGAGAAGCTTTTTTCAAAACTTACCTGACGGCTTGGAGGAATCGGCCAAAATCGATGGCTGTAATGATATCGGAATTTTATTCAAAATCGTGATTCCACTTTCTATGCCTGCGATTGCAACGATATCCTTATTTTATGCCGTTAACTACTGGAATACGTATTTCAATGCCGTCATGTACCTGAATGATGCTTCAAAATGGCCGATTCAAATACTATTGCGTCAGATTGTCATCCTGGCCAGCGGGTTCAACGCAGATACGTCTGTCTTCAATGAAGGTTATGTGCGTCCACCGGAGCAAAGTGTAAAAATGGCGGTTATCGTTGTATCTACATTACCGATCCTTATCGTATATCCGTTCCTGCAAAAGCATTTTGCCAAAGGGGCTTTGGTCGGCTCCGTCAAAGGCTGAAGCCAAAGTATACAGCTTATCGTCTATTGAAAAATGTAAAAACACCCCGGTACTTCGCCTGAAATCAGGCTCGGTATCGGGGTGTCTAAGTTAACACTGCTTTAGATCAGGGTTACATTATCACGGCTATTACGGGCAGGCGACTTGCGCTTCTCGATCAAACGATTGATCGCATCAATGTACGCCTTCGCGCTTGCTTCCAAAATATCCGTGCTTACGCCGCGGCCTTGAACAGAGTAATCGCCTTGGCGCAAGACTACATGCACTTCGCCAAGCGCGTCCTTGCCTTGAGTAACGGATTTGATCGAGTAATCCTCCAGCTCGACCTCCTCGTTCGTTACCTTGTCGATCGCTTTATAGATGGCATCGACGGAACCGTTGCCGACAGCAGCTTCTTCCGCCGTACCGCCTTCAATCTTATTAACGCGAATAGTCGCCGTAGGTACCGATTGATTACCGTAAGACAGCTGCATCGTATCCAACACGAACACTTCCGGCGTTTCGATCAATTTCTCCTCGATCAATGCGCGAATGTCCTCATCGGTTACATTTTTCTTCTTATCCGCCAAGTCTTTAAACTTGGCAAAGGTTGCATTCAGCTGCTCGTCGATCATATCGTAGCCCATGTCAACCAGCTTCTCACGGAATGCGTGACGGCCGGAATGCTTGCCCAGTACAAGCTTGCTGTCCTTCAAGCCGATCATTTCAGGCGACATAATTTCGTAGGTCGTCTTCTCCTTAAGCATGCCATCCTGATGAATGCCGGACTCATGCGCGAACGCATTGGCGCCTACAATCGCTTTATTGCCAGGAACGACCATTCCTGTCAGCTTACTGACCAAACGGCTTGTACGGGCAATCTCGCCCAATACAAGCGATGTTTTCGCTTGAAAGAAATCTTGACGCGTTTCCAGCGCCATAACTACTTCCTCCAGCGAAGTATTTCCAGCACGTTCGCCGATTCCGTTGATCGTACCTTCTATTTGATCGGCACCGTTCAATACAGCAGCCAGCGCATTAGCGGTAGCCATTCCCAAGTCGTCATGACAGTGTGCGCTTAGTTGAATTTTCTCGATACCTACTACATTTTCCTTCAAAGTTTTAAAAATGTTACCGAATTCGCTCGGATTCAAGTAGCCTACCGTATCCGGAATATTAACAACTGTCGCACCAGCACGAATAGCCATAGCTGTTACTTCACAAAGAAAGTCCAGCTCCGTACGGCCGGCATCCTCAGGTGAAAACTCGACTTTGTCGAAATATTTCTTCGCATAACGAATCGCCGCTTCGGCTGTTGCCAGCACTTGTTCCTTTTCCATCCGCAGCTTATGCTTACGGTGAATAGGGGACGTTGCCAAGAATACGTGAATAGAAGGATCTTGAGCTCCCTTCAGCGCTTCACGCACCGCATCAATATCCTGCTCGCGCGAACGCGCCAAGCCGATTATAGAAGCGTTCTTGACTGCGCGGGCAACCGCATTTACACCTGCCAAGTCACCAGGAGATGCAGCCGGGAAGCCAGCTTCAATACGATCGACACCCAGCTTTTCCAGCTGCAGCGCAATTTCCACCTTCTCCTGCATGTTGAGATTCACACCCGGCGATTGCTCCCCGTCTCTCAACGTAGTGTCGAATATGTATATTTTTCTCATGGGTTGGGTCACCTCCTAAGAGTTTTCGTAAGAAAATTACATCATAAGCCTTTAAGCAGAAAAAGGTACGGCTCGAAGGTGAGAAAAAAGAGCATTCCCCATTGTCTTCAAGCCGACCTCATTCAACACTATATTACCACAAATGAGCAAATCTTATTTCTTGATCCAGTGCATCATTTCACGAAGCTGGGAACCTACTTGCTCAAGCGGATGCTCGGATTCCAGGCGACGA
The DNA here is from genome assembly GCF_042676305.1 of Paenibacillus sp. GCM10027630. Classification (NCBI taxonomy): domain Bacteria; kingdom Bacillati; phylum Bacillota; class Bacilli; order Caryophanales; family Paenibacillaceae; genus Paenibacillus; species Paenibacillus sp. GCM10027630. The sequence continues at coordinate 88,667 of NZ_JBHTGY010000056.1, read as the reverse complement.
GTCGCTGTAAGGAATGCACGGCCGGATTGATTTTCCAAGATAAAGTCGCGAGCAAATTTACCTTGTTGGATATCTGTAAGCACATCTTTCATTGCTTTCTTAACTTCGTCAGTGATGATACGAGGACCAGTTACATAGTCACCGTACTCAGCCGTATTGGAAATGGAATGTCTCATTGTAGCCAAGCCGCCTTCATACATCAGGTCAACGATTAGCTTCAATTCGTGCAAGCATTCGAAGTAAGCCATTTCAGGAGCATAGCCTGCTTCAACCAATGTTTCGAAACCTGCTTTAACCAATGCAGAAGCACCACCGCAAAGAACGGCTTGCTCACCGAACAGGTCAGTTTCTGTTTCTTCACGGAATGAAGTTTCGATAACTCCTGCGCGTGTGCAGCCGATACCTTTAGCATAAGCAAGACCGATTTCTTTAGCTTTGCCGCTTGCATCTTGCTCGATAGCAATAAGTCCAGGAACGCCGAAGCCTTCTACATATACACGACGAACCATGTGGCCCGGGGATTTAGGTGCTACCAAGAATACGTCTTTGTCCGCGGACGGAGCAATTTGACCGAAGTGAACGTTAAAGCCGTGGGAGAACATGATTGCTGCGCCATGCTTCAAGTTCGGCTCGATTTCATTTTTATATACGCTTGCTTGTGTTTCGTCAGGCATCAAAAGCTGTACGATGTCAGCAATTTTAGTTGCTTCTGCTACGGAGTATACGTCAAATCCGTCGTTTTTAGCTTGCTCGAAGGATTTACCTTGACGAAGACCGACGATTACTTTCAAGCCGCTGTCGCGAAGATTTTGTGCTTGAGCGTGACCTTGGCTTCCGTAACCGATAATAGCGATTGTTTTACCTTGTAATACGTTAAGATCTGCATCTTTTTCATAATAAGTTGTAACTGCCATGGATAATAGTTCCTCCTTTAATTTAAAAACCCTGTGAGTGGGCGATATAACGGACAACCCTCATCGGTAAAGCTACGGATGTGCTGCTCTGCATAACTGCTAACTGCCGTTCAACTTTGCAGTCCGCAGCAGACCGACATTTTCGCATTTGACTCCTGCACGAAGTTATCCGCTGTACCCCCCACTCCAAGGTACATTTTACTCTAAATCTGCTTTCTAGAAAACCTTATGTGTACTTTTTTATTTAACTGATCCGCGGATCATCGCCGTAACGCCTGTTCTAGAAATCTCACGGATACCGTATGGCTTTAATAATTCGATCATTGCATCGATTTTCAGTGAATCTCCGACTACCTGTACAATTAATGAACTGGGGCCAATATCAACCACAGCCGCGCGGAAAGTTTCAACTACACCGAGCACTTCAGGGCGGGCGCTTGGCTCCGCATTGACCTTAATCAACGCCAGCTCGCGTGCTACCATTGGGTTAGAGCTCAAGTCAATAACCTTAATGACATCAATCAATTTGTACAGCTGCTTGGAAACCTGCTCCAAAGTTTTATCATCGCCTGTAGTTACGATTACCATACGGGACAAGCCCGATTCCTCGGACTCCCCTACGGTAATGCTCTCAATGTTGAAGCCTCTGCGGCCGAATAAACCGGAAACCCGCTGAAGCACGCCAGGCTGATTGTTTACTAATACGGAAATGGTATGTCTGTGGCTCATTCCGAATCCCCCATTATCATTTGATCTATCGTCGAGCCTTGTGTAACCATCGGATACACATTTTCGCCTTTGCGGACGAAAAATTCGACGAGTACCGGACCTGGGGTGTCCAGCGCTTCCTGCCAAACACGGCGGGCTTCTTCTTTATTCGTTGCTCTCAAGCCCTTAACTCCGTAGGCTTCAGCCAGCTTAACGAAGTCCGGACTGCCGGCCAGGTCGATGTGACTGTAGCGGTTGTCATAAATGATCTCCTGCCACTGGCGAACCATTCCCAGCACCTGATTGTTGATAACAACAATTTTTACCGGAATTTTGTTGATAGCACAGATCGCCAGTTCCTGAGAACACATCTGCATGCCGCCGTCACCATTGATGGAAACAACCAATCTGTCAGGATGCGCTACTTGAGCACCGATGGCTGAAGGGAAGCCGAAGCCCATTGTTCCCAAGCCGCCGGATGTAATCCATGACCGAGGATGATTGAACTTGTAGTATTGTGCAGCCCACATCTGATGCTGTCCAACATCTGTCGTTACAATTGCATCGCCCTTGGTTGTTTCGTGAATCATCTCGATTACATACTGAGGCTTCAGCTCCGTATCGGAATCTTTATACCGCAGCGGACGGTTGCGCTTGTTCTCAGTAACTTCCTTAATCCACGCTTCCGATTGGGAAGGCTTAACTTTTGGCAATGCCAATTGAAGCACAGCTTTTACATCGCCTACAACCGGAATGGTTGCTTCTACGATTTTACCGATTTCGGCAGGATCTACATCGATATGAACGATCTTCTTCGCTCTCGGTGCAAAGCCGTCCACCTTCATCGTCACACGGTCATCAAACCGTGCCCCGATAGCAATCAACAGATCGCAATCCTGCAGCGCGTGGTTCGCCGTGTACGTTCCGTGCATCCCCGGCATTCCCAGCCATAGCTCATGAGCGCTTGGGAAGCCTCCCAAACCCAACAGGGTAGTTGTTACAGGAATACCCGTTTTATCTACGAACTCCAGCAGCTCTTTGGAAGCATCTGCGTACACAACGCCGCCCCCGGCAAGAATAACTGGACGCTCCGCCTCGGCAATAGCCTCGATCATGCGGTCCACTTGAAGCTTATTCGGTTGAACCGTCGGATTGTAGCCGCGGATTTCTACCTTCTCCGGATAATAGTAAGGCGCCTGCGCATTGGATACATCCTTCGGAATATCGATAAGAACCGGTCCTCTGCGACCTGTGGAAGCAATATGGAAGGCTTCTTTAATAACACGCGGTAAATCCTTAACGTCACGTACCAAGTAGCTGTGTTTCGTAATTGGCATCGTAATCCCGGTAATATCCGCTTCCTGGAAAGCGTCTGTTCCGATCACACTTGTTGCTACATTACCTGTGATGACGACAAGCGGCACCGAGTCCATGTAGGCTGTTGCAATACCAGTAACAAGATTTGTAGCACCAGGACCCGACGTTGCGATACATACGCCTACCTTACCTGTAGAGCGCGCATAACCGTCTGCTGCGTGGATAGCTCCCTGCTCGTGGCGGGTTAGCAAGTGATTGAAATTCGGATTGCCATGCATGGCATCGTAAATATATAAAACGGCTCCACCTGGATATCCAAAGACACAATCCACGTCCTCCAACAGCAAGCTGCGAAGCAGCATTTCCGACCCCGTAACAACATCCGGTTGAAGCAGTTCCTTGCGCAGCTCTTCTTTCGACTTTTGTGTGGTTTGAACGATCATGATTTTGTCCTCCTCCCGTAAACTCAAAACGCGAAAAACCCCTCTCATCCCAAAACGCCAAAAATAGCGTCTGAAGGGACGAAAGGGGTTCTAATCTTCCGTGGTACCACCCAGAGTTTGTTAAATGCCTCACAGCAAATAACCTTAGCAGGTACGCAGCTTAACACAAGCTGTTATACCTTCAGCACGGTAACGTGTGCTATTCCGATTTTCCCTAATAGCTATGTCACTGAGACATACTTTTCAGGAAAACAGCTCCGAGGTGAGCTCGTACATAAGGGATTAATGGCATAGGTTTCAGCAAATCCTCTGCTCTCTGAACATAAGTGCCCTTATAACTTCGTCCTCATCATTGCCGATTGAGTCTGTGTGCTTTTTAATTATTATAAGCCGAATCCAAATAAGAGTCAAGCGATATTAGGTGAATTCACAGGGATACGTCAAAGTTCTCAGATAAAATAAGATATTAAAGAGAAGTTGACCATTCACTGGTTAGAATCCATATCCGTATTGAATGACTATAAACTTTATTAGAAATTAGCTGTCAAAAACTGAAAATAATCGTACAATAGAACTATTGCTATTTCACAAAAATTATAATGAATCTCTTGCCTTGTTCAGCTTTGGAAATGGAGGAATAATTGTTGCATGCGTTTTTCTAAAACTGTATGGCTGCTTGGCATACTAGTATTTCTTGCGGAATTGGCCTTTGGCTATTGGATGGCCCATGTGAATCATTTCGTTGCAGTTGATGCCTTCAGTAGAGTGGCAAACGCTTATTATGTCAGCTATAGCCGAGATCCACATTTGGCCGCAATCGGATTCGTTTGGAATCCGCTTCCCAGCCTTCTGATGTTGCCAATTCTACTGGCCAGACCGATCTTTCCCGCGCTGGCCTCATCAGGAATTGCAGGAGTCATTTTGTCCAGTCTTTGCACAACAGCGACAGTGATGATGATATGCCATCATTTTATTAAGCGGGGGTTGCCCCTTCTATTCAGCCTTTTGATATGCCTCTTGTACAGCTTAAATCCTTTTATATTTTTATATGGCTCTAATGGAATGAGTGAAAGTGTTTTCATTTTCTTTCTTGTTTGGATCGTAATCGCTATGACAAAATGGTTGGATGGAGGTAAAATTAACAGCATTATATTTGCAGCCTTTGCTTTAGCGCTCGCCTTTCTTACACGCTACGAAGCCGTGGCATTCGGGGCTTGCTTATCGCTGGCCTTTATTCTGCTTATCTGGAGTGAATCCAAGAAAAATTCGCATAAATTTAAATATAAAGAACTATACAGAAAAATTGAGGCTACGGAGATCGTCTTGCTTACACCTGCCTTTTTTGCCGGTATAATCTGGATTTTCCTGAATTATTCCATAATGGGCGATCCGCTCTATTTTTTGCGTTCCAGCTATTCTAACCTAGGACAAGCTGAGCAGCTTGTGAGCAATGAATCAATCAGTCCATTGATCGGCAATCCCCTTGAGACTGCTTTGTATATCTCCAAAAGGATCGCTTGTTTTCTATTGCCTCTAGCCTGTGTGATTGTCATGCGTATTTGGCGAAAAAGTCTCTTCCAAATGGAGTTTTTAGTGATCCTTCTCTTAATTGCTTCTATTCCGGCAATGCAGTTTGTAATGCTTGTTAAAGGCTCCTCATATGGTTGGCTTAGATTTTTCGTCTACCCCTTACCGCTTGCTATGGCATGGCTCCCTTATGAGCTTCAAAAGCAAAAAAAGTCACGCAGCGGCTATCGGACAAGTTGCTTGTTAGCTTTAGGCGTAATGGTAGGATGTGGTATGTATACCTGGAATGTTATGCAGATTAAAGCAATGGCCCCTGAAGAATACGATGCTATTCATTATAAAGAAAATAAATCTCTCCCTCACGCTATTGAGATTGCTGCAGATTTAGACAATCGAGTTGATCAAGATAACCAAATAAAGATACTAATGGATTCGTTCAATGCCTTTTATATTGTTCTTAACAGTAAACGTCCTAACAATCTAGTCATTACAAGCGACCGCGATTTTCAAGAATCGTTGATAGAACCAAAAAAGTTAAATGTAAATTATATTCTTGTACCCGATCCAAACGGTATTGCAAGTCTAAATGCCGTAAATCAGACATATCCAGGATTTTATAACAAAGGGGCCCCTTGGGCCAAACTGGAAAAGGACTATGGTGGGGGCTGGAAATTGTATCGTGTTATTCCGTAGTCTTTTTGGACAAAAAAGCTATAACACATCACTGAATAGTGACATGTTATAGCTTTTTTGTGCCTTCACAATTCTCTAATCGCTAAAGTTCTGCTCCATAGACTTTTTTCTAAAGACAACCACTTTGCTTAAAATATAATTTGCTATTATGACCAATACACAGGACAGGACTTTTATTATGACATCATTATATTTTAATGCATCAATAAATACATACATGATCAGCATGTCCATTATTCCGGATACAATTCTGCAGCCTACAAATACCGTGAACTCCATACATATTGATTTGATGTCCTTTGCTTCACTTTTAAATACAAATAACTTGTTTGTGACAAAAGCAAACATAACGGCTGCAATCCAAGCAATACCATTACTTATAATGTAATCAACAGTCAGAATTTTGGCAAAAAACAAATAAAAAGCGAAATTTACTACGACTGTAAAGACTCCAAATACAAGGTATGCAATAATTTGTTTATATTTTGTATATAACTGAATTATTTTATCCACTTATCGTTTGACCTCATTCTTTTGTTACATTTACATCAAATCGTCATGAATACCATTCCCGCACATTCAAAAGAGTTGAATTGATATTTTCCACTGAGTTCAATTCAGGGTTTCTTTTCATCTCAATAGAGATAAACCCTGTATACCCTGCTTTATGAAGTTCTTTTCCTATTGCAACGTGAGTATCTTTCGATATCGGCATCTCGAGAAACGGCTCGCTTATATGAACATGGGAGACGTAATCTATGCATGAAGGAATGATGCTCAGATCCTCTTTGTTTTCAATCATTGTACCGGTATCCAAGTGTAATCTAAAGCCTTCGGAATTAACTTCTCTCACTAAATCCAAAGCTTCATTGTTAAAATTGATAAAATTGGTTCCATAGCACACCGGATTGGCTTCTATACAAAACTCGGTGTTATATTTCACTGCCATATCCCCTGCTTGCTTGAAAAATTCCACAGCTATTTCAAACGCTTCCTGCTTTTCTATACCGGAGTAACTTCTATTCTTGGGCAAACCGAACACTAGGCTTTTTATTCCCAGCTTAGATGCCAATATAGTCCGTTTCTCAAGCTCAGTTAACATTTTTTGTCGTGTGGGCTCATCACTAAACAACTGCAAGCTTTCTTCCCGGTATAAAAGTGATTGCATAGCCACTAAACGGATGCTATAGCGATTAACTTTTCCTTTGAAGTTTAAGTAATCTGAATGATCTAGCGTATAGGGCTTATCCCACACACGTGTCGGTGCAATCTCAAGCCCTTCATACCCGTGAGAACGCATAAGCTCATATATAAGATCATCATCCTTTTCTTCCCAAGCAATATTGGATATGCAATATTTCAGTTCTATCACCCAATTCTTCTAGGATTGTTATCACAAAACAGTTTCAAGCTGAGCCCATATTTCATCAGGGTATGTTATTTCGAGCGCCCTTACGTTCTCCTCAATCTGCTCCGGTTTGGATGCCCCAACAACAGGATATACACCATTTCTTATACACCACATTAAAGCGAGTTGGCTGCCTTTAACCTTATACTGATCACAAATGCTTATGAATGTATCAATTCTATCTTTGTTCTGCATATATATATTTTCTGTTTTAGAATATCCTATTAAATCTTTTTTGGCTATTCTGGAGTCGCTGGGTATATGGTTTTTATACTTTCCGGTAAGAAGGCCTTGCGCAATAGGAGAGAAGCCCAGCATGCCAACCCGGTGAGTACGGCAAAAATCCATGACTCCATTTGTTTCCGATTTCCTAATAGCAAAGGAATAGATGAACTGCTCCAGGATCGGTTTCTCCAGGTTCAGCTTACCGCATACTTCATGACATTCTTGTAGCGCTTCAGCCGGCCATTCCGAGGTTGCCCAATACCTTATTTTACCTTGGTTAATTAAACTGTTGAACGTTCGTACAATCTCTTCCATCGATACTTCCGGATCATATCTATGGGCGTAATAAATATCTACGTAGTCCAGTCCCAATTTTGAAAGTGAGCTGTCAATCGCTTCAGCTATATGCTTTCTGGAAAGTCCACGATTGTAGGGTGAATCACCGATCGGCCATGAGCCTTTTGTTGATAGGATATATTCATTGCGATTATATTTATTCAGTGCACGGCCAAGAAGCTTTTCTGCTTCACCCATACCGTAATTGTTTGATGTATCAAAAGACCTGATACCTAACCTCCAGGCAGTATCTATAAGACTATCCGCATACCCATCATTTGTATTTTCGGTTCCTATGGTAAGAGCAGTACCCAATGTGAGGATAGTGCTTTTTAGCCCCGAATTGCCTATTCTAAAATATTCCATGATACTCTCCTCACGTAGTGTTTAAATTACTCATTCTCCTCAAAATTCGGGGCAGAATATAGGTCAATAATGGACGTTGGTCTTCTTTTTACCTCAATTAATATTTGACCGATATATTCTCCTATCAATCCTAAGCAAATAAACATCACACCGAATAGATACAATAAAACCGCCAGTATCAATGATGTGTCTCTGGATACTAACGGCATAAAAAACGTCGAAAAGGTCATCAATACTCCTAAACATACTGTTGCTATTCCTACAGAGATAACTGCCTGAAGCGGTTCAATTGTAGTTCCCACTATACTATTCAGAGCATATCTAATCATTGATTTTAAGTTATATTTGGTCTTGCCCGCTGTTCGGATATCTCTTGAGTATTCAACACTGCCAACTTTTAAACCGATATACGGGACCAAGACACGAAAAACTCGATTGACTTCCGGCAGCTTTTTTATTTCATTAACAGTTTTTCTATTTATAAGCTTATAATTTGCTGCATTTTCTTCAATGGTCATTTTGTTGGAAAACTTGCTTATTATTTTATAAAATAACTGGGCACTTATCCTTTTAAATAAGGAATCGTTCTTTCTTTCAATTCTTTTTCCAGATACCACATCATAGCCTTTCTCCCACTCATCCACCATTTTTAAAATGAGCTCTGGCGGGTCCTGTAAATCAGCATCCATGACGATTACTGCATCACCTTTAGATACCTCAATACCTCCGTTTACCGCACCCTCCAAGCCAAAGTTTCGAGACAGCTTAACAACGCCTACATGATGATTTCTTCTTCTTTCTTCCAGCATTTTACTATAGGTCTGGTCTGATGAGCCATCGTCAACCAGTATAAGTTCATAATCGTATTTATCACTTAACTGCTCCAAAACATGTAGTGTTCTTGCACAATATTCTGAAACCAGCCCCTCCTCGTTAAACATAGGACCTACAACTGAGATTAACTTTTTCATCACAACCTCCTACCCATAAAAACTATTTCTTGATTACAGATTTATAAATATAGCTCTTGGTTTTCACCGTGCTTTGCAAAATACTATTGAGATATTTGGTAAGGATCGCAAACATGAGAAAGACTCCGGAGAAAGAAAAACCTAGAAACATGATTATTGATGTCCAACCTTCTACAGCACCCTTAATAAAATAAGACACTAGACTCAACAACAATGCGCCAATAGAAATTGAGAAAAACAATATAGAAACGCATAAGGCCAACTTGGTAAGCACATCTGTATAATAAGTTAAAGTATCTACCATTAGATTAATGTTCTCGAAAAAGCTGCGCGTGTTTTTATATTTAATATTCATATAAATAATCTCAAACTGAAGTCCCGATAGAAAATATGAAACGTTGCGGTTTATTATAACATTACCTGTTTCTATCGTTTTGTTCTGACAGCGTCTTGATGATAATACAAGCAAGGATGAAGCTATTCTTGAATTCAATCTGTGTCTAAAATACCTGTTAATAATCCAGTAAAACAAATAAGATGATAGACTGACTTTTTTGGGAGACAATATTACAAAATCATTTCCCTTTTGGCTTGATTGATACATCGTATGAATGATATCAAAATTAAAATTAAAGCTGACATCTTCAATCTCAAGTATATAATCGCCAATACTAATGTCAACACCGGCTCTTAAGGCTTGCTGTTCATTATGAAATCTGGCTAGCTCTAAAATTGTAATTTTTCTATCGCAATCATTTAATATCTGCAGGGTATTGTCTCTTGAGAAGTTTTCAACAATAATAATCTCATAATTTTTAAACTTTGTTTTTAAATAATCGTCTAGTTGGATAACTTTTTCTTCAATTGTGTCAGCACAGTCGCGGGCTACCATTATAACTGATAAAAAGTTTTCTTCTAATAGCATCCTTTTACCCTACCTTAAAATATCATCTAAATCATAGATTGTATTTATTTTCCCGGAGAAAACCGTGTAAAATTCAGGATCTTGTGAATATTGTCTTATGACTGTCGGCCTGGAATCATCAACTTCTGATGTCTTCAATATTGGTTTTATAGTATAAAGAGACTTGGCATACTCAATGGTTATATCACTTTTGAGATACTTCTTCACAATTTGATTCATTTCAACAAAAGCCGTTTCAGGCTTATATTTACATTGATTACAACTATAAAGAGATTCAGGAGTACAGCCGTCGCTCTCATGCTGACACATAAAAGTAGGTAGAGAATCATAGGAAGTTAAGTGTGGCGTGCTTGAAACCGTTGTAAGAGAGTGATGACCGGTAAAGCCAAATGGCATAACTGAAAAAAAGGGGCCATCCATTAATGTAATTCCTACATCCTTTAAATTGTCAGAAACGTCGCATAAAACAACTTCACATAGCTCATATTTTATAGGTAGAGGATCATATCCCATAAGATTGTGAATCTGATTCGTACCGGCATACGTTGCATTTAATATGAAGCCTGTTTCAAATTCTTCACCGCTATCCAACGTTATAATGAAGTGATTGTCCTCTTTTACTACTTCTTTAATTTGTGAGCCAAACCTAATAGTTGAATTGATTTCATTTATTAATTTAGTTTTTAAAAGCTGTGCATCAAAACTATATTCAACAGTATGGTAAGCTTTTTCCACTAAGCCCTTATTAAAATATTTATCTAGTTCAATTTCTTCGCACATCAACTGCAGATTATCCGTAAAGTGCTTAAACTGATCTCCATTTGTCCAGCTAAAGTTGGATGCAATGCCGTATATTTTATTAAAATCCGTATTAATACAGTCTTTAAAGTCGTTTAAAAACCTGTCGAAATATTTCTGAGATTTGACAGCCGTAGAATACGACCTGGGGTAATGATAACCATTATGCAATCTTGCTTGATTGACATAGGATCCCCGTTTAAATCCTTCATCCTCTGCCTCTATGATGAGCGTGGAATAACCTCGCCTAACGGACTGAGCTGCAGCATATAAACCATACATTCCGGCACCGAAAATAACCCTATCGTATGTTTCCCTCATATCATTTTCATCCTTCGTAGGACTAGGATAATTTCTGTAGTCATTGTCGAACTCGGCCTATGCCTTCTCATCCAGCGCATTCCCAGTAGAAGTGGGCTGGTGTTTGGAAAGACCATGTGTCGTTTTTTCCCAATAAAACGGTTTGGTAATCAACTGCCATGCAGCCTTAACAGCAGCAATGCTCATTAAAACCCAATAAAAAGGCGTCAGCAGCGCATACTTGACCAAGCCGTACGAGAACGTGTCCTCATTTCTTTTTTCCAATTCATAAATGACCCAATATACGCCAACAACATTACTAAATACAAATAAAAAATTACCTATTAAAAACTCGATGGATGCAAAATAGTAAATCACTCCAGGAAAAAATTGCGGTATCCAATGGAGCCTCCAAACGTACCAAAGGATGATCATGACCCAATAGAACGGGTTCAAGAGCGGAAGAATTGGCGTAGCCAGAACCATTACCTGAAAACCCATAAATCCTTTAAAACCAAGCTCCTTATAAAGCTTGAATGGGTTCCGCATGTGCACGAGCCAAGTCTGCATGTACCCTTTTATCCATCGAGATCTCTGCCGTATCCAGTTACCTGTGCGGCTGGTTGCTTCCTCCCAGGTTCGAGAATCAACAATCGCAGTTGAATAGCCTGATTTATACAAACGTATCCCAAGATCGGCGTCTTCCGTTACATTGTAAGGATCCCACGCATTAATTTCCTTGAGCACGGACATTTTAAAATGATTCGATGTCCCACCAAGAGGGATCGGAATATTGAGCTGCATAACGCCTGGCAATAGAAGCTCGAACCACATGCTGTATTCGTGAGTGAACCAGCGCGTTAGCAAGTTTTGATCGCTGTTAAAATAATTTAATTTGCCCTGGATACAAGCCAGATTATCGGGGCCATTTACAAATGCCGCATGCACCTTCTTAAGCTGATCCGGATCAGGCCTATCTTCAGCATCGTAAATAACAACATATTCGCCGCGCGCACGGATTAATCCGTAATTGCAAGCTTTAGGTTTCGTCTTAGGCAAACTGTGAGGTACTACAATCGTTGTATAGTACGCAGGAAGGTTCATACTCTTTAGCAGCTCCTGCGCCTCCACATCGTCCTCTTCAATCAATAACCTGACATCCAGCTTAGCTTTGGGGTAATCCAATCGTTCGAGATTAGCCAACAAATACGGTATGACCTTACTTTCCTTATACATAGGAACCAAAATTGTATAAATGGGAAGTGTCCGTTCATCAACAGCATCTACCTGCTCTTGAGTAAAGCGGATTTGTGCGTAATCACGTGTTCCGTACATGACGATCATAAATTTAAACAATGTCATCGAGAAATAAAAGATTTGAATCATCACATTGACTATTATGAGTGTATGGAACCAATCCGCTGCCAAGCTTCCTATCAGCAATAACACCACGGCTACAGCTGTAACTATTTGAGGAGTTGTGAAGGTGACATGTGCTGAATTTTCCGGCTGCTCATTAACCAGCTTTTGTGTGCTTTCAACCATAAGCTCAGACTCGTAGATCTGCTTCCAGAAGTACTCCATTTCCTCGCGTGTTGCAAGAACTTGCTCCACAGGCAGCTCTAGCAGAGCTTCAATTGCTCTCTGCGCTTCATCTGACAATGGACCTCCCACTGCTACCAAGTAACGATTTAAATCCTGACTGATAACTACTGCGTCATATTGTCTGGCTAAATATTCAGGCAGCTTGTTAAGATCATGAAAGTCAAACTCCGAGCCTATCCGGCCAAGATTGTTCTGCGTAGCGATATGGCGGTACAGCTTCTCCGGTTCAATAATCCGCATCGCCATAAGAATATCACCGAGCATCCCGCCGCTTTTACGCTGAAACTCCAAAGCTTGGTTTAACTGCTCCTGCTCAATTGCACCCGTATTGACTAGCATATCACCGAGACGGCCTTTCTGTGACTGGCCATCTAACAAAGCCGACACCCGTCCTTTTTCTACAAAACCCATCTCCGAGACGATATCCCCAAGACGACCACCGAATTTCTTCTGATGCTCCATGGCTTGCTCCAGTTGGGCTTGGGTTACTAAGCCTTCGGCGACCATCAAGTCACCCATTCTTAACTTCGGCTTCTTCGGTCCATTCTCAAAAGAAGGTTGGAAGCCGTCTTTATTCAGAAGCTTCATCTTTTGCGATATTAATTCATCGACATAAGCTTCTTTGCTTTCATATTCTCTATTCAAAAAATCCAATTGTCGGGCAAGCTCTTGCAGCCGTCTCTCTTGCTCCAGATAGCGGTTTTCAACTTTTTTGGATTTTTGGCGCACACGGTCTTCTAAAGCTTTGGCATGCTTGTCGGTCAAGTTTCTGCGGAGTCCCCACCAAGCAAAGCCAAATGATGGCTCTAATTCTCGTTTCTTTGAATCCATTGCTTCAAGCTCGTTTCTAGTTGATTTATTTCAGCTATCTTCTTTTTAACCCGATTGATTTCGTATAGAAGCTCCGCTTCCTTCAACCTATACGTCTGCTCCCGCATTTCGAGCTCTTGACTGAGAGTTGCCTCTTCCGATTCCAATGAGACAAAGTAACGTTCCGCCTTACGGCGGTCATAACCGATCAGCGTCCCACCTCTCACATCATTCACTCCTCATTAAATTGAATTCTGGTTAATACGTCCTTCAGCCCGGCGCTTGCACCTTTTCTAGTAATCAATATTCCTTCACGGCTAACGGCCACAATAATATCCGAAAGACCCACAACGGCAACCGGTATTTCTAATTCGTTGACTATATGAACATTTTGACTGTCATCAGAGATAATTCCTGAGCCTGTTATTGGGTTGTCCAGTTCTTCAACTAACGAGCACCAACTGCCCAAATCTTTCCAAGGACCGTCATAGGCTATCGCTGCTATATGTTTTTCTCTCTCAACTACCACATAATCAAAGCTTCGTTTCTCAATATCAGAATAAACTAGGAGAAGTTCCTCGTAGGTTTCAGGCAATCCTAAGGAGGCAAGCATATCTAGCAAAAAGCCGGCTTTAAAACAAAACACTCCGCAATTCCACAAAGCTCCTTGATCAATAAAACGTGCAGCTTCCTCAGAGGATGGCTTTTCATGAAACTCCTTTATCGTAAAAACGGATTCATCAAAGGACTTCTCGGGAATCATATAACCATATTTAATTGAAGGATGGTTAGGCTTTACTCCAATGAGAGCTACATTCGCCCCCGTCTCGGCTAAGGCTTTGGGAAGCTGCTGAAGCGCATCGTAAAAAGAGCCATTCACTTGGGTATCCACAGGCATCACAGCCACAACCTCATCCCGTGAAATTCCACGATGGGAATATAAATAAGCCACTGACAACAGGATGGCAGGAAACGTATCTCGTTTTTCCGGTTCCAGTACCAAATCAACCTCTCGGCCGAGCTGCTCCAGTATTTGATCACGCTGCCTGATCGAAGTTGAAATTATAGTTGAGCGATGAAGGTTACGCTCCTGTAGCTGACTCCATACATTTTGCAGCATTGACATCGAGCCACCGCTATCCTTTTTAAATAAAGGAATAAATTGCTTGGAGCGCTGTTCACTAGACAAAGGCCATAGCCTAGTACCTGAACCTCCGGAAAGCAAAATAATGTTCATTTCTCGCTCACCTAAATTCTCTCAAAAAGTGGAGGATCCTATGAATTCTACGCAGTTTATAAGGAATTAGATCACATACAATTCAGGCATAAGCCAAAAGACCCATAACCAAAACAATAAGACCTAAGACCCATTCGTTTTTATTAATTTCATGATACCATATTTGATTTATAAAAAAATTAAGTAAATATTAGATATTCATTAAGTTGTGGTCAATTAAAGGTGAATTGTTAGAAATTTGTTATATTAATTACCCATATTCCGACTCATTTCATCATACAGCTAGCTATCTGAACAAAAACTAAACAGCTGCCGCGACAGTTGAGCAAACTAAAAAACCCTATCTCCTGGATTATTCATCCAAAGAAACAGGGTTGTATTTGTATTTGTTACGCGTTCACTTTTTGCTTAGCAGCAGTAGCCAGATCGTTAAATGCGCTTAGGTCGTTGACAGCAAGGTCAGCCAACATTTTGCGGTTTACTTCGATACCGGACAGCTTCAAGCCATGCATGAACTTGCTGTAGGACAAGCCGTTGATGCGAGCCGCAGCATTGATACGTGTAATCCACAATTTGCGGAAATCACGTTTCTTTTGACGACGGTCACGGTATGCATACAGTAAGGATTTCATTACTTGTTGCTTAGCTGTTCTAAATAAACGATGCTTGGAACCAAAATAACCTTTAGCCAGCTTCAAAATCTTTTTATGACGACGACGAGTGACGAACCCGCCTTTTACTCTTGCCATGATTGATTACCTCCAGAATTTAAGTAGAATAAAATACGAATTAACCTTTGATGTTACCCAATTGCTGTTTCAAGCGTTTTACATCGCCTGGAGCCATAGTAGGGTTTGTACCCAATACACGCTTTTGACGAGCGGATTTACCGGACAACAAGTGGTTCTTGTAGGCTTTGTATCTCATTACTTTGCCTGTACCTGTGATCTTGAAGCGGCCTTTTAAGCTGCTGTGTGTTTTCATTTTTGGCATGATGTTTTTAGTCCTCCCTAATAATTATGCTTGCTGCTTCGGCGATAAAATCATGATCATACTGCGGCCTTCCAGTTTAGGTCTGCGTTCAACTACACACAGCTCCTCTACTTCAGTCGCCATACGCTCAAGCACTTTTTGACCGATGCTCGCATGCGCGATCTCACGACCGCGGAAACGCACGCTCAGTTTTACTTTGTCGCCTTCACCTAGAAATTTAACAACGTTGCGCTGCTTCGTTTGGAAGTCATGCTCATCGATTGTAGCGCTCAGACGAACTTCTTTAAGCTCAACGATTTTTTGGTTCTTACGGGCTTCCTTTTCTTTCTTCTGCATTTCATAACGGTATTTCCCGTAATCCATAATCCGGCAAACCGGCGGCTTAGCCGTCGGAGCAACGTTGACCAAGTCCAGGTTGGCGTCAATCGCGATTTGAAGCGCTTCGCGAATCGGCTTGATGCCGAGTTGATCGCCGTCTGCACCGATCAGACGTACTTCCTTCACACGAATCTCATCGTTAATTAAATGCTCTGTACTAATAACCTTCCACCTCCAGAGATTGTAAAATTAAAAAAGACGAGGGCGCAATGGCCCACGTCTTAAAAGGTTCAAGTGATTATCATTATAAAAAATTCACTTTAGCTTTAATTACCAGCCAACCAAGTCGGTCAGGTGAGAAGCGGGCGCTTCTTCTTTTTTAACACCAAAACATCATAACATAACCGCATCAATTAAGTCAACGTGTATGCTTCGGTAACTTCGGTAAGATTTTATGCGGGTTGACACACCGTCCCTCCCGACGTTTCGGGAAGCCCTGTGTACCGAGGTCCTGCAGGTGTTGCGGAAACAAGATCAAACTTAAAGCGTGTCCCGAAGGGACGAAAAGCGATCCTCCACATAACGTCACTCAGGCGCACCCACGGTGTCCAGAGGGCAGAGCCCTTTGGAGCCCTCCCGGCGGGGTGGGTTTGGGTGAGGACATCCTAGCTAACCTGCTTACTTTGCATCTCTTCCAAGCGAATAACACGCGTATGCTCCGTATGGCTCCATTGCTTGTTGTTCTGAGTGAAAAAGGCGTAAACAGTGATCGGCCACCAAGAAAGCATAAACACAGGGAACGTAATCAGGTACGCATACGTTTTCCAAGTCGCTTTCTCAATAATGAGCGCTAACGGGAATTGGATAAAACTGAGGGCACCGATAATCATGAACAGGCTTGGTGCGTAGTCATACAGTGATTTCAGCGAATAGATTCCCGGCATCAGCAAATTGACCCATAATATAAGAGTGACTACAGAGCCGATCAGAACGTTATACACGTTCAATGCATAAATAGCTGTGTCCAGCTTTGCCCAGCTGCCCTCTTTAAGCCCCTTCCAAAACAAAGGAAAGAAATAGCGCCGCGCTACATCAAAATGACCCTGCATCCATCTTAGACGTTGTCTCGCAGATGCTTTAAAGGTCAGTGGCTTCTCATCAAAAACTTTAGCGTCGTAGTTAAAAGTTGGGTTCACTCCACGCTGAACGCAACGCATCGTAAATTCCAGATCCTCTACCAAGCTTGTCGCGCCCCAACCAATTTCTTTGATGAGGTTGGTTTCGAAGCACATGCCGGTTCCGCCCAAGAAATTAGCCAGGCCAAGGTTTTGGCGCGGCAGCTGCCACAAGCGGTTGCAATACCAATAAGTGATTGCATATGCTGCAGTAATCCAGGAATCATGCGGATTCTTAGTATCCAAATAGGCTTGAATTACACGCGAGCCATTGATAAGATCATTGTTCATCAGACTCAGGTAGTCCGGGTTCACCAGATTATCAGCATCCAACATTACAATCGCATCGTAGCTGCGGGGCATTTTCCACAGTTCCTTAAGCATCCATTCGATCGCATAACCCTTGCCTCTTAGCTTCGGATTGCTGCGCTCACAAGCATATACTCCCTTGCTTCTGGAGATTTGGGCCGTGCTGTCCGTACAGTTATCGCAAATAACGAATACATCATATAATTCTTTCGGATAATCAAGTTTTTTTAAGTTGTCCAGAAGCGCCCCAACCACCTGCTCTTCATTATGAGCTGCAACCAGGATTGCAAACGACTTCTGCGGCGCATGAGTTGCTTTTGGCTCTCGACGGTACCAACCAAAGAACGTCAAGAACAGCTGATAGGCTCCGATCATTGCTAAAATAACCTGAACGCCTAACAAAAAATAATCCAGCATTTAAAGAATCCCCCTTTTTTTATGTACCCCAAAGTCTCTGTTCTCTCTCTATAGCTATATCTATGAACTTCGATGGCTTTGTCTGGATTTGAGTGGGTAACCGAATATGATTTTCCTCTCTTTAAGAGGTTTTGTCAAAAGCCCCAAGGAGCTCCATTACGCCAGATCCCTGAATTATAACGAGAATTATGGACATATGGCGTGCGACTCTTTGTCATCCAGCTTATTACGTCTTATTATCACCGTATTTCATACTTTTTAGAGTCATTAGTTTACTTCATTGCCGCCTTATGTTCTCTTGCAAGGCCGGCTGATTCACTTAGGACATGGAGGTAGCTATCGTACAACCGTGAAAAAATCTGCTCCCATGATTGCTGCATGCTATAGGTGCGTCCTGCTTCGGCAATTTCCAACCGTCGCCCTTCATTATGATACAACAATTCCACTGTATTCACAAATTCTACGATGTTTCCAGGCTTGCATAAAAGTCCATTTTGATTATGATGGATAAGATCTTTTACCCCGCCTGCCGCCGCTCCAATCACCGCAGTTCCAGAGGCCATAGCTTCAAGAATAACATTGCCGAAAGTCTCGGAAGCCGATGGAAACAAAAACACGTCGGCAGCGGCATATAGACGACTTAATTCCCTCCCCTGCTGAAAGCCTGTAAAGGTGATGTTAGACGCCCCACCATAATTTTCAAGCAATGGCTGGTACAGCGGTCCGTCTCCTGTGATCACAAGATGGGAATTGGCACGAATCGTGTCGGAAAGAGCGAGGAACGTCTGCAAGAGCACGTCCACGCTTTTTTCAGGAGCTAATCTGCCCACATAAAGGATGACAAACCGGTCAGGATTAATCCCATACTGCCTCCACACTTGAGGACGGTTCACAATCGGGCGGAAAAGGCTCTCCTCAACCCCGCGGGACCAAATTTCCAACCGCTTTAAGCCTTTATCCTGCAGATGCAGCAGAGTTGATTGTGAAGGAACATATATTTTTTGGCACTCCTGATGAAACCAGAGCATATATTTCCAAAGCATCGGCTCCATCCATTGCAGCTTATAATAAGATAAATATTGGTCAAAATGTGTATGATACGATGCAACAATAGGCACATGATGCTTTTTGGCGTAATGCAGTCCTGTTATCCCTAGATTGAACGGAGTGGCCACATGAATCAGGTTAGGTGCGAAAGCTTTTAACGACTTGTTAAGTTGAATTGGGTTAGGAATCGCCATCCGGCATTCAGGATAGAGCAAAAAGGGAATACTATAAAATCGTTCCACTATACTCATACCCAAATCATCAGCCGAGCTGCTCAGCGGTGCGAACACTTTGCATTCCACATTTCGTGACTGCAGGAATTGAACCCATCGCCCCAACGTTTTGGCAACCCCATTGACATCTGGCAAATACGTATCTGTAAACAATGCTACCCGCATGGCTATTCCCTCCTCATAATACAAATCTGTACATAGGAGCGCGAATGGAAGGACGAGTGAAGTCCCGGAAATCTGTGTTCTCCGGTTCAAATTCATTATCACTTTCATCCTAGCATCGGAATGTTAGCAGAACATCAGACCAAGATTAAATCTGCTTGAAATGCGAGTTTTTAAAGCCTATTTTATTGAATGAAGCAACAGGAAGAGATTGAGCAATGTTAAAGTTGGATTTATTGCAGATTTAATACTCCACTAACAATAGAAGGTTATAATAAATATATGACGGGTAGGCACAGCTTATCCCAGTGAAAGTTTGAGGAGGTGAACTTGATGAGCCGTGTTGTAGCTTGGCTGCAGCAGCGAGAAAACCGTATGTTTTGTTGGGTAAACCAACGGATTCAGCACACCTCTTTGGATCTGTTTTTTACAACGATTACACATCTTGGCGGTGCGGCTATTGCAATTACTACTGCGCTCTGCTTAGCCTTATTTGGGCAAGGAAACTGGAAAACAGCGGGTATTTATAGCTGTCTAGCTTTAGCATTGAGTCACATCCCAGTCGCAATTATCAAAAAAAAATATCCGCGGCTTCGCCCTTATCTTGTTGTTCCCGATACTAATACTTATAAAAAGCCATTGAAAGATCATTCCTTCCCTTCCGGGCATACAACCGCTATCTTCTCCATTGTGCTGCCACTTGTATGTGCTAACTTGTGGATCGGAACCATTCTCTTGCCGCTAGCCACCCTTGTCGCCATATCGAGAATTTATTTAGGTCTGCACTATCCTTCCGATTGCTTGGCTGGAGCCTTCATCGGGACCATTTCAGCGTTGTCAATTGTCGCATTTTTCGGATAAGTTGCATTTTGCCTATAAAATGTTTAATGTTAAAATTGTGTAAATCCATTGTCACAAGGTATGGTGAAACGCTAATGCGTAAAAAAAGGGTGTTGTTATTATCCGAAGGCTTTGGGGCCGGGCATACGCAAGCCGCTCATGCACTTTCCGTCGGTCTTCGCATGCTCTCGCCTGGAATCCAGACCAGGGTGCTGGAGCTCGGCTCCTTTCTCCATCCGACGTTGGCTCCATGGATCTTTACAGCTTATCGTAAAACCGTGACAACTCAGCCTAAGCTGTACGGATATATGTACCGTTCCCAGTATAAGAAGTCTTTAAATCGGTTTACTCAGCTGGCTTTGCATCGTATTTTCTATGCTCAAACAGCAGAGATCATCAATCAATTGCGCCCCGACACTATTGTTTGTACGCATCCATTTCCAAATGCCGTCATCTCCCGGTTAAAACGTGCTGGACTCAACGTCCCCTTGTGCACCGTTATAACCGATTATGATGCACATGGAACCTGGCTAAGCTCAGAGGTAAACAAATATTTGGTCTCCACCTCCGATGTGAGGGATAAGCTGCTAGGCCGCGGAATTAATTCCGATGCCATTGAAGTGACCGGCATACCGGTTCACCCTAATTTCTGGGGTCAGCATAACCGTGACGAGCTTCGCGCCCAATATGGACTTAAAGCCATGCCAACCGTTTTAGTGATGGGCGGAGGCTGGGGGTTGATGAATAACGGGGAAATGCTGCACTACTTTACAGATTGGCGTGAAAAAATACAGCTGATCATTTGCCTTGGCAGCAATGACAAAGCATTAGCAGCCTTATCCGAGGATAAACGCTTTCAGCATGAGAACATCCGGATCATGGGCTTTACCAATGAAATTGACAAATGGATGGACGTATCTGATTTGTTGATAACCAAACCCGGAGGAATGACCTGTACGGAAGGGTTAGCCAAAGGGATTCCCATGCTCTTCTATAATCCGATACCCGGTCAGGAAGAGGAGAATCTGCAATATTTTACCCAGCATGGGTTTGGGGAGCATATTAAATCCGACGCAACTATCGATCACTGGCTCAAGCTGCTTGTGGATGGTTATCCTGAAGTTCTCAAGCGCCGCGCCCTATTGTCTTTGTCCCAGCACACGAATCCATACAATCCTATGGACTGTTCGCAGGCTATAATGGAGATTTTAAACCAATAACTAAAAAATAGCATGCGTCCTCTCTAAAGGCTCGCATGCTTTTCTTTTACTACATATCGAGCAGGAACATTCTGCTGCCGTTTCACTGGGCTTACAGGTCGTCCTGAGTCGATATATCCTTATTGCTTTCTTCTTCTCTCTCGTTTAATTCCAGCCCGCTCAAATGATTCTTAAGAGCATTCGACCCTATAACGACTTCCAGACGGTGAATATTCATTCCCTGCCCGAAAAACTTTGTTTCGTATTCAGTCATAACCAAGTCAGTTCTTGGTCCATCCGCATGCAGGTCCAATGAAATATTACGCATGCGAAGGCCCATATCGGAAAAAGAATTTAAGGAAAATTCAAATAATGAGCGTGAATCAGTTTTGAAATGAATTTCGCCATTTTCGTTTAATACATCCATATACTTGCGAACAAAGCCGGAATGTGTCAGCCTGCGCCGCGCATGCCGTTTTTTCGGCCAAGGATCGCTAAAATTCAAGTAAATACGTTCAAGCTCATCCGTATCGAATATATCCTCGATTTTTTCAATGTTAAACAAAGCAAGCCTCAGATTTGCCAAGGTGCCGCCGTTTTCTTCACGTGATAATACGGCCTTCTCTCCAGCTCGGCGAAGAAGCTCGTCATACATATCTACGCCTATGTAGTTAATTTCAGGATTGAGCGAGCTAAGTTGGCTAATAAATCGTCCTTTTCCCATACCCAGCTCTACATGGATAGGCCGATCGTTGCCAAATACGGCATTCCACTTTCCTTTATATGCAGCCGGATTTAACTCAATAAGGTCTGATTGAGCTTCCAGCGCTTCTCTGATACCTTTTCTGCCGCGTAAACGCATAATTTTCCTCCAAATCGGTACTTGTAACTTCTACTTATAATGGTCAGAAAAAATTATACCCTTAATTGCGATTAAAGAAAAGGCGGGTAACGCAAGCTTTCTACGTCTCCACGCCTTCACCTTGATCCTACAGCTTCACTGATACCCGAAAATTAGATGATTTTATAAGTCAATTGCCTCATAATAGAGCCGATGATTGCCTGGAATGAGAAGCTGCTCCAATGAAGCTCTTACCTTTTTACGGGCCTGAGCCGCTAAGAGTGGATCTCCCCAGAAGTTAACGCCACTGCCAAGAGCCATTGCTTCTTTAACCGTTAGCTCTATCGTCAGCTTTTCGTCCGAACGGGGAATGCTAGCTTTATTCATGATGCTCACCTCAATTTACAGCATTTATTTGTTGAAGGAATCATCACGATCTCGGCCTTTGCTGCGCATACCGGCTAAGCCTAGCAAACCGAGCAAACCAAGCCAACCCCAGTTTGTTCCTTTTGTAGTAGTGTCCGCATTAGCGCGGTAGCTATAAGTACCGTAATTCCCGCCATATCCAGTGCTTGTGCCCTTGCCAGTAGTATTGTAAGTTCCATAGGTGTTCATCCGATCCAGCAAATGATGACCTCTGATACCATCGGTCCCTGTCGTATTGGTCGTTGTACCATAGCCAGTACCCGTGCCATAAGTTCCAGTTCCAGTTCCCGTCAAAGTGTTAGTCGATCCATAGCCGCTGCCGTAAGTTCCGGTTCCGGTTCCCGTTGTTGTGTTAGTCGTATCCGTAGTCCCTGGCACTGCTATAGTACCGGTAGGAGTATTAGTTGAGCCGTACGCTCCTGCAGGAGTGGTTGAGGTTCCTGTTGTTAATCCGGTAGTCCCCGTATTCCCCATTTCAGCATGAGCCTGTGCAGCGAAACCTAAAGACGCGACCATTGCCAAAGATAAAACAACTTTACGAAACTTGTGCATTGTTGTATTCTCCCTTCGAAGCAAATTGGATTATTGGTGCACTAATAGCATGGTCGGTTAAAGATACAAATATCCTTGTGGTGATTAGGAGGGTATTGTTAAGGAAAAAGTTCGCACCCCCCATCATTTTGCGGTAAAATAAGATCAGCTTGCAGTGATGCACTGTTAAAATTTCAAGCATGCGTATCTGCATAAGAAAAAAGCTTTTAATCGAAGCCAATCTTCGACAGAGCTGTTTCGACAAAAAGGAGCCTTATAATATGAAGCAAGCTGAGCCGCTCACAATTCCTTCCGATTGGGGAGACAAACGGTTTCATACATGGAATACTGAAATGCGCAAACAATTCGGCACCAAGGTTTTTAAGGTTATGCTGGATGCAGGCTTTACGTGCCCGAATCGGGACGGTTCTATTGCGGCCGGTGGATGTACATTCTGTAGTGCACGTGGATCAGGCGATTTCGCAGGCAGCCGCCGCGACGATCTGGTTACCCAATTTAATAAAATCCGGGATTTGCAGCATAAAAAATGGCCGGAAGCGCAATATATCGGCTATTTCCAAGCTTATACAAACACCTACGCTCCTGTGGAGGAGCTGCGGGAATATTTTGAGGTTATTTTACAGCAGCCGGGAGTTGTTGGCTTATCCATTGCTACACGTCCGGATTGTTTGCCTGACGATGTTGTAGAATATTTGGCTGAATTGAATGAGCGCACTTATTTATGGGTAGAAATGGGTTTGCAAACCATTCATGAGTCAACCTCACAGCTGATTAACCGTGCTCACGATACCCAATGCTATGAGGATGCCGTAGCCAAGCTAAGAAAACATAATATCCGTACATGCGCTCACATTATATATGGACTGCCCGGTGAAACCCACGAGATGATGCTTGACACAGGTCGGGCCGTAGCTCAAATGGACGTTCAAGGTATCAAAATCCATTTGCTGCACTTGATGCGCAAAACACCGATGGTCAAACAATATGAGGCTGGATTGCTGCAGTTTTTGGAAAAGGATGAATATGTTAAGCTGGTCGTCGACACGTTAGAGCTTCTGCCCTCCGACATGATTGTGCATCGCCTGACAGGGGATGCGCCGCGGGACTTGTTAATAGGCCCCATGTGGAGCTTGAAGAAATGGGAAGTGCTTAATGCTTTCGATGATGAGCTGAAGCTCCGCGATACTTGGCAGGGGAAAAAATTTATTCGCAGCTAAAGCTTCAACTCTCCTTCATGCATGAACCAAACCGAATGGGCGAACCTTACGTTTCTTATAGTAAGGTCTACTATTCTATATAAAGAGTGATGCAAAATCGGGCACCTCTTGCATGAAGGAGCGATGTTTATGAATCGGAAATTACCCATTATCGCAGGAATGTTTGCACTTGCATTGCTTGCGGGCTGCGGCAGCGACAAGCCCGCGGCACAGCCGGCCAGCCAGACGCCGGCTGCAGCAGCACCGCCAGCAGCGGCAGCGGACACGAAGCCGTCCGCAAGCGCCTCAGGCGGTAACGCCGCCGCACCGGCGGCAAGCGGCACAGCCGCAGCGCCGAAGGCGCCAGAGGCGGCTAAGCCGGAGCCCGCGCCCGCGGCGAAGGATGAGGCGCCTTCCAAGGCAGAGGCGCCCAAGCCGGCACCGGCACCGCCGCAGGAGGCGCCGAAGGCAGCCGCACCGGCTTCGCCAGCACCAGCTCCAGCGCAAGCCCCTGCCGCCAAAGAGCCCGAAGCGGCGCCTGCACCTAAGGCTGAGGCTGCGCCCGCGGCGGCTAAGCCGGAAGCAAAGGCGCCTGCCGCAGCTGACTTGGCAGCTAAAGCAGAGCCGTTATTCAAGGATAATTGCATGGCCTGTCACGGAGACCAGCTGCAGGGCGGAGCTGGACCGAACATTTCCAAGGTAGGGGAACGAAGAACAAAGGAAGAATTAATATCTAAAATTCAAAATGGCGGTAAGGTCATGCCTGCTTTCAAGGATGCAATCAAACCGGAAGAAGTGGAAGCCTTGGCCGCCTGGCTTGCAACGAAAAAATAAGGTTAGTTATGAATGGAGGCTACTATGGGTTTTCTGTCCATACTCAGCTACGCCCATAAGCTGATAGAAGAACGGGTTTCACCGGGAGAAACAGTAGTGGACGCTACAGCAGGCAATGGAGTGGATACACTGTTTCTTGCCAAGCTTGTTGGCGCCAAAGGCTCGGTTTATGCTTTTGACATACAAGAACAGGCACTTGAGAAAACCCAGCAGCGCTTAGCCAAAGAACGGCCGGACTATTCTCATGTCCGGCTTCTTTTATGCAGCCATGACCAGCTCAAGCATACGATTCCCGCTACTGAGCATGTGTCTATTGGTGCGGTGATGTTTAATCTGGGCTACTTGCCCGGGAATGATCATGAGACCATTACGTCTGAAGCATCTACAATCCCCGCCCTGCAGCAGGCTGCCCAATTACTGCGCAAGGGCGGTATTCTTACCATAGCTTTGTATACAGGTCATGAAGGTGGCGAGCAGGAAGCAGCGGCCGTTCGAGAATGGGCTGAGGGACTGCCCCAACAGCAGTTTCAAGTGTTAGAATATCGATTCGTCAACCAGAAAAACCATCCTCCCTATTTGATTGCGGTAGAAAAACGATCTTTCGATTGATATAATACTTGATAGAGAGAATACTTTAATAGAAGAGGTGGAAACCATATTGAAACCGTACCCTTTGTTATTTCAACCAGAAATGAAAGAGCGAGTTTGGGGAGGACGCGCGTTGGAGCAATTCGGCCTGACGCTGCCTGAAGGCCACATCGGCGAAGGCTGGATGATTGGGGATCACCCGAACGGAACGACCAAAGTCGTTAATGGCGAGCTTGCAGGTCTCGGTTTAGATCAAATACGCGAGCAGTATGGACAAGACTTTTTTGGAATCAAAGGCTTCTCGGAGAAGAACGGCCGCTTTCCGCTGCTCATCAAGCTGTTGGATTGCCAGGACGATCTATCTGTTCAAGTACATCCAAATGACCATTACGATAGACTGCCGCAGGGTGAGCTCGGCAAAACCGAAATGTGGTATATTCTTGACGCCAAACCGGGTGCCAAAATAATCTATGGCCTTAACGATGGAGTAACCCGCGAACAATTGGCTGAGGCTATTGCAGGTAACCGCATCCTGGATTGTCTCCAAGAAATTACCGTTGAAGCCGGGGACTCCTTCTACATACCAGCCGGAACGGTGCACGCATTAGGAGCAGGCGTGCTAGTTGCGGAAATTCAGCAAAACTCGGACAGCACTTACCGTTTATATGACTACAACCGATTAGGCTTGGACGGCAACCCACGGGAGCTGCACATTGAAGATTCCTTAAATGTTATTGCCTATGAAGGCTCCGGTGCTTCTCATATGAAAACAGAGCTTGCCTCAACGAATGAATGGCTGACCTTAGCTCGTTCCCCATTTTTTGTAACGGAAAAAGGAAAAGTCGAGCAGGCTTGGCCGCTGCAAACAAGCAATGATAGCTTCGTCATTCATATTATTTGCGACGGCTCTGGAGCCCTACGTTGGGCTGATGGTGAGCTGACAGTCAAACCGGGCGAATGCTACTTAATACCTGCCAACCTTGGCGATTATACACTCACCGGATCCATGACCGTACTTCGCAGTTATTTACCTTAATCCTTTGATTCCAGATTCACATGAGATGCCAAACAAGCCTACGCCTTCAAACAGGCGTAGGCTTGTTCATGATCCCGACACCCAACAGATTTTGCTTGTATCCCACTACTATTTGGAAATCAAAAAGCCAATGCTTCGCTCAAACGGTCCGCATTGGCAATTAGTTTACATTGGATGGTACTCTCTATAATAAATACGGATAGCAGTCAAGGCTCTTTACAGGTCTCTTGGGCCTTGCGACAATTACTTCTTTAGTTGCAAAGCTCTTAGAATTACAGTAACCGCTTCGGCACGTGTGCTGTTCGCTTTAGGCTTCACTGTACCGTCTTCATAACCTTTTACCAATCCTTTAGCAGTTGCAGCAGCAAGAGCAGTACGCGCCCAGTCGGATACATTCGAGCTGTCCGAGAAACTGATGTTCTTGTCCGCCGAATCGATCTGAGCGGCACGAATTACGATTGCTGCCATTTGTTCGCGGGTAATCAGGTCGTCAGGACCGAAGGTACTATCGCTGTACCCAGCAACAACACCAAGCGCAGCGGCTGTCCCAATCTCGCTCTTGGCCCAATGGGTTGAGGTATCGGCAAAGTTTTTGCCATCTTGTACTTTGAGATTAAAAGCTTTGACGATTACAGAAACGAATTCGGCTCTCGTGATGTTGTTATCCGGCTTAAAGGTGTTGTCCGGATAGCCGTTAATCGCACCTAGTTTAACCAATTCCCGAACGTTGCTTTCGGCCCAATGCCCCTTGATATCTGCAAAATCTACTTCATTAGCCGGAGGCTTCACGGCCTCTGTTTTCTCCGAAGCCAGAACGGCAAATTTCGTGAAATGTTTAACAGATCCAGATACTGTCGCTTTGGCTTGGACAACTTGCAGGTCATCCAGTTGTATCCACTTATGGGTTTGTTCGTTCAACCAATACAAGCCTACCGTCGACTTAGTAAAATCCACCTTAGTCTTATCAAAAGACAGAGTAATGACGACAGGCTTGCTAAAATCTCCATCTTTATCTTTCTTAATCTCGTAGACATCACTTAACAATTTCAATACGTTGTCTACGGGCAAGATCGAGGTGTCACTTACTTTTTCTACGGTAACCTGAATGTTGTTATCCGTCGCTCCGGCCGGCACATCGATTTGAGCTCCAATCAAGGTTAACGTACCCCCGCTGGTTGCCTGGATCGTCCCGGAGTTTGCGGGAGCCCCGCCACTTCCGCTGCTACCACTATGTTTGTTATTGTTCGCAGCGGACGCTCTAGTCACGTTCACGGTATACGTTTTGCTTGTACCATTCTTTGCCGTAACAACTATCGTGATGGCATTGCTTCCCACGTTCAGGTTGACAGCACCGCTTTCTTGACCGCTTGCTGCCGGATTACCATTCACAGTCATCGTAGCTTTACTATCGTACACGCTCGCCGTTACAGTTATATTCGATACACCGTTAGGCACATTAGAAGTATAGGCGGTTGTTCCGGACGCAAAGGCAGGACTTAGCGTGCCGCCTGATAGCGTCAATCCACTCAAGTCTGCGCTGCCGTTTGCTGCTGCCGCTCTAGTCACGTTCACGGTATATGTTTGGCTGATGCCGTTCTGTGCCACCGCTACAATGGCGATAGGGTTGCTTCCCTCATTCAGGTTGATCGCGCCGCTTGGTTGATTGCTTTCCGCCGGGTTGCCGTTCACAGTGATTGTGGTGGCATTACTATCGTACACGCTTGCCGTTACGGTAACGCTATACACAGCGTTAGACACTTGGGATGTGTAAGAGGTAGTCCCGGATGCAAATGATGGACTCAACACGCCATTCGACAAAGTCAAGGCACTCAAATTCGCATTGCTGGATAACGGCTTAGTTACAAAAGTGTAAATATCCGATTCAGCCATTCCTTCAAAAGAATCTTCTAATTTCACATACCAGTTATACAGCTTATTATTTTGAAGCCCGTTCCATGTGGCGCTCACCTCGCTGCCACTCGGAGCAGCAATCACTTTGTCGCCGATCACTTCATTCGTCCGTGCCTGAATGCTGATATAATCGGTTGCTACTCGCTTTTGAATCGGCAAGAGCTTCACCGGTAGAGCCAATTCATCCAGACTTACATCAAACCAGTCGTAATCATTCTTGTAAGGCGAGTACGTATTCATATACAACACATTGTTCGCGGTATCGAATTTCAGCAGACGCATGTAACCCATGCCGCCTTCCGGTTGTGTTTGGTAGTTGGTGAATACTTCATGCACAGTGCGATCGCCGATCGTACGCATATTGTGCTTGGGTGTATTAGTATGATGTCCGTTTACGACCAAAAACACATTTTTATTCGGCAATATCAATTGTTTGTATACTTCTTCCGCTGGTCCCCCATACTTTCCATTTCCGTCCATATATTGGTGCAGTGCAATGATGGCGTTGCGGTCGGCATATTTTTTCAATACGCCGTTTGCCCAATCCAAATCCTGCTGCTCCGGCTGCCAACCCATATAGACGATGACAAAATCGTACCCGTTTGCCGAAATGAGATCATAGTGATCCCGGTTGTTTTGGAACTGTCCGCCATAGTACGAACGGTTGGCGAAGCGGTCCGCCCCGAACCATTTGACATATTCGCTATAATCTATCGGCTTGTCAATATTCGGTTGCACGTCGTGGTTGCCTGCAAGCACGCCATAAGGGATGTGGGCATCGTCCAATATTTTCATACTTTTGTTTGCATTTACCCATTGCTCAGGTCGAAAGCCGTCATCAACAATATCTCCCGTATGAATGACATATTTGAACTTCTGAGCGGACGCTTGATCAACAATCCATTGGCTTGTCACATCGTATATGTTTGGGTATGTCTTTGAATAGAACTGCGTGTCCGGCATCCAAACAAAGCCAAAATTGTACTGATCTGCCGCTTGCGGAGACGGAATCAGATCCTGTACGATTACATTCGCCTTATGGTCACGAACCATATCCGCTACAGAAATTGCACCTTTTAAGGTAAAGTCATTTTCGTCCTGAGCTATTTTCCAGTCGAGCTCCTGCCACTGGCTTGTCGTGTGGTTGAATCCATATAGAGCAACACGCCGACCCGGTAGCGAATGACCTTTCCAGATTGCATCGACCGTTTTTGCAGACATCAATTGTTCGTTAATTATAAATTCATACCGCTGATAAGGAAACTTCTCCGTATCATCCGTTATCATATATTGACCGTCCGGAGCGGAAATGGCCTGAATTTGATCGGAGGTCAGCAGCTTTTCGCCGGCAGGTGTCAATTCAAGCGGCGGTTCCATGTTAGTAGCGTTCGTATATGCTTTATGGCTTAAACCGTCTTTAAAATCATATTTATTAGCCTTCAAGAATGTGGCGTTTAGAGCATCTCCTGTCGGATCTTCAACTTTTACCTTCAATATTGGATTCGTGGAGACGTCAACGGATTGATCCGCAGGAACTACAAGCTGCGGTTGACGTGGATTTTCTTCAGCACTTGTAAAATTCACTTCTTTAACCGTAACATTACCGGCATTATCTTCGACGGTCACCTTCAGAAGATGCGCCCCTGGCTGTAAATCCACTGCACGTAACGAGGATCTGTCTGCAATAGGGGATCCATCCAATGTCATTTGAATCTTCTTTACACCGGATCCGATATCCTTAGCTTCATAAGTAAGGGGAATCGTTCCTTTATAGCTTTGATTATTTACCGGCGAAGCAACGGATAAGACCGGCAAAGTGTTATCCAGTTGAACCGTCACTTGAATTGGAACAAATGCATTTGTTGTATCCGTTAATGTTAATTTGTGGTTCCCATCAGCTAATTGGGTTGTATCCCATTGATACAACAAAGAATTAGCCAAAGTAGTTGGAATCGACATATTAAAATCTTTGGATAACACTGCTGTAGCCGGATTTGGCGGGAAACCGTCACCCAATTTAATATTTTGAGCAACCGGTACATTCGGATCGGTTAGTTGTGTCCCGTCGCTCAGAACTAATCTCATATTGCGAATTGTAAAATCATCATGGTTGTCCGCCAAGTCGTCCGGAGCTACCGTATTCCCCGAACGAACGGTGATTTTATTCACGCCGGCACGAAGAACGTTGACTGGAACCGGCACTTCGCATTCAGCATATAGATCGAGATCCTTTGTAATCGTATAAATGAGCTGATCGTTTAAGTATACCCCGTTTTTGTACCCTTTGGATCCTTCAATACCGCTGCCTTCAAATATAATTTTTGCCGGGAGCATTAATAGATTTCCCGTATTCGTTATGGATTGACTATCTATTTTCAGCTGTAAATCCGATAGACTTCCGCCCATCCCCTTAACTTGCAGGTTGCCGCGTACATACTGATTATCACTCAAGTTTAAAGAGAGATTTTCCGGTTCTACAGGTACTTTCACATGCACATTGTAAGTTGAGCTTGTCGGAACACGCGATGTTTTATTTTGTGAATCTTTCGCCGTAATATAATATTCCAGCTCGGTCGCATTCTGAAGTTCCGACTGTGGAATTACAGCCTTAAAGATAAGCGGATTTGCAGCAGTCGGCTGCATGACAATATCTTGAAAGTATTGATCCTCTATATCCGCTTTTTTGCTAAAGGACAATACGACTTGTTGAACCGGAGTCTCATCGTACACATAGGCCGTCACCGTTAAATCCATTTTCTCCGTACTCGTAATCGGAGTATGTATAATTTCGGGCGGGAGATCAACCATCACAGAGTTCGGCGTAGTCGGAACTTGTGAAGGCTTTACTACACCCGGCGTCGGAATGTCTGCCAGCCCGACCAATTGCATGACATCGGTGCTATCCACCGGATATTTATATTCAATACTTTTTCCGTCAGGAGAGCCTTCAGTTGTCGTATATGTAGCACGCACCACTTCTTGATCGTTGTTGTTTGCAACAATAATCGTTCGGGTGTCGCTGTTAGGCATTCCGCCTTTTGTGGATACGACGGCAATACCGCTTTGACGCATCTGAAGCTTATAAAAATTCAAGAAATCGATTAGGGTTAAATTGCCATTTGACGTTGCATTCTGAACCCAAACAATCATCGTGGAATGCGGCTGAATCATCTTATCTTCGGTCAACCGCCAAGTTTCCTTCGAACCATCGAGAGCAAGACTCGTAATCGAGTAGCCTGTAGGTGAAATGGGACTGTCAGAGTTATTATAAAGCTCAATAAACTCATACAAATCTGGAGCCGGGCCGGCCGGATTCGTCACGAGTTCGGTAATAAGTAAATCTGGTACCGTAGATTTATCCGGTGGAGCTGGAATGGCCGGAACTTGCGTAGGATCGACCACACCTGGAGTTGGGATAGCGTTGCCGATATTCTGCATATTAATGGAATCATCCGCGGGATATTTGAAGACATCCGCTTTCCCATCTGGAGCTCCTCCCGCTGTTGTATAGACATATTTAGCCTTAACAATTTCCCGGTTGTCTGATTTATTCAGTATAGTAATGGTTCTGGTATCGGAATTGATCATCCCGCCGTTTGATTCAACCGACGTCATATTAGTATCTAATGGAAGGTTGTAGAACTTTAAAAAATCTGCATTCGTTAACTTGCTATTTTCAGCCTTGGGTGTGGTGGTTGGTGTGCAGCAGGATACGGTAGAGATATTTCGAACCCATACAACGATCGATTGATAGGGCTGAACAACTTTGTTTTCGCTAAAAACCCAGTCTTGCTTCGATAAATTGGGAGCAACATTCGTCATCGAATAATCCTGCATCGAAACAGGTATATTCGAGTTGTTATATATTTCGACGAATTCGTACAAGTCTGGCGCTGCACCTTTTGGGTTGACCACCAGTTCGGTAATAAGCAGCTTCGGAACCGAGTCATTTGGAGTTGCCCAACTTACACCGGTCACTGGTAAATTACTTGCCAACAAAACGATAAGAAGTATTAACGCCATCCATTTCTGTGAAATCTTTTTCATTGTCTTCCTCCGGATGTTATATTTAAAGGCTTGATCATCATAACAATGAATTATTTGCTATCTATCATCTTACTGTTAATTTTTAGTAAAGGTTCAGCAAGTCCGCCTAACTCATGAACAGTTTACGGAAATGTTTATGTAGAGGACAAGGATGAATATAATATGATCTCTGTAAGTATGTCGGGAAAGTAGGGTCATTTCAAAAATCGACTTTTTCAGGGGTAACTAGCAAGAGAGGCCTTTACGGGAGAGTAAGCATATAAGCAACTCAAAGAGCTGCAAGGCTCCATCTCCTTACAGCTCTCTAGTATTCAACTTAAGTTATATCCCCTCCTTCGCCTACCTTCTTACTTTATTCGAGGATTACTTGACAACGCTTGGCCCACTTCCTTAATAAACCTCCCACTTTACAAACGAACCTGGTTTAGCCGATGCTTTTGTTGAAATGCAGTCTTCTTCACTCTGTTCCACAGGTTCTGCTATCAGTCCCAAACCAAAGAATATTTCTTTCGGAGCCGTAAGTCTTTACAATTTCAGACGATTTGGGCAATAAGTCGTTTGTATACGGCATCACCGTCTTTTGGGTGGGGTCTGCTGCATACCAGCTCTTTTCCTTCGTGAGGAACACAATACGCCCATCTTTCTCCAGATGGAAGCCTGTGTAAGGAGCTTGCTTTAGCAGCTTCAGATCTGTTTGCCACTCACTGCTTCTGCCTGTTTTCACATCGTATATTTTCCAAACCTCGTTTCCATTCTCCTGCTGGTCAATTCGCAAATAAATCCCATTATTGCTGCCCGGAACCAACTGTCTATATTCTGAATACCCGCCAGTCCGCTCCACGCCATCAATCTTACTCTTTTTACCTGTCGCGGTATCCATGATATATGCTTCCGGATAAGCTTGCGGCCGAAGTGAATTCATAGTAGTAAAATACAGCTTGCTCTTGCCAATAAACTGAATCCAAGCAGAGCAAGGGCCTTCATAGCATGTATAACGGCTTATATCCTTGAAGGTTTTGCCGGGTTTTGTTTCTTGCGACGAGGCAAACCACTGTACGCCGACAGAAATTTCAGCTTCCTCATTGAATGCTCCCGCTCCTATTGCGATTTCCCCGCTATAAGGATCAACTGCAATAGCTACAATCCGCTGCTGATTAGATTTATCGTCCGCCGCATCCGGTACTTTCCAAAACAATCTTTCTTCGCGAGTAGAAGCATTATACAACCATACCTCTTGTCGCTTCATCGTATGCTTCATATAAATCAGAGTATGGCCATCCATTAGCCATTGAGGATAACCAACTTCGGCGTAATCAAAAGAACGGATGATTTGACCTTGATGGTCCACCAATGTATAAACTAACTCTGCATACATCTGATTTTCAACATATTCCCCCATCAATCCCCACTGCCCGTTGGGAGAAACCGATAAGGTATCAAAGTTGTTTAATCCGCTAAACAAACTAGCTGTATGATGAGTCGACAGATCTGCTGCTTTCACTTCAACCCTTGAGACCGGAATGAACATCATGTGCTCGTTCTGTTTAAGCTCAAGGCCCTGCATGCTGCGTGCGCCAGCCATACTAAAAAAATAAGTTTGGCCGATGTTGCTTTCTGCAAACTCAATGGTCAGCTTAAGAGAACGATTCCCTTTCCATTCCAATGTCCTTTTTACATTAGCAAGCTGCTTATTTAGAACTTCTTCTACCGAGCCGCGATCCATGTCTGCCGAAAAATCCGCTTGCAGCTGATAAGGTACTGCCGCATCCATTCTTCTAGGCATGCTGACTCCTTCCGGGAACGATACCCTAAATGCTTTCTCCAATCCCGCATCCTGCTCGGAATGCACCTTATAGGATAGTTTTTCTATATAATGCAGCTCAATAATTTTGCTCCTTTTGCCGTCTCTTGATGTAAACTTTACTTGTAATGGTTGCTTGGGAGCATTCTTGAGATGAATGACAACCTGCTGATCCTCGTCTCCTCTTGAGTTCTGCCCTTCCACTGTAAAAGCTACCGGCTCCCCTGAAGCTGTCAGTACCTTGACACCTCTGCGTAATGCCTCATAATCCTCCTGACTCTTAAAAGACATATCCGGGATGGTCAGAGATACAAAGATATTCGCTTCAGGGTCGCTATAGAAAATTTTATCTTTGGGCTTGTAATCCCAATAGGAGTCGCTATCGCCGATTCTTAAATAGTTCAGTTTATCCCGTTCAATCAACGAATAAAGCTCGTCTTCCGCTGAGTCTTCTCCAGCTAATGCCTCCGAGCTCTGCCCCGGACTTTCGATTGCAGCTTCCGGTGCCCCCGCCGTTTCTGCAGTCGGTTCTGCCTCACCAGCCGCCGGCTGCTTTAGAGCAACAGTACCAGCAGAACCTTCAGCTGCTTGAAGCGGCTGCTCCTTCTGCTCAATCTTTCCAAGCTCAGAATGATTACCGCTGCTATTCACCGGAAACATGATCCATATACCAAATGCCAAAAAAAGAACAGCAAGCCCTGCTGTAAGTGCCACTGTACCTTTATTTTTGTGCTTCAACCATCCCATAGCCGCGCACCGCCTCATATTTTTCAATTACCTTCATAGACGCTATATACCCCCATTTTGTTCCTCTCAACCGCCTTATTTTCCACAAATAGGATGATTATCCCAAAAGCAGCTTTAGCTACTAGGGGTAGCGCCACTTGTCTTTTTATGACTTCTGATGCTTTTGGATGAAGCTTAAGTGATGGCGTGAAAACGGATATTCAATGGCTGCTTGCATTTTAGAGGGGATTAGGGTTTTCGAGCGGCTGCCGAAAGAAGGACATTAGAAGGAAATCCTCATGTTAATTCAGCCAGGATTTCGTTTGAAATCAATCTACCTGGAAAAACTCCTGCTAATATAGGTGGTATTGGTGATATCAGCCAAAATCCTTAGAATTAGCATGAGAAATTCCAGCTATGAGCCCTAGAATGCTATTTTTCAGATCAACTAACCTGACAATTTCCTGATAATTGTGGAGTTCGCCATATAATGCCGTAACCTAACCCCGCGCGCGAATCCCGGGTTCGCGTTGCGGCATAACATGGCGGTCGGTCGCCCCCCCCGAACCCCGATATCCGAGATTGGCACGCGTTGGAATGTGACCTATTTTCTGCATTCGCTAAAGAACACCCAAGAAAGGGCTGTTGGGAAAGGGTACACCCTACCTGGTGAATCCCATAAAATGTGAAAAAACCTTCAAATCACACTATCAATGTGGATTTGAAGGTTTTTTTGCAACCATATATTTAATAAGGCAGTGTACCACACTACTGATTATCTATGTTGCTGCCTTTGCTGTCAGGTCAAGCGTAAAATGCTTCGCACGAGAGGCTGCATCCGGAGGGAAATATACGACTAGCAGCTGTTCAGTACCGCTGACCATCTCCCTACTTTCTAAATAGCGGTCCAGCTCGAACGGAAGCACTTCCAGCATAACATGCTTGTGCAGATCCTTCTCGCTGATTCTCAATTCCGCGAAAGCATCCGACACCGCTTCAGGACTTTCGGTCAGCATCCGGAAATACTCAGACTGTCTTGCTTTGTCCAAAGTGAATTCCCACCAAATTTTACGCGGCTTGTATTTATGGTTTAAGAAATAGTCGAGCTTCATCAAGCCCTCGATTATATCTAGCCGCTGCGTACCGCGGTCTATCAAGAAAGAACGTAAGCGCGTAAATAAATCCTCAAGCTGATGGCCGATTTTTTGCCACCCTCTCGTTTCCCAGTAATCGCCAAACTGTTGGAAGAAATCAAATGCCGACGGAAACTCCTCGCGAATCAAGTAGCTTACGGTATGATCCAGCCGATGCGCATTCCAGTATTTCTCCAGCACATCCTCAACTCGCTTAATTCGTACCAAATCGGAAAACGGCAGGATATCGTTGCCTAGAATTTCATACGGCGCATGATCCATATACTTGTATCCGTATTTCTCAGCGTCGGCTCGCATGCCTGTACCACGGAGCATTTTCAGAAAGCCCAGCTGAAGCTCCTCAGGTCCCAATTCGAAAACATCATTGAACGTTTTGCGGAACGAGTCGTAATCCTCTTCAGGCAAGCCTGCGATCAAATCCAGATGCTGGTCGATCTTGCCGCTTTCCTTCACCATGGTTACCGTACGCGTGAGCTTGGAGAAATTTTGTCTGCGTTTGACAAGGTAATTCGTCTCGTCATTCGTTGACTGCACGCCAATTTCAAAGCGGAACACCCCCGGCGGCGCTTCCGTAGCCAAGTAGTCCAATACTTCGGGTCGCATAATGTCTGCAGTGATTTCGAATTGGAACACGCAGCCCCGGTGATTTTGGATTAGAAACTCAAAAATTTCCATCGCATAATCACGTTTAATATTAAAGGTCCGATCGACAAACTTAATAAGCTTGGCACCTGAATCGATCAAATACAACAGGTCGCTCTTGGTCCGCTCCATATCAAAATACCGCACACCCACCTCTATAGATGACAGGCAAAACTGGCAGCTGAATGGACAACCCCGGCTCGTTTCAAAATATACAACACGGTTAGCCAAGCTAGGAATATCTTCAGGAAAACGGTGCGGAGAAGGAATATCATCAAGCTTAAGCTTCGGACGCGGAGGGTTAATAATAACTCGGTCTTCCTTGCGGTATGCCGTGCCAAACACGCTATACAACGCGCGATCTCCGCTCAGCTCCTTCAACAAATGGTGGAACGTTTCCTCGCCCTCGCCTACAACGATGTAGTCGACCTCAGGTATTCTCTTCATCCAATATTCCGTATCGTAAGATACCTCGGGCCCGCCGAGAACGATAATAAGCTGTGGGTTGATCTTTTTGAGCATACTAATTACGGTTATTGTCTCTTCAATATTCCATATATAACAAGAAAACCCGATGACATCAGGCTGTTTCAAAAACAGATCCGATACAATGTTCATGGCCGGGTCCTTGATTGTATACTCCGTTATGTCTATGTCGAAATCATCGCCGCAAAACGACTTCAAATAGCGGAGCGCGAGCGATGTATGGATAAACTTGGCGTTCAATGTAGATAAAACTACTTTCATGTATAGTACCTCTTTTACTTACAGTCTCTTTAGTATCCTTATTTTACACGGAAAAGAGAGCGAACACAAAATTACTTTTTGCCAAGCCTCTATACCTTCTTCCATTCGACAAAAAAAAGAAAATGGAACACCTTTTCAGGTTCATCCCATTTTCTCGCTACAACCATGATAAATTTTCTTGCGGTACTACGGCTTCAGGTGTCATTGCGCCGAGCATAAACTCGTCACTACCTTCTTCTGCCCACCGGTTTGTTTGTGTTAACAGCTGCTCTTCAACCATTTCCTTTTGTGAGACCAGATGCTCCGTATTGCCTTCTCCGGTTTGTTCGATAGAATGCTTCAATTGCTCTCGCTGCTCCATACGTTTGGCCATTTGATATAAAATCATGATTTATTTCCTCTTTTCCGTTATTGTTTGAACATTGTAATCTTACCCTGTGAATATGAAGCCAAGATTAACGGAGCATAAACCTTTTGTTAAATATTAAATACTATCAGTAGCATTCCCTATAATGATGAAATATATGTAAAACGATGACGCATTATGCTAAAAAAATAAAAGCACCTCGAAGATGCCTCCACTTTCAACAGCTATTTATCTTGAACTACCGCATTTAATGGGTCATAATCAGCAACCACAAGCACATCCATATGCCGTGCACTACGGAGCAGCCTTTTCACAATAGAGCCCTTCCATAGTTCTTTCCATATCGATAATTTCGATTGTCCCAAAATAATTTGAGTTGCTTTGAACTCATTTGCTCTTTTTACCAAAACATCGGAAGTAGAATGACGGCGGTCTGACTTGATTATTTCAAAGGTTCCTCCGAGCCGGGTGGTCAATCGATTGATCACCTCCAGCCTTTGTGTCATTTCATCTGTCAAGGTTACATGCTCCAGCTGTACATAGGTGACATGCCATGCCGCTTTAAGCCTGTGCGCAATCCTGAAGCCTCTGCGAATCAACCGTTCCGCATGAGGTTCCGCATCCACGCATACGAAGATGACCTCCTTCCTTCTCCACGGTCCCCGCAGCGAGCCTCTTCGTTCCCACGACTCCAAACGCTCATCCACATCATCGGCTATTTCCCTTAGCGCCAGCTCCCGCAATGCGATCAGGTTACCGGTTTTGAAGAAATGGTTCAAAGCCTGATTCACTTTATCCATCGCGTAAATTTTGCCTTCCCTCATCCGCTGCTGCAATGATCCGGGCGCCACATCAATCAGCTGTACTTCGTCAGCAAGCCTCAGTATATGGTCAGGTACGGTTTCCCTTACCCGCACTCCGGTGATTTGCTCTACGGAATCATTCAGGCTTTCCAGATGCTGAACGTTCACTGTAGAAATAACCGAGATGCCGGCAGCCAGAATGTCCAGTACATCCTCGTATCTTTTTTTATTTTTGCTGCCGGGTATATTCGTATGCGCCAGCTCATCCACCAGCACGACATCCGGATTGCGGCGTATAATTTCATCCGTATCCATTTCTTCCAGCCGGGTACCTCTATAGTCAACTATCATGCGGGGAATCAGTTCAAGTTCACCCACCTGCAGCTGCGTTTCTGCCCGCCCATGCGTTTCCAGCAGTCCAACAAGCACATTGAGCTTTTTTAGAAGCAGATCATTGCCTTCCCGCAGCATCTTATACGTTTTTCCAACGCCAGGTGCGGCGCCTATATATACTTTAAACTGCCCTCTCTTCATTCGTTGAATTTTCCGCTCCACCTCTTGAGAGCTTAACCGGCGGAACCATTCCGCTTCTTCCTCCGGCTTGGACAGCTTGGCTGGCAATATTCGTTCTCCTTCATGCTCAGCACGGTCAGCCACAACAAAGATATCGATGTTTCTCGTTTTTTTCAAAATATCGTGGACAATCGAGCCCTGCCAAAATTCCTGCCACCCCGTCTGCTTGGAATGACCGAGAACAATTCGGGTTACATTATTAGTCAGAGCATAGTTAACTAAAATACCCGGCAATGCTCTGCGTGAGCATAGAGGCAGCTCCTCGAACTGTGCCCCTACCTTCTCTACCAGCTTAATTATTGACCGTTTAAAGGTTGCCGCATCCTTCGAGAGATCATTCTTCAGGTTTACAAAAGTAACGACAAGCAAGTCACCGTTCAGCCTCTTGGCGATTTGCTGGCCTCTGCGTACATAGATCGAACCGTTCCAATGATATTGGACGGAAACGAGAATCCGTTCCGTTGCACCTGACGGACCTATGAGCCCAATCTCCTCCCTATGTTTCTCCAATGACTCATTTACGCCTTCCGCCATTAAACGCAGCGATAGTTCCCGAAGAACCGCCAGATTACCTTGCTTGAACAAACGGCTGCCTTGGCCTTGATCGATACGCAAATGCCCATCAGCCACTCGGCTCAACAACGCTTCCGGCGTGGCATCAATCAGCACTACCTCATCGGCCAGCTCCAGCGTATCGGCAGGAACCGTCTCCTTAACCTCGATACCGGTCAGCTTCCTGGCTAATTCCTTGACGCCTTCCAGCTCATACACATTCACCGTTGTTATGACGCTGATTCCATGGCTAAGCAGGAAGCGAATATCCTCCAGCCGGGTCGGAAATTTTGCACCTTTGCGATTTTGATGCGCCAGCCCGTCGACCAGCACAACTTCGGGATTACGCGCTATCAAAGCATCCAGATTCAAGTCTTTTTTCTCCTCTTGCTCCTTCATCCAGTGGATACTTGGAACACGCTCCAAATCGCCGATTTGTTCCACCGTTTCCGGACGCTGCATCGTCGACACAGCACAGATCACGACATCAATGCCTTGCTGCTTCAAGCTCTGTCCCTCGCGAAGCATATGATAAGTTTTACCCGAGCCGCTCACAGCGCCGATATAAACCTTCAGCCGTCCCTTATGCAGCTTGGAGATAGACAGCAGGATTTCTTCCGGCGTCTTGCGTTTAAAATTGTCCATGCAGCCGCTCCTTCCTCATACTATAAAAGAAAAGCGCACAGACCACCCTATGTTACTGGGTGGTCATCTCGCAGCTTATTTGGTTGCTTGGATGCCTAAGCCATGTAAAGCCAGATTGAGCTTTAGAACATTCACGCGCGGCTCACCGAACAAGCCGAGATCGCGCCCTTCCGTATTTGCATCAACCAGCGTATTCAGCTGAGCTGTCGGCAATCCGGTCAGCTTGCTGATCCGCGGCACCTGCGCTTTAGCGGATTCGGGACTGATATGAGGATCCAGCCCTGAGCCCGAGTTGGTAATCAGGCCAATCGGGAGCTTGCTTATGGGAACATCAGGATTGTTCGCCTTCCATGACTCAATGGATTCCTGTGTGCGCTTCAGCATATCCGGATTGGAAGGAGCATAGTTATTAGTCCCGGAAGCTTCCGCTTTATAATCGATACTCGATACCCTACCCTCGAAAAACTTCGGATCAGTAACCTTTTGCCCGATCAGCTCCGAACCGACGATTTCTCCCTTACTATTGTAAATCATGCTGCCGTTGGCCTTTCCCGGCATGAGCACTTGAGCAATACCTGTGCATACCAGCGGGTATACAATGCCGCATAAAACGATAAACACAA
The DNA here is from genome assembly GCF_042676305.1 of Paenibacillus sp. GCM10027630. Lineage (NCBI taxonomy): Bacteria > Bacillati > Bacillota > Bacilli > Caryophanales > Paenibacillaceae > Paenibacillus > Paenibacillus sp. GCM10027630. The sequence continues at coordinate 47,327 of NZ_JBHTGY010000056.1, read as the reverse complement.
GACTCGCGCGAATGGCGATTCCCAGAGACAACCTGGCCGTTTCAGTTCCTGCCTGTGCCGATTTATTCATCCTTTTCCAACCTCTTTTCTCTATACTAAAAGCTCAGCTAAGCATTCCAACGCATGTTAGATCCAAACGTGAACGATAAGGTCAATCAGTTTAATGCCTACAAAAGGAACAACGATACCTCCGAGACCATAAATCAGAATATTTCGCTGCAGCAGCTTCGTAGAGCTCATTGGCTTATAAGCTACGCCCCTCATCGCCAGCGGAATCAGCAGCGGAATAATAATGGCATTAAAAATTAATGCCGATAAAATCGCCGACATCGGAGAACCCAGTCTCATGAGGTTCAGCGCCTCCATCTGAGGAATCGCCAATGTAAACATGGCGGGAATGATTGCAAAATATTTCGCCACATCGTTGGCAATACTGAAGGTTGTTAAAGCTCCGCGAGTCATAAGCAGTTGCTTGCCAATGGCAACGACCTCGATAATCTTCGATGGATCGGAATCCAGATCGACCATGTTCGCCGCTTCTTTAGCCGCTATAGTGCCGCTGTTCATAGCTAGCCCTACGTCTGCCTGGGCCAGCGCAGGAGCATCGTTGGTTCCATCCCCTGTCATCGCAACCAGCTTTCCTTCCGCCTGCTCTCTGCGGATAACCGCGATTTTATCCTCCGGCTTACTCTCGGCAATAAAATCATCCACACCCGCTTCACGAGCAATGGTTGCCGCCGTTAAAGGATTATCGCCTGTGCACATAATCGTTTTGATACCCATTCTACGAAGCTGCTCGAACCGCTCTTTCATACCGGGCTTCACGGTATCCTTCAAATAGATCAATCCGAATATTTGATTATCTACAGCTACTGCAAGAGGTGTGCCGCCTTCTGAGGCGATCGCATTGCTTTTGACATCCAAATCACTTGGAATCGTGCCTCCAGAGGCTTCCACCCATTTCTTCACCGCATCGACGGCACCTTTACGAACCTTGCGCCCGTCTGTCAGATCAATCCCGCTCATCCGCGTTTCAGCCTTGAATTCAATAAATTCTCCGCCAGCCGCAAGTCCTTCGTTATAAGCCAAGCCTTGCTTCTTCATTAACTCCAGCACGGATCGCCCTTCCGGTGTCTCATCCTTCATGGAGCTGATTGCCGCCCATTCGCCCAGTACTCTTACATTGTCGGAGCCGACTGGAATAAACTCACTTGCCATCCGATTACCAAAAGTGATGGTCCCGGTTTTGTCGAGAATCATCGTATTAATATCTCCTGCGGCTTCCACTGCTTTACCTGACATGGCGAGAACATTAAATTGAGTTACCCGATCCATACCAGCTATTCCTATAGCGGACAGCAAGCCACCGATCGTTGTAGGAATCAAGCAGACCAGCAGGGAAATCAATACCGGTATTTGCAATTCAATTTCCAAAAATTTAGCAATGGGAGCCAAGGTGACGACTACGATCAAGAAAATCAGTGTCAAGCTCGAAAGCAATGTGTTCAAGGCAATTTCATTCGGCGTTTTTTGCCGTTTGGCCCCTTCAACCAGAGCGATCATCCGGTCGATAAACGATTCTCCCGGATCGCTCGTAATTCGAACCTTAATCTTGTCGCTGACTACTCGCGTACCGCCAGTTACAGAGCTGAAGTCGCCGCCAGCTTCTTTAATAACAGGGGCAGACTCACCTGTAATCGCTGACTCATCAACGGACGCAAGTCCCTCTATCACTTCACCGTCACCAGGAATCATCTCGCCTTGCGAGACTACTACGATGTCGCCCTTGCGAAGCTCTGTTGACGGAATTTCCTTCAAGCCCCCGTTAACTACTTTTATCGCGGTAATCTCTTGCTTCGATCTTTTCAACGAGTCAGCCTGAGCCTTCCCCCGCCCTTCTGCCAGAGCTTCCGCAAAGTTAGCGAACAGCACGGTAAAAAGCAGGATCACAAATACGGTAAGGTTAAAGCCTATGCTATCCTCCGTACCAAAATATCCAGGCAAAATGGTCATCAATAAAACAATGAGCGTACCTACTTCAACCACAAACATCACTGGATTTTTCATCATCGTGACCGGGTTCAGCTTCACAAAGCTATCTTTAACGGCATTTGCAACAATATCACCGGATAATAATTTTCGTCTATTCGTATTCATTTGTAGTTATCCACCTCTTCCATTTCCATTAACGGATCGTCAAATACTCTGCGATCGGCCCGAGCACAATACCAGGCAAGAACGTCAAAGCCCCTATAATCAATACAGTTCCTACGAGAATACCGGCAAACAGACGGTTATCGGTGCGGAAAGTCCCGATGGTCTCAGGAACCCATTGCTTGCGCAGCAGGGAACCGGCCACGGCCAGCATTGCTACCATGGAAACGTAGCGGCCAAACAGCATAACAAGCCCCGTTGAAATATTCCAAAACGGAGTATTGTCTCCAAGTCCCTCGAAGCCCGATCCGTTATTGGCGGCTGAAGATGTATACTCGTACAGCACTTGCGAAATGCCGTGGAAAGAAGGATTAGAAACCCCTGCTTTCCCCAACTCCGTGGCCAGCGCGATAGCTGTCGGAGCCAGAATGATCAGCGGATGCGCTAGAATCGCAATCGCAATCAGCTTCATCTCGCGCGCTTCTATCTTCCGGCCCAGAAACTCCGGTGTTCGGCCGACCATCAGCCCTGCAAGGAAGACCGCCAAAATAGCATACATAAGCATATTGACCAATCCTACGCCTTTACCGCCAAATACACAGTTCAGCATCATTAAGGCTAATGGAGTGATGCCTCCAAGCGGCGTCAGTGTGTCATGCATATTGTTTACACTGCCAGTGGTAGCCGCTGTGGTTACCGTTGTAAACAATGCCGATTGGGCGATTCCAAAGCGTGTTTCTTTCCCTTCCATGCTGCCTTGAGAAGCGTCGATACCCAGCTTATTGAGTACCGGATTTCCACTGGATTCCGCTGCATACGATAGCGAGAGGAACATGACAAACAAAATCATCATAGCCGAGAAAATAACCCAGCCTTGCTTGCGATTTTTGGCGAACAAGCCGAACGTATAAGGAAGTGCGGCAGACAATACCCACATCGACAAAATTTCAATGACGTTGGTCAACGGGTTCGGATTTTCGAACGGATGGGCTGAGTTGACTCCGAAAAAGCCGCCCCCATTTGTGCCCAAATGCTTAATAGATTCCAGTGAGGCAACCGGCCCTATGGCGATTTGCTGCCCCGTTCCCTCGAGCCCTGTTGCCGTTATAGTAGGCTGCAGCGTCTGCGGCACTTGCAAAGCCACAAGAAGCAGGGTAACCGCAAAGGCAAGCGGGAAAAACACACGAACATGAGCTTTCACAAAATCCTCGAAGAAGTTACCGATGGTTTCTCCTTTACTGGTAATCCCTCTTATAAAAGCTATCGCCACTGAAAAGCCTGTCGCTGCCGAGGTGAACATCATCATCATGATGACCGCCATTTGCGAGAAATAGGACAACCCGGACTCTCCGCTGTAATGCTGCAGGTTCGTATTGGTCATGAAGCTGATGACCGTATTGAAGGTCAGCGTTTCTTCCATATTGTCAATTCCGTTCGGATTTAAAGGCAGATACTTTTGCATTCTCAATATCAAATAGCTGACAGCAACGAGCACAATATTAGTAATGATAAAACTGAGCGCATACGTTTTCCAGGTCATGCCTTTTCGTTCTTTCAAGCCAATCAGTGAAAATATAGGTTTTTCTATAAAGGAGAACCATTTGTCCGTCCGGTTAGCTTCATTCGAAAATACGTGATACAGGTAGGTCCCCACCGGCTTAACCAGCAGCGCCAGAATCACAATGACAACGGCAATTTGTAAAATGCCCATAGTTAATTACTTCCCTTCCTAAGCCTATCTGTTTTTTATCAAAATTTTTCCGGATTAATCAGCGCGTAGGCCAAGTAAACAAAAATAAATACAGTAAATATCACGACGACTATCATTTACGGTCGCCTCCCGATTCCTGGATCACTCTTCCGCACCAGGACAGAAATCCTGTGAACAGCGCATAGGTCACTACTAGCATTAAAACCATGTAGAGATCCAACATGTATATTCCCTCCATTAATATCATTAAGATTGCTGACTATTTATCCGACATGCGACTGAACCAGGAAAGAAACATCCTCACTGGTCGTATGAATCACATAAGTGGCGCCGAGCCCTTTATAAATAAGACGCGGGTTACTCGTGTGTGTAATCACATAAATAGGCTTTACCGTCCAGCTGCGGCATATTTGAATGTAACGGCAGCATAAGTTCATGCTCTGTTCAAAAAGAAATATTTTACCGATAGGTAATTCTGGAATTTTCCATTTGGCTTGTTCAATAGTATCTATCAAAATGATATTTTTTACACCCAGACCATCCAGCCGCTGCTTCTCCCCTTTATTGTTAGCAATGGCGGCGAATGGCAATCCTTGCCGGATCAACTGGCATATGAATCCTTCACCGGTCTTGTTAGGCGCAGATACCAAAATAAATTCTTGCTGTTCCATTTCGATTTTCCTCCTTTTTTCCCCGAAAAGAAGGCAACCAACTATCCTCCAAAAGTGACACGAAGCTCTATAGTGAATTCCGATTACTTTTGGGGGAGCCCCCAATTATCTGCAGAAATTTGCTTCGCTTCATTCTTTAAGCGCAACAAAAAGAAGCCTGCGAAAAGAGGTGAACTCTTCTCGCGGCTTCCTAAGGCACAGAAAATTAAACCGTGTCTTACCCACGACAATCGTTGCCTCTCTCGATACGCTTACGAGGTTAGCTGTCGGATTCGGGCGTGAGAGTCGCCCTACCTGCAGGTATACTTCCAGCATACCTTGCAGGATTCACCCCATGAAGCTTGCCCGATACTTGTGTCTGACTTACAGACTAATGAAGTATCCTGCGCTCCTTTGGTTCCCCCGTTCCTTTTCCATTCAAGGACTCAGCGATAAAGATGCATGTTCATTTTACTGATGAAATAGTGTACCTAAAGCTGTTTGCTTTCAACTTATACGAATCAGTTCAAGCTTAAAAGTTTTTACTACCCAACGCCTACGAGGTTAGCTGACGGATTCGGATGGTGAGAGTCACCCTACCTGGATGCAAACTTGAGTGCATCTTCAGGATTCACCCCAAACGACTTGAAATACGGCTCTCACACCGTATTGGCATCGTTTTGTTGGTTCCCCCATTTTCCCTGTTATTAGGAAATTAAGCGGTTAGAATTGGAAACTTTGTTGTAAATCATGAGTCGTATCATACTCCTGTAGCTTAACACTGTAAATAAAGCATGACTTTCAAATGCGTCTATAACGGATAGCTAGAACCTCTTAATAAGGTTCATTCTTCAATTTACTGCATCTACCTCACTCTATCTCCATTTTTAAAGGAATTATCAAAAAACATAGCATAACCTAGCATTAGGGTAGATAATAAACGCTAACCTCAGTTGAATTCGCTTACATCTGCTTATACAGCAGAAATAACTAAAATAACCTCCTGATTGACGGTTTACAATATGCTCCAGTCAGCGTATGATACGTTTCAATAACTTCATATTTTATTTTCACGCTTAATTCCCGCATAGGGAAACGGGGGACCCACTTAAAGCCATCTTAGTATAGATGGTTCACGGGGTGAATCCTTACAGGTATGCCAACACATATCTGCTGGTAGGGCGCTCTCAAGCCCGAATCCGACAGCTAACCTCGTAAGCGAATTGAGAGAGAACCAACGATCGTGCTATTCCTAACCAGCTTGTCAGGAAGCCCGTGAGTAGAGATTCTCTGCTCTCCGGGCTTTTTTTTGTTGTCCAAAACAAATAACAAGGAGTGTATTCATTATGTTAAAGCTTGCTGACCCTCTGGATGCTCCATCCGACCGAACCCTGGAAGGCTTTAAAATTGGTTCCATGGAAATTTATCAATTTGATTGTCTTCTATTAAAAAGACGAATTCCGCAAGTCACAAACGAATGCGCATGCGGCTTGCTAAAAATATCGAGCAATGGAATCAACGGCTGGGAGGAATGCATCCTGCCTTCCTACGGGAGAAAATTCGACCTGATCCCATGGGCTTCTGTGTTCATTAAGTTAAAAGGACTTTCCGTACTTGAAGCCATGGCCTTCATCCAAAACAAACAGGAAGCATGGGGACAAGACCGCTGCTCGCTGGCCTATTCCGCTCTTCAGGATCTAATTAATCAGCTTCAAAAAACGGATATAACCCGTCCGCAAAAGGAAAACGGTATTGTACTGGAGCGTTCTTACTTGATTGATCAATCGCGATCCTATTTTTCCTTTTAAGCAAAATAACCTATTATATAGTAAGGGAAGGGATCATTCCATGAGTATTTTATATTTCATTGTAGTTTTCATTTTATTATGCCAGTGGATTTATTGGTTGATTTCACGTTACCCCGAAATACGCAAAATGCGGCGTGAAAAAAAGCGGATATATCGGCTCGGTGCCTTGTCTTTATTTATAGTTTCCTTGATCTTAAGCTACGTCCTTGCACAAGCGGCGGCTGTAATGCCCGTTTCCCAAATGACATCATTAACCTTCATTACGACTTTGTTTATCGGGCTAGTTTGCATCCTTTGCCTTAGAGTCTACATAATGAACAGCAGACAAGTATTCCGGTCAACCTGCTACTCAGGCATGTTTTTCTCGTTCTTTCTAATAGCTATGGAGCTATTTTGTTTTATTATGCTGTTGTAAAGGTGTCCTCCAATGCATTGCAAAAAAGAGGCTGTCCCAAAAGGATCTCAGTGAATGAATCAGCCCAAACTATGTACAAAGACGCCTCCAAAACCACCATGTAAGCGGAAATGGAAGCGTCTTTTTTGTAGGGAAATTCCCATCAGAGTGGGGGTTCGAAAATCCAAAAATGAGTCCGGCCGCTTTTTGGATGTTACTTAAGTGATGGGGCGGCTGCTTTCAATCTAGAGGAGACCATGATTTGTCGGGCCGCTGCGGAAGGAAAGAAAATAGATGGAAATTGTAACGCTAATCTAGCGTGGATATCGCCTGAAATCAATCTAACTGGAAAAACTAACTCTAATAGAGGGGAAATGGTGGATATCAGCCAAAATACGTAGAATTAGCATGAGGAATTCCAGCTATAAGGCTTGGAACGCTATTTTCGGAGTAACTAACTTGACATTTTCCTGATAATTGTACGGAGTACGCCAGACTGCCATGTAATGCCGTAACCGAACCCCGAACCATGAACCACGAACCACGAACAACGAACTACGAACCCGATACCCGCAATGAGTACGCGCTAAATGCGACCTCATCTTATTCATCACTAAGAATACACAAGAATATGCAAAAAAGCCTTCAATTATTAAAGTGGAATTGAGGGCTCTTTTGCAACCATCTATTCAGGATAAAATGGTGGAGGGGTTGTTTCAAAATGACTTTTGGGACAGCTCCACCTGGCTGTATAATCGTGCTAGCTACTCCCACTTGAAGGTCAAGCTTGCTGCAATAAATGCAAGCACTAACCAGCCGCCCAGGAAAGCTGCCTCCACCCATAAGCCTGACATTGCAGTCCCTACATTCATGACCTGACGTAATGCAACAGTAAGATGGGATATCGGTATTAGCTTTACAGCTCCTTGTAAAAATTCCGGCATATTTTTGATAGGGAAAAATACGCCTCCGACAAACAGCATCGGGAAGGAAATGAACCCGGCAATCGGTCCCGCGCTCTCCGGAGTTTTGGCAATTCCCGCCACAATGAAGCCTGTAGCCATGAAAGCAAGTGTGCCTAGAACGACGAAAAACAGTAAAGTCAGCCAAGACCCGTTCACTTGGGTACCGAAGAACAAATACGCCACTAGCAGAACAATAACCGATTGAATTCCGTTTAGAACGAGCCTGGCTGTAATTTGCGCCGCGATGAACGTAGATGCTCGCAAGGTTGTGCTTTGCATACGGCGAAGCACCCCTCTCTCCCTCCAAGATGCGATTTGGCCGGCAACCCCGTTCAAGTTATTCGACATAATCATCATAGCTAGGATACCTGGCACCAGGAAGTCGATATAACGCAATTTCAAAGATTGCACGCCCTCTGATTTCAAGCTAAGGACAGGAGTATAATTCACGCTCTGCTTGGACACCGAATCGATGATCTGGTTTAGAGCTACTTTGGCCAGCTCCGATACGGACAAGTTCGTTTCATCGTAGTACATTTTTAGCTCAGCTGGCGCACCCGACTTATTTCCACTCTGAATCGTTTGACCGGTCCCCTTCGGAATGATCAGAACGAATTGCGTGTCTCCCTGCTTTAGCTGTGCAAGTGCTTGCTCCGCATCCTTCGATTCAGTCGCTTTTACAATCGCACTACTTTTCATTAAGCCGCTAATGGTTTGGGATTGAGCCGTTTGGTCTTGATCAATAACAACTCCCTCCAGAGAAACAGAATTTCCGTTTCCGAGAAATGAGCCCAGCATGACCATAAAAAAGACCGGAAACAGCAGTGTCCAGAATAAAACTTGCCGGTTCCTTATAAAAATTCTAAGTTGGGCCAACGTTAATTGTACATATGCATTCATTCGGCTCGGCCGCCTCCTTTTTTGCGTTTCATTCCTCTCTCAAGCTCTTCCCAGTCATATGGATAAAGACATCCTCCAATGTAGCTGTCCGCGTCTGAAGGTCAATAATTTTCCATTGCTCTGCCTCAGCACGTTGTATCAAGTCAATAAGCGAGGTCTGCAAATGGTCGGTGTACAATACAAAAACATCTTTGCGCAAATCAGCCTGCTTCACTTTTTGCACGTTATGGAGCTGGTCTAGCATCTCAGTGGATTGCTGTTCCGTCAGCTTCCCCCCTTCTTCCGTCAGGCGAAACTCAATAGCGCTGTCCGACTGCAAACTGCTCACGAGGCTCCGCGGCGTATCCAGCGCGATAACCTGACCGCTGTCCATCAAGCAGATCCGATCACAGAGCACATGCGCTTCTTCCATATAATGAGTCGAGAGCACAACCGTTTTGCCCTGCTCCTTTAATCGTAAAATAATATCCCACAGCGTTCGGCGTGCCTGAGGATCAAGTCCTGTCGTCGGTTCGTCCAGAAAAACAACCTGAGGATCGTTAACCAACGCAAGTCCGATAGCCAAGCGCTGCTTTTGTCCACCGGACAAATTTTTGACGCGGTCATTTACTTTTTCACGCAAAATCATATCGTCCATCAACGGCTCAAGAGGAACCGATTCCGGGTAAAAGCTTGCATACATGCGCATAATCTCATGCACCTTCAGCAGCTCGAACAATGAGGTTGATTGAAGCTGAACACCGATAACCTGCTTGACCTTGTTCAAGTCGGTCTGTGTATCAAAGCCTGCCACCTTCGCACTGCCTCCATCAGGCCTTCGAAGACCTTCGATCATTTCCATCGTAGTAGTTTTACCTGCCCCATTGGGACCGAGCAATCCAAACACTTCACCCTTATATACTTCAAAATCTACTCCCTTGACAGCAGTAAAATCGCCATATTTCTTAATTAAGCCCTTCACTTCAATTATCGCTTGCGGTGCAGTCAACGGTCTCATCCTCCTTCACTCACCTATTTCCCTTATCTTCCACAGTATACCATTCTCCAAATACATAAAGCACATTCATGCTTTCATTGGATGTATGACCTCGGAACATGATATAGTAAGGTCTATAAATCAATGCACCTGAATGAACCCGGGCTGATGCGTCAATGTGGAAACAGCTGTGCAAAAGGAGAACTAAATCATGAATAGAAGAAAGAACCAACCTGCGAACCATAAGCCAAATCCATCTCCAACTAAACTATACACAGTAAAAGAACCTGCGGAGCTATTGAGCTTTTTAATAACCACTTTATCGAATCAAGGGCGCAACTCCATTAAATCCATACTGAGCCGTGGGCAAGTATCCGTGAACAATCAAGTCGTGACCGTATATAACTATCCGCTGCAGCCCGGACAGACGGTATCCATCCGCAAGGACAGAGCTTCTGAGGCTCCGCCTATGGTAGGACTTAAAATTTTACATGAGGATGAGGATATCATTGTCGTTCAAAAGGATGCCGGCCTGCTGTCCGTAGCTTCCGATCAAGCTCATGAAAATGAACTGACAGCCTATAAGCAGCTTACAGCCCATGTTCGTATTGGCAATCCGAAAAATCGTATTTTTATCGTTCATCGCCTGGATCGCGACACCTCGGGAGTCATGCTGTTTGCCAAAAGCGAGCGCGTCCAGCAAACTCTGCAAAATGCATGGCAGGATACGGTGAAGGAGCGTACTTACGTTGCCCTTGTTGAAGGAATGGTAAAGAAGCAGGAAGGCACCATTTCATCGTGGTTAAAAGAGAGCGCTACGTTAAAAATGTACTCTAGCTCTTACCCTAATGATGGACAGCATGCTGTGACCCACTATAAAGTCATCCAGTCCAATCGCAACTTCTCGTTGCTGGAGGTCCATCTCGAAACCGGACGGAAAAATCAAATTCGGGTTCACATGCAAGATATGGGTCATCCCATTGCGGGCGATAAGAAATATGGCTCCACCACCAAGCCCATCAATCGGCTAGGGCTGCACGCACGTGTCTTGTCCTTTATACATCCACGATCCGGCGAGCTGCTCCGTTTTGAAACGGAAATTCCTAAGTCATTTATCAATCAATCACGTATAACACCTCCGCAGTAACTGAGAATGGTAGACTTCGATACGATTCTCACCAGGAGGATGCGGCATACATGAACAAAACAGACCGATTGTTAGCCATAGTATTGGAGCTGCAACGCAAATCGATTTTACGAGCTGAGGATTTGGCAGCTACATTCGAGACAAGCGTGAGGACCATCTATCGAGATATTCAAGCACTTAGCGAAGCTGGAGTGCCGGTGGCAGGTGCTCCTGGACAGGGATATTCCTTGATGGAAGGGTACTTCCTGCCGCCGATTACTTTCACAGCGGAAGAAGCCGTGACATTGCTCATTGGGACGGATTTTATCGAGCAAAGATTCGATATCGACTATGGAATTAGGGCACGAAGCTCTCGTGGAAAAATTGAAGCCATCCTGCCTAAGCATGTTCGAAGCGAAGCATCTCGAGTACGTAAGACCATCCGACTTCTCGCTTCTAAGGAGGATATATCAAGCGGACAAAATAGAGAGTACATCGAAACGATTCGTCGAGCGATATTGGAGGAGCGGAAGGTAAGGTTCGGTTATTCGAAAAGAATGCCCGAAGAAGATGGGAATCGCAGAAGTGTTCGTGAGGCTGCCCCTTATGGACTTGTGCTTGTCCAAGGATCATGGATACTGATTGCACAGTGTGATCTGCGGCAAGACATTCGCCATTTTCGGTTGTCACGAATGACTGACCTTACCGTTCTGGAAGACCGATTCAAGGTACCATCCGATTTTAATTTGCATAATTACACGCCTCTGGATGACCGGAATACACGAGTATCCATTCTGGTCAACCCTGACATCGCGGATAAAGTCAAGGAATCGAATAACTTTTACATGGAAGCTGCAGAGGACCATGCGGAAGGTTTGCAAGTGAACTTTCGTGTCCGTCAGCCCGAGGAATTGCTGCACTGGGTCCTCGGCTGGGGGGCGGATGTCGTTGTATTGGAGCCGGAATCTTTCCGGAAGCGGGTTCGTGATGAAGCTGAAAAAATGTTCAAACGCTACTGACACACTGTTGTCAGTAGCGTTTTTGTATAGTAAGGCTAGATGATCCTAAAGGAGCTGTTTAAAAAATATGAATACAAACGAAGCCTTACAGCGATTTGAAGAAATTGCGAATCATTATCTTCATGAATTGGATAACTTCACCATGGACCAGTTGAAACGTCAGCCAAGTGAGAACGAGTGGTCGCTTGGTCAAATGTATCAGCATCTGATTAACTCGGCTCTTTATATGCAGCTTCGCAATATTGAACATTGCATCAGGGCAAGCGATGATTCCATTGCCTCTACAGCGGAAATAACAAAGGAGGGTGCAGCTATATTTGAACAAGGAAGCTTCCCGCCCATACGTATTCAAGTCCCTCCCTCCCCACAATATACACCGGAGCAACCAGAAAGCAAAGAACAGTTGATTCAAGGATTGAACACCGTGATCCATCGAATGAAACAAATCGAGCCGACGCTTGAAAAGGCAACCCTGCAAGCTACGGTCTCCCATCCGCGATTCGGTGCACTGCGTGCGAAAGAATGGTTTTTGCTCATTGAAATGCACTACCGTCACCACCTTCTTCAGATGGACCGTTTGAAAAAAGTATTAGAAATCAACGTATAAATCTAAAGTATCTTCCCAATTGAAGAATTTGAATCATACAGGCTCTAAGTAACAATAGTTCAACACATTTCCGCGATAAAAAGACCCCATCAGGTATTCGATGAATCGAATCCAAAAGATGAGGTCTTCTTTTTCATTGAAATGATGTGCTGGTCAGATCATTGAAAAGAAAATCTATATATTATTACATAGAGTTCAGATATAATTTAAATAAAGCTGCATTATATTCAAAATATTGGGAGGTCATTATAGTGAATGAGATCCATAATAAAAGATTAATTTTTGTATTTACCGGCCCCGATGGTTCCGGGAGAAAAACCGTAGCCCAAAAAGTAGGTGCATTGTGTGAACTGCAAAGAGTCTTGTCCTATACTACCCGACCCAGCAGACTATATGAGAAAGATGGAGTAGACTATCACTTCATCACTCCTGAGCAATTTATTGAAGCGGAGCAAAACGAAGAATTTATTGAAACTCTTGAAATTGAAGGGGTCTTTTACGGAATCAAATCTTCGGAAATTGAAGCTACGTTTCAAAAGCATCCCTATATATACCTTATTCTGAACCGTCAGGGTTCGAAGCTTTTAAAGGAAGTATATGGCGATAAAGTCATTCAGATCATGATTTATGCCGATCGAAACAAGGTGATGAGCCGATTGCTGGAACGTGGAGATACAACCGAGGTTATTTATAAAAATTTAGACCGTTATGAACTAGAAATGGGTTATTTAAAAGAATGTGACGCCAATGTTGAAAATTATGATCTGGACGATACGGTAGAAGAAGTTGCTGAAATTTTGAAAACCTATATGTAAATTCGCACTCCAATAACTTTTGAATGCTTATGGCTTGTCCTTATTTCCTATACTGCAAAAGGCTGTGCAGGTCCTTCCCTGCCCAGCCTTTTGTCGTTTAGTCAACCTACTAGGTTGCTTAACGCAGAATCGTCTCGATCTGTTCAATTTCCGTCGCATCTAATTCCAATCGGTTAATTGTACCTACATTATCTTCAATCTGACTCACCTTGCTCGCTCCTATCAGCACAGAAGCAACGCGTTCCTTGCGCAGCACCCAGGCAAGCGCGAGCTGAGCCAGAGTTTGCCCACGACCCATGGCAAGCTCATTTAATCGTTTTATTTTATTCAGCTTCTCTTCGGTAATATCCTTTTCCTTAAGAAACGGACTATTCGAGCTCGCAGCACGGGAATCCTTAGGTATTCCATCCAAATAGCGGTTGGTCAGCACACCTTGAGCCAATGGGCTAAAGGCAATGCAGCCTGCCCCGCCTTCCTCCAGCTCCTCCAATAATCCATCCTCAACCCAACGATTAAACATGGAATAGGTAGCTTGATGAATCAGCAGAGGTGTTCCAAGTGATTTTAAGATCTGAATCGCTTGTTTGGTCTGCTCCGCGTTATAATTCGAAATTCCAACGTAAAGCGCCTTGCCTTGTCTCACGATTAGGTCCAGAGCACCCATTGTTTCTTCCATTGGAGTATTTGGATCAGGGCGATGAGAATAGAAAATATCCACATAGTCGAGTCCCATACGCTTCAAGCTCTGATCCAGACTGGAAATCATATTTTTCTTAGAGCCCCACTCTCCGTACGGTCCAGGCCACATATAATAGCCAGCCTTCGTGGATATGATCATCTCATCGCGATAAGCAGCCAAATCTGATTTGAGTATTTTACCAAAGGTTTCCTCAGCGGAGCCGGCGGATGGTCCATAATTGTTAGCCAGATCAAAATGAGTGATTCCTAAATCAAACGAACGGCAGATCATTGCCTTGGCATTAGACAAAATATCGACATCGCCGAAATTATGCCACAGCCCTAAGGAGACCGCCGGAAGCTTCAGCCCCGATCTCCCGCAGCGGTTATACACCATTGAATCATACCTTTGTTCATTCGGTACATAAGTTGTCATTATCTTAGCTCCATTTCATTTTCTAGTAAAGGCTGCCTGTCTAGCCCTTCAGTCCTGTTGTGCTTATGCCTTCCACAATATACTTTTGAAATACGAAAAATACGACTACTATTGGAACCAAAGACAAGATAGACATCGCGAACATCGCTCCCCAGTCCGTCTTCATCGTCGGGTCGGAGAAATTTTTAATAGCCAAGGAAACCGTCGCCAATTTGGGCGAATTTAAATATAACAAGGGGCTGAAGAAATCATCCCATGTCCAATAAAACTTAAAGATCGATACCGTAATAATGGCCGGGACAAGCAAAGGTACCATAATTCGGATAAAAATCTGATACTTATCGCATCCGTCAATATAAGCCGATTCATCCAATTCTTTGGGAATTCCTCTTAGAAATTGGGTAGTAAGAAAGATGAAGAACGCTCCTCCGAAAAAAGCGGGGACAATCAAAGGTAAAAATGTATTAATCCATCCGATTTTGTGAAAAAAGATATACTGTGGGATCATCAGCACCTCGCCTGGCAGCATCATGGTCAGCATCATACAGCCAAACCAAAAGGATGCCCACTTGAACCGTATTCTGGCAAAACCGTACGCAACCATGGTTGACGAGATGACCGTCCCGATTACAGAGAGAATAGTAATGATGAAGGAGTTTTTGAAAAAGACAGAAAATGAAATGCCCGCGAACCCTTTAAATCCGTTAACGTAGTTGTCAAAGTTCCATTTCAGAGGAATTAATTGATGCGCATGGGTGAAAATTTCAGTGGTATCCTTCAGGGAGCTGGACAACATCCATAACACAGGGTAGATCATGACGAAAGCAAATAGAGTAACAAAGACATGAACAAAAATACGTCCGGACTGCTTGATTGTTTTTGCTGAGCTGTTCATGCTCTAATCCCCTTTCGATTCGTAATGAACCCAATGTTTAGATGTTTTGAACACGATGGCCGTAAAAAAAGCGATCATGAGCAGCAATACCCACGCCATAGAAGAGCCGTATCCCATTTCATAATAGCGGAAAGATTTTTCGTACAAATACAGCACATAAAATAACGTCTTATCAAAAGGTCCGCCTCCGGTTACGATCATGCCTTCGGTGAACACCTTGAATCCATTGATAATCCCCATGACCAGATTAAAAAAGATAACCGGCGTCAGCAAGGGGAGCGTGATGCTTTTGAATTTCCGCCATGTGTTCGCACCGTCTACCTGAGCCGCCTCGTATAATTCAGCGGGTATTTGCTTCAACCCTGCAAGAAAAATAAGCATAGAGGAACCAAATTGCCATACGGACAAAACGATCAGCGACAGAAGGGCTGTTGAAGGATGGGTGATCCATGAAACCTTCTCTGTAATTCCAAAGGATGCCTCCAAAAAGGAGTTAAACGCACCCGATGCACCAAATAACTGCCTCCACATGACCGATACGGCGACACTGCCTCCAATCAAAGTTGGCAAATAATAAGTAGCTCTGAAAAAACCGAGAAATTTCAACTTCATGTTCAGAAGCATCGCTACGGCGAGCGCAAAGCAGAGGCGTAAGGGTACAGCAGTAAACACGAAAATCAGGGTCGCCTTAACCGAAATCCAATAGCGGGAATCTTCCATAAACATCTCTTTGAAATTATCCAATCCTACCCATTCCGGAGGAGATAAGATGTCGTATTTGGTAAAAGCAAGATATAGCGAAGCGGCTATAGGAATAATGGAAAAAGCAAGAAAACCAAACAACCAAGGGAAAATAAATACATATCCCGCCGTATTGTCGGATCTCCAAAATGTTTTGTTGCCGACTCCTCTCAAGCTCCATCACCTCGGTTGTGTCCTGGGATAAATCTTGGGATAAACCGATGCAACTGCAGACAGGCTTATCCCAAGCCTTCCATTATTTTTTCTTAGCCAATACTGCATTCGCTTCTTTCCTGAACTTTTCCGCCGCTTGCTGCGGAGTAATCTTCTCGTAGAATACCTCGGCACGTATATTCGTAAATATTTTACCTACCTCCGATCCTGCAACAGGAGCAGGAGGGTCAATGACGCTTGAATGCTTTTCGACCGTTTGAAGATATTGGGACACTCTCTTTTGCGTATCGCTGAAGCTGTTCTGCATACCCGCAATAAGCTTCGGATGATACGGCATTCCAAAATAAGCGTTCAAGGATTTAGCAGCATCAAGATTGTTTGTGAAAAACTCGATAAACTTGGCCGCCTCATCAGGATGTTTGGAAGAGGCTGCAATCCCGTGGAAGAAGGAAGGCTTCATATACATCCCCTTGCCATCGCCTGATCCCGGATACATCGCATAGCCAAGAGGCTTCTTCAGCTGGGTTTCCATAATATCGGCATGGTTGCTCCAGTAGGAGAATCCACCGAATGCCGCTTGCCCCTTAGGAAACGGGCCGTCTTCCAGCCCTCTAACTTCAAGCTCAACGCCAATTGGGCTTATAATGCCTTTTTTCTGCCAATTGAGCTGCAGGTTCATATAGTCAATGAACAATTTATCGTCATCATATCCGAGTGCGTCCTGCGCCTTATTATAAAAGGATTTGCCTTGCTGTCTGAGCCATACTTCAAAGTGGCTTTGCATCATATGGGTATCGCCATAAATATTCAGCTTGTCTTTAATCGTCTGCAGGTCTTTCTCATATTGATCCCATGTATAATCCGGACCAGGTGCCTTAACGCCGGCTTTTTCCAGCTTCTCAGGGTCATAGAACATAACAAGGGCATTGTTTCCTATGTTAATGCCATAGGTTTTTCCGTTAATGATACCGCCTTTCATGTTAACTTCCGCTACACCGGTCATGTCGATGGTTTTATTGGCTATGTAATCATCCAAAGGCTTCAAAATCCCTTTATTTACATAGTTCTGAATTTGCGAGTAGTCTACACGAACAATATCCGGCAAGCTATTCGAAGCTGCTTGTACATTAATTTTGTCATTGTAGGCATCGCCCGCATAATATTCCGCTTCTATCTTTATATTCGGGTTGGCCTTCTGGAACAGCTCAATAACCGCGTTGTTCTTATCAACCGTCAATTGTGAGCCTGCCCAATAGGTCATTCTTAAGGTGACGGGGTCATTCTTTTTTGGAGCCGCCGTATTAGGCTGAGAAGCAGCTGGCTCTTTGCCCTTGGTTCCACCGGCATCGGTGCTTGAACCCTGCGAGCATCCGGCGAGCGTGGACGATAATGTCAATAAAGCAGTCAAACAAAGAAAAGTAACCTTCTGCATAACGACACTCCCCATCTTGAATTTTCTAAAATCGTGTATAAGAGAATGAAACAGGTTGGCCCCCCCTATTTGCATTTTCAAGTTAATTCTACTTGGTTGCCCATCAAATGATAATAAAAAAAACAGACACTTTTTACTTGAAAATCAGTAATGAGTGTCATGTTTTATCATCGTTTTATATTCCACCGGCGTATAGCCTGTATACTTTTTAAAAAGGTTGCTGAAGTACTGCGAATCCCTGCCAAATCCTGTTTGTTCCGCAATTTCATATACCTTATAATTGTTAAATTTTGTCATAATTTCCTTGGCCCACTCTATTCTGACCCTGGTTACATACTGCGAGAATTTCTCGTTCATTTCTTTTCGAAACAGCTTCCCCAAATAATCAACATTCATATAGAAATAATGCTTGGCAAGCCACTGCAGCGACAGCTCCTCATTCCCTAAATTTTCTTGAATATGCTGAACCATGCTGTGAACGAGCATGCGGTTTTTTTGTGAATAGACTTCGTAGTTTTCTTTGGTAATGACATGAGACACGCCAAAAATATATCTATGGATTTCCTCCAATGTTTTCATCTGAAGGATAGGTACGATTTTGGGAATATTCTCGTTTATTTTATCCGGCATCGTCTGTCTAACAATGGTCGTGATCAATTCGATACAATAGCTGATCGCCATATTAATTTCACAACGAAACTCGCGCAGCTTATCAAAGAAATAGGCTAATTCGTCTTTAAGGTCTTCCGTATTCCCGATTTTTATTGCCATCACGATGTTGTTATAATTCAAATTCACGATTTCCGTTGCGGTCGATGACAGCTCCAAATCAACCTCTTCGCTTGTAATAATACTGCTCTCGCCAAGGTAAAACCTGTATTTCAAATACTGCTGGGCATCATGGTAAATCTTTGGAATATCTTCAAATGTGCAAGGATTGCTGATCGACAAAGTCAAATCGACTTTATATTTACTCTCAAATTCCTCTTTGATTTTACTGGTCATCTTTACCATTTCTTGTAATTCCATATCTTCGATCAGGATGATAAACTTATCTCCTACTATCGTGCTGAGCATAACATTGCGTGTTTTGATCAGCTCTTCGGAAATATTTTTGAGCGCATATAATTCAACGAACTCAAAAGCAGCCTCCAGCTGGAACAAAATCAATCTTACCTTCTCATCTTGGATGTGTAAAATCTTTTTATAATGCTCCATCTCATGCTTAAAAAAGGTTCTGTTCAGCAAGCAGTCCCTTAGGAGCTGCTCCTTTACTTTAGGCAGCGCTTCGGCAAGCTGGTTTTCCATAAGCTGATAGAAGCTGATCTTATTTCTCTGCTCATCCAATTCGCTGATAACCTGCTGCAATACATGAGTTATGTCCATCTCGTCACAAGGCTTTAATAAATAATGCTTAACGCCATGCTGCATCGCTTTGCTGGCAAACTCAAATTCACCATGGCCTGATAGAACGACAAACTTGGCATCCGGCAGCAGCTTCATCGTTTGCTGGATAAGCTCCAATCCGTCCATTCGAGGCATCTTAACATCCGTTATGATAATATCCGGCCGTATATCCAGCATTTGCTCGTATGCAGATAATCCATCAGGAGCACAGCCGGTAAAATCCAGTCCCAATCGATCCCAATCGATTAATTTGGCAATGCCTTCCCGTATGATTCTTTCGTCATCAACCACGAACACCTTATAGCTCGGATCAATCAATTTTCAACACCTCACCTATTGTCATTTGCTGCGTTGGAGTCTGTCTGATGAAGGCAAATCCGCTAATATTTATTCATTATTTTGCTTATTGCGGGAAAGGGACGGCACTCCACTCAGATGCCCTACGCCAAGCTGTTCGTATAGGGGATAGAAATTTTAATGATGGTGCCTTTATCCGGTTCACTCTCTATACAGATACCATAGGGCTCTCCGAATAAAATTTTGAGCCGTTCATTAATGCTTTGCAATCCAATACCCGTTCCCTCCGCTGCTACCTCATTAAGCTCCAATTTGCTCAAATAATCCGCATCCATTCCCGGTCCGGTATCTTGGACAATAATGACGAGCCTATCAGGTAACTCCTCCGCGCATACGGTTATCTCACACATCTCGGATGCGGTCTCCACCCCATATTTTATACTGTTCTCAACGATAGGCTGCAAAATAATACATGGAATATACAACGAGTGAAGATGCTCTTCTATTTGCATATGATAAACCAAGCGGTCTTCGAACCGGAATTGCTGAATGTAAATATAATTGGATAAATTCCCGATCTCTTCCTTCAGCGTAATAAATTCCTTATCATTCACTGTACTTCGAAGCAGACTTCCCAGTGCCTTGACCATACCCGAAATTTGCTGCTGTCCGTTCATCCTCGCCAACCAATTGATCGAATCCAATGTATTGTATAGGAAATGTGGGTTTAATTTGGCCTTTAACGTGTTGTACTCGGCATCTTTAAGCATGATTTGCTTCACATAATTTTCTTTGATCAATGTATCCAATTTATCTATCATCTTATCGAAATTACGGCTAAGCTGGCCGATTTCGTCCCGATTCTCTGGAAACTCCAGCTTATCCAGCTCGAAATTCCCCTTCTCTACCACGGTAATTTTTTTCGTTAACTTTTCGATCGGCTGGGTAATGCTTTTGGAAAATCGCAGGCCAACCAGCAGAATGATCAGCAAAACAACAACATACAAACAGATCAATACAATTTTCATAATAAACGTATCTTTGAAGATGGACCCATAGGGCACAAGATGGATAAAGGTCCACCCCGTATATTGAAGGGTAAAATAGGCCGCCAAATATTTCTCGTGATTCAAGGTGATCAGGCTATAATTATTCACATCATTAAAAAGTAACTCCTGCTCCTGATAACTGATTGGACTTTCACCAGGATATATAACTTTATCTCCCGATACGATGAGCAGCGTAGAATCATAATACCTGCTTTCACTCGGTGAGGCATAAATAATTTTATCTGCAAAGGTTCTAATCAATAAAGTCCCGAGCGGTTCCATGCTGGAATCATCAATCTCACGAATTTCGCGAAGGGAGAAAAAAGCGTCGTCCTGCAGTATCCCCCCCACCCAGACGCTGGCCCCTTTATGTTCCGAAGCTTTTTCACGCAGGCTTTCCATATCGCTGGAATTGATGGTTTTGACATTTAATCCGACACCGTGGGAGTTATTGTTTGTATCAAGAATCGTAATGGAGGAGACCGCATAATCGAATAAATGATAGGTAAGCAGCTTCTTCTTTAATTCATTTGCTGCAAAATAAGCCTCATAGGTCCCGGGAGCTGTCTTGATTTCTTTCAAATACCTTTGGACATCTGCGTCGGACATGATCGAAAGGGATAATTTATCGATATTCAGCAGTTTTTCTTCGATCCGCTGCGAGAACAGGTGAAACTTATCCGTTGTTTCTCGATAGATCAAGCTATCATACAAGGATTGCGAAAGCTGTACAAACAGCCAGCCCAGGAAGCTGGTCAAGAAAGCCCCCATAATGATAAAAATGAACAGCTTATGTTTGATTTTTAAGTTTCTCATAGGATCACCTGTGTAAATTATACCATAGCCTCTCAGATGGCAGATCGCCAAATTCCTTTGAGGAAATGGAGCTGCGCTCTTATATTCTCAACCAGTAAATCTCGCCGATCACCAGCTCCTGTCGTAATACAGTGCCTAAAAACAGACGTTGGTGCGGGGGTCTAAAACCAGAACTCTAAAACCAAACGCTAGTTACTTGGTTAGACCCATACGTTTGGTGCGTCGCCTAAAACCAGATCTCTAACCAGACCCTAGTTCCTTGGCTAGACCCATACGTTGGTGCGTTGGGTGGGAATAGGGTATGGGGTTACGGCCACTGTTGAAGTCATGTTCCTTGATTAAACGGCTTGCAGCGGTTGGAACACACCTTCAAAGGCGGACGCTATCGCTCCTTCACCCCATACCCATTCCCTCTCTTGTTCTACTCTATGCTTGGCAGTTTCCTTGCTTTCCTGCCCCCCTATTTCCTGATTTCCTTGCTCCTTGCTTCCTTGCTTCCCTCCTTCCTTGCTCCTTGCTTCCTTGCTCCTTTTTTCCTTGCTTCCTTGCTCCTTTTTTCCTTGCTTCCCTGCTCACTGCTTCCTGTTTCCCTGTTTCCCTGCTTCCTTGCTTCCTTGCTCCTTGCTCCTTGCTCCTTGCTTCCTGTTTCCCTGCTTCCTTGCTCCTTGCTTCCTTGCTCCTTGTTCCTTGTTCCTTGTTCCTTGTTCCTTGTTTCCTTGCTCCTTGTTTCCTTGCTCCGTGCTCCTTACTCCTTGTTTCCCTACTTCCCATCCCAGCATTCTAACCGGTGTTCGATCCGATACCGAGGAAAGAGCTTCTCCTCCAGGAGGGAGTTAACATTTCATCGATCGAGTTGCTCTATTGAGAGGGGCTACTGCTCACTCATATTCTTAAGCGGAACGTCAGTCCCTTATTTGTCATTCTCCTACACAAATTCATGGAGCTACGGAACTACGATGCCTTATTTCATCCACCAATAGGCTGAAATGCCATATTTCAAGTAAATAAGTGATCGTAGTTCCGTTTCACTCGAATGATCACGTGTGCAGTTCAAAATAGCGCATCCTTGTTCCTCTGACGTGACAAAAGAGTAGCGGAGATGAAGTAAACCAACGCATTCGAATCCAGTTGCTAGTGAATGGCGCCTCCGATGTTCATAAAAACCTGTTGCATCCCCATTCCTAAACAGCGAAAAATCGGTGCGGGAACTAAGGCCCGGCCGATTTTCCGATAACGCTGTTTATACGCTGGCTATGTTAAAATCAAAGCCCTTATCCTGATTGCCGGGACTTTGTTTAGGCTGAAAAAACGAATGGATGCTGCTCACATCTTCAATCAAATCAGCCGTATCTTCCAGCCCTATATTCAACCGAATCAAGGTTACTGGACGCTCGGGCGAGGCATCGAGCACCAAGCCTACCACCAGCACCAGACTTTCATACCCTCCAAAGCTGAGGCCGATTCTGAAATAATCGAGCTGATCCGCCCATGCTTTGGCCTGCTCAAGTGTGCCCTCCACCTCGATGGACATCAGACTGCCGTAGCCGCCCATCTGTGAAAGGGCGAGCTCATGCTGAGGATGCGTGGAGAGCCCGGGAAAATTGACCTTTCTTATGCAGGAAACTGTGCTGAAGTATTCCGCCAATGTCTGTGCTGACTTGCTTAAGCGTTCCATCCGCAAAGGAAGAGTTCTCATTCCACGCAGCAATAAGGACGCCG
This sequence comes from Paenibacillus sp. GCM10027630, assembly GCF_042676305.1. Classification (NCBI taxonomy): domain Bacteria; kingdom Bacillati; phylum Bacillota; class Bacilli; order Caryophanales; family Paenibacillaceae; genus Paenibacillus; species Paenibacillus sp. GCM10027630. The sequence continues at coordinate 24,558 of NZ_JBHTGY010000056.1, read as the reverse complement.
TATGAGGAGTCATCACCCCTCCCAACAGCTGATGGTCGATACGGCTTAATTTATCAATAAGCTCCGATGATCCAATCACAGCGCCACCTAGAACATCGCTATGCCCACCGACGTATTTCGTTAACGAATGAACAACCAGGTCGATGCCCATCCGCAGCGGATTTTGATAACATGGAGATGCCCATGTATTATCAATGATTGTTTTAATGCTGCGCGCTTTGGCAGCTTGGACGCAGGCAGCCAAATCCTGCAGCTGGAAATAGTAGCTGGTCGGACTCTCCAAATAGATAAGAGCTGTATTTTCACGAATGGCTTCCGTAATTTTATCCATGGATGTGCCGTCCACATAGGTTACTTCAACGCCATACCGGGTCAAGAAAAACTCCAAAAACTCTCTGGTGCCGAAATACACCTGATCAACGCATATGATATGATCACCCGTTCGTACGGTAGATAAGATAGCCGCAGAAATAGCAGCCATACCGGAAGCGAAGCATTGAGCCTTCTCTCCGTACTCCAGTGCGGCCAATCGCTTTTCTAATTCCTGTACCGTCGGATTTCCCATCCGGCTGTATTTGAAGGAATGCCCCGGCTCATCGCTTTTGGCGTAAGAAAATAATGTATTTTGATAGATGGGGATCGAAACAGCCCCTTGATGCCTCTCATCATGCTTATCATGGGCAACAAATGTAAACGGTAAAGGGCTCTTTTGCGAGTTCAAGCGAATACCCCCTTTCTGGTAATTCTGACTTTTTGTTATTTGCTATTTCTTCGACAGCTCATATAACGCTTGGGTGCAAACCTCAGCATGCCGCATCAATTGATCAATTCCGATATTCTCGTCTGTCTGGTGAAAATTAGTGGCTGGCGATCCTGGAAAAGAAGGACCGAAGGTGACTCCGCGATTACGCAGCTTCTTCGCATAGGTTCCTCCCGCCATGGAAATCAACCTCGCCGGGTCGCCGGTCACCGTCTCATAAGCACGGCTTAGCATCCCGATTAACGGATGGTCCGGTGCCATATACAGTGCAGGCATATGTGCCTTAACGACAGTTTCCAATCCGGCATCTGCAGCGATCTTTGTAAGAAGGGAAATGATTTCATCCCCCTTCGCCGACACGGGGTAACGAATGTTCAACGTAACTTTAGCTTCCTCACGGTTTACAGCGATGCTTGCCAAGTTCACGGTAACACTGCCATGTATCTCTTCCTCAAAAGCGATGCCAAGAGAAGTTCCATCCAGCTCCTTCCCGACTCGCTGCTGCATAAACTGCAGAAACGGCTCAGCCGTAAGACCCGAACAGAGCGGGTTAGACGTAATTTCCTCAATCAAACGAGTGATCGCATTGATCCCGTTATGCGGCCAAGCTCCGTGAGACGCCTTTCCTGTCTTCTCCAGCGCTAATAACTGTTTGCCATCTACCGCAAGCACTTCGGCACAACACAGGTCAGGCACGACATTAGCGGCGTCTCCACCCTCGATCCGGATCCAGTTGGCGCTTGCACTTGCTTCCAGCTTTTGTATCCACGAAAAGGTGATGACTCCTTTCTCAGCATTTGATATTGGATATCCCCCATCGGTCACAAAAGCGTAGTCCGGCAGCGGCTCCTGCTCGAAATAATAGTCCAGATCGTTCATGCCATTCTCTTCATTCGTGCCGAAGATAACCCGAATCCTCCGATCCGGAATGAAACCTGCCTGCTTAAGCGCATACAGACTATAAAGCGCCGCAATGACTGCGAATTTATTGTCGGATGCACCCCGTCCATAAATTTTGCCGTCCACAATCTCGGCCGACAGTGGAGGATAGGTCCATCCATCACCGATGGGCACCGTGTCGACATGGGTTACAACGGCAGCTATCTCGTCTCCAGAACCAAATTCAGCATGCCCAGTATAGCCATTCACGTGGGCCGTCCGAAATCCCAGCTCTGAAGCCAGATCCAGCATGTAATGCAGAGCTCGGTTTACTCCCTCGCCATACGGCATCCCCGGCTTAGGCTCTTCCATTACACTGTGTATTTGAATAAGCTGGCGCAAGTGATGAATCATTTCCTTCTCGTATTGCCGAACTGAGTGTCCTATGTGCATCGCCATTTTCTCTCTCCTCACCTGGGTTCGCTAAGCCCTTCCCGATGTACGGTTATTGGGCCGCTTTGGCTGCTTCGACTACCCATTTAATGCGCTGCCTGTCGATATCGCCAGAAAGTGAACAATCCGCGCCTAGAATAACCCCGGTAGTACCCGTTTCCTCTATGAGATTAGCTGTAAATTGATCGACATCGGCTTTCGTACCGCTATATAACAGGCCTTCCTTTGTATTATCGAATCCGCCCAAAACGGCCTTTCCACCGAAAAATTCCATCCCCTCTTTTAATCCTAATTCCTCTACATATATAGCCCAGTTAAAAGCTTTTGCCGGATAATCCCGCCAGCATTCCAAACGATTCTTAATCCCTGCCCAACCGCATAGATGAAGCATGTTATTATCGCTAAATTTATTGGCATGGTCCAGCACATATTTGTCGCTTGGCGTAATCCACTTCCGGTATTCGTCATAGGTGAAACGATCCATCTCTCCGCCCTGTAAGCAATAATAAGCTCCCGTACATTGACCTTCTGTAATAATAAGCTCAGCCAGCATAGCCTGATCCTGCGCAATTACATCCAATGCATACATGACTGCCTCAGGATCCTCTTTCAAATGCCTCATAACAAGCTCATCTGAAGTTCCGAACCGAATGCAGGAGAAAGGTGCGAACACATTGTAAAATATGCAGCACTCCCCGTTAACACGGTCGCTGATCCCTTTTGCCCGTTCAACCTGCTCTTTGATATATGGATGGTCCTTGCCTAGCGGCTTCAATTTACGCCAATCTGCTGCCTCTATGATTTCCGCATTAATTGGAAAAACGAAATAACCATCACACATAATTTTGATAAAATCGATATCGCTATCCTTGTAATGCTGAACATGAGCTTCTATGCATGCTTCCCCTTTGGCCTCTTCGCCAGAGAAATGAAACCAGAAGCCAACAGGAACCTTGTCTACAGCTTGCTTGTTCAATGCGTTAAGAACTCTAGTTTTTTTATCCAATCTAATCACTATCCTTCGCTATATAATTTTTTGTTCATTAAAGCCCGTTTTTACTACCCTTTAAGTGCTCCGATCATTACGCCTTTGACAAAATATTTTTGCAGAAAGGGATAAACAAACTGGAGCGGAACCGTAAAATGACAATCGTACAATATTTCACCAATTCTTTGCGTGTTTTTGAACCCAACAGCAATATTAGGATTGGATAATGTAATGCTCTATCCACTCAAATTCATTTGCACAAGGATCGTCCATAATGGCCCTTCATGCTTTAGCAGCATGCGAGGCTTCGCTAAGCAACGCGATGATCACTTAATAAAGGGGGTAAATAGTTACCAGCATTAGCAGTATCATGAATAAAATATTTAGCAGATTAAACAGCTTCTCGGCTGCTGCAGGACCCGAGCGGCTTGAGCAGGCTCTTGACAACACCGGCTGGCCAGCCAGCACAGCTGCCGTAATTCCTTTTACATGTGGATGTGCAGGGATTCACTTTTTTGACTTTCTTTATAGTTTTTACGTAGTAAAATCTTGCTTCGCAAGTGCCTGTTTCGTTGTTCATTCCCCCTATCTTTCGTTCAATTTAGTCAGGTCTAGTTGAAATTAGAGTAAGTTTACTATCTTTATTCCAAAATAAACATAAAAAAAAGCAGACATTTTTGTGAGAAAAACCGAAATCATAACAGGGTATCGTTAGATTGGTTTCTCTTACAATATCCACTTTTTACCATCTTAAGGGCATTATTCAGTGCTCAAATGACGTTTCAATTACTTGACCAAGCGCCATCTATTCAATAATTGCTCACGATGGCGTGCGGCGATATCAAAGCGATAAGTCACGAGCAGATTTTCCAGCTTTACAGGAGTTAACAACGGATTGACCGTAATGTTGGGAAGTACAGGAAAAGAGAATGCGGTATTCATGTATTCGGTCTGCGCCTCTTTGGATAACACAAAATCAACGAACTTTTGGGCCGCTGCTGTATTGTTCCCACTCTTCAATATGGATACAGCACCAATCTCCCAGCCTGCTTGAGGGGGAATATAGGAGTTGATGTCATAGCCCGAATTTTTAAAGCGCAGCTGGTCACCGAGAAAGTTCACTACTGCTGCCACATCCCCGACGGCTAAACGTTGTGCAGAAGTGATCCCTGCAAAAGTGGTCGATGAGCTCTGCTTCTTAAGTGCCTGCATCAATTGAATGGCTTCATCCTCACCCCGCTGCTGGGCAAGCGAAGCAAGCAGTGTATAGCCTGTGCCTGAGGTTTCCGGGTCAGGGATTTCTATTTTCCCCTTCAATTCAGGTCGCAATAAATCTTCATACTTCTGCGGCAGCGGCAAGGAGGCCAATTGCGGGTCCTGCCGCCATACCGTTTGATTAACGCCAATAGCAAGCGCCCCCATATACATACCTGTCCAATAGCCTTCCTTATCTTTATATTGTGCAGATATTCCATCAGCCATGTAGGAGGTGTAATGAACGGATTTTCCCTTGTTTTTCAGCTGCTCGTGGAGATCAGCCGGACCCCCCAGCACAACATCAATCCCTGTTTTCTCTATAGTCAATAGATGGTAGCTTGCTTCCCCACTGGACATACGGATCATTTCATACGGCTGATTGGCCTTCTTTTTAAACTTTTCCAACAAAATGCGGCCTTCGTCTTCCTGAAATATAACGTAAACTTTAAGGGGCTGGCTGCTTGTTTTCTCTGAATAAAAGGAATAGCCTATGAACGCCGCTGCTGCCAATATTAGAATAACGATTCCTTTCTTCCACATACCAACCGCCTCCTGCGCATAGAATCCAAGGATTAATAGCTTCGCCAGCTTTCTTTCAAGTCTCTTAATTGTATCAAGGCCAAAAAAGGAAAACCGTTGTTTTCCTTTTTAGTATTCACTATAGTGAGCTTATTCTATTTTACTTCGCCACTTTAATCAAATGAATTTTATCCGCTGCAGCTCGTATTTTCACAATACCTTGAAAGGAAGTCTGGCCTATGTCATAGGCATCAACGATCCATTCCTTCCCCCCATCTCCTGCTAGGAAATACCGCTCTTTCTCACCGAGAAACATAGACGATTTAACTACGACACCGTTCATTTCAAAATCTCCTGGATCGGGCTGTTGATTGATACGCATCGATTCCGGACGAATACTTAGCAGCACCTGCTCTCCAACCTTTAGCTGCTCTTTGGTGCTTATAGTTACAGTATCATCAGCACTGCCGTATTTTACAGTCACGTTTTCCCCATCTATATGAACCGTGACAGCTTCAACAAAATTCGTTGTCCCAATAAAATCGGCTACATATTGCGTACGCGGCTTATAGTAAATTTCATGCGGCGTGCCGTGCTGATCAATAACACCTTTATTAAAAACAACAATCTGATCCGACATGGACAAAGCCTCCAGCTGATCGTGGGTTACGTAAATGACGGTTAAACCAAGATCCAGCTGTATATTCCGCAGCTCGACCCGTACCTCTTCCCGCAGCTTGGCGTCCAAATTACTTAGCGGCTCATCCAACAATATGATCGGGGAATCCATGACAAGGGCTCGTGCCATCGCAACACGCTGCTGCTGCCCACCAGACATCTCATGCGGATAGCGCTCCTCCAAGCCGGTTAATTTCACCTTAGCCAAAGCTGCCTTGACCCGGTCCTGTATCTCGGCTTCGGGGCGCTTCTGAATATCCAGTCCGTAAGCGACATTATCGAACACCGTCATATGAGGAAATAGGGCATACTCTTGAAATACCATCGGGGTTCCCCGTTTGTAAGGAGGCAGATCGTTCACAAGCTTCCCGTCAATCCAGATTTCACCCTCATCTACCGTGTAGAACCCTGCGATGGAACGCAGCAGGGTCGTCTTCCCGCAGCCGCTTGGCCCTAAGAAAGTAATAAATTTACCTGCTTCAATCTGCAAATCAATATTTTTGAGAACGTGATTGGTACCGAACACCTTATTCACATTCTTGAGATCAAGCAGCACCTGTGTGCTCATTACGACCACTCCCTGCATCTAGAAATCAAAGATTTTTACCTTGTTGCCAAAAATCAACTTCATTATGCCCAGTGTCCCAAGCGTTGCACCCATCAGTCCCACCGCCACGGCGGCAGCCCAGTAATAAGTTCCGGTCTCTGCGTAATTAAAAATGGATACAGCCGCTACAACCCATTGAGGCGTAATGAGGAAAACAATCGTACTTAACGTATTCATATTTTTCATAAAAGCATAGACGAAATTAGCTACGACCGTTTTTTGAAGCATTGGGAATACAATGGTCGTCAATGTCTTGCGGCTATCGGCGCCAAGGTTCGTTGCAGCCTCTTCGATGGATTTATCCACCTGCTTGAACGATGCGGTCAATCCGCGGTACCCGACAGGCATCTGCTTAAGAAGCATCGCTACGATAATCAATACGGCAGAGCCCTGAAGAATGATCGGTCCTGAGCTAAAGGCTACAATCAAGGCGAGCCCTACGAAGGTACCCGGCAAGGCAATCGGCAGCACAGCTGTGAAGTCCAGCAATCTTTTGCCTGGAAACGGTTTGCGCACAACGACATAAGCTAACACCAACGCAAACGCAACAGCAAGCAAAGAGCTGATTAGAGATAACACCAAGCTGTTAAGCACCGCAGGACTGGACGGATTAAATACGACTTTCATTATATGATCCAGTGTAAACGTATTGTCTCTTCCGAAATTTTTCGTAAAAGCGAACAAAATTGTAATCGCAAACATCGCTATGATGAATAAGGAGATTAGACTATTAAACGAAAAAAGCAGGATATTCGTCTTTCTTGAGGTCGTAATCCGATTCAAGCCTGATACAGGCTTACCTGTAATGGTTGAATAAGAGCCCTTGGACATGATCTTGTTCTGAAGGACAAAAACTAGCAGGGCTGGAATAACGAGAATAATACCCATAACGGAAGCAAGTCCAGGTTGGTTATTAATGATTTCTCCATAAATTTCAACAGCCAATAGGGAATAATTGCCGCCAATCAGCTTCGGATTTCCAAAATCAGCAAAGCAGTTAATAGCTACGAGTAAGAAAGCGTTAATGACTCCGGGCAGCGCCAGCTTAAAGGTAATCGTACGAAACAGCTTAAAGCCTCTAGCGCCCAGATTTTGTGCTGCAATCTCCAGATTCGGAGATATAGAACGAAGTACTCCTGTAATGGTCATGTAAGCAAGCGGAAAATAAGAAATCGTCTGGACAATCCATAGACCAGGCAGCCCATATAAATCAAGCTCGACATCAAACCATGCTTTCATCCATTGGGATACAGAGCCACCCCGGCCGAACAACAATAGGAAGGCCAAGCCGCTCATCACTGAAGGCGCCAGCAGCGGTAAAAAAGCAATGAATCGAAAAAATTTCTTCCCTGCAATGTTGCTATAATTAATCGCGTAAGCATAGATAAAACCAAATATCGTTGCCGTGATTGCTGACAGAGAGGAACTGACTATTGTATTAAGAAGAGCTGTTCCGTAACGGCTTTTACTAAAAAACGTACCCCAATCTCCGCCACTTGGAATAAAAATGACGAATACTAACGGGTAAATAACAAACAGAAGCAACAGCGCAAAACAAATCAATACGAGCATGAGCGAAGAAGGATCCTTTAAGAGCCTGCCGATCGACTCCCCGATGCCACTTTTCTCTTTCATAGGGGGAGAGCTACCACCTTTCTTCTTGTTCCGTTAGGGGTACTGCGGGAACTCCATGTGCCTGCAGTACCCCTCTGGCACAACTTATTTCAAATCCTTCAAAGCATCCTGCAGAGCTTTTCTTTGTTCAGCTGCTGTCCATAAGCTATATGTTTTGTTATATTTGGTTGTTTTGATATCAACACCGCCCTGTGGAATAGGCACGGATGGCTTGACCGAAACGGAATAGGCCGATTGTGTATAAATCATTCCTGGTTCTTTAGTTAGCATGTAATCCATCAGTTTTTTGGCAGCGGCTGTATTCGGGCCATTCTTAACAATAGCAAGTCCGCCTACTTCATAGCCTGCAGCTTCCGGAACGATACTAACAATCGGATTGCCTTGGTTTTTCACTTTAATCTGGTCGCCCAGGAAAGTAATTCCGATAGTATATTCACCTTTACCGGCTTTTTGGATAGGCTCAATACCGGATTTCGGTCTTTCCTTCAAGTTTGGCAGCAGTTGGGTCATATACTTCAACATTTCATCCTTGCCCCATACTTGAGCGAGAGATGCAACGGCTGTGTAGGACGTACCTGATGTAGCCGGATCGGACATACCGATCTCACCTTTGAATTTTGGATCCAGCAAATCTTTAAACGTCTGCGGATAGGCGGCTGTTCCGTATTTTTCCTTCCAACGCTTCTCGTTGATACCGATTGCAATTGGATTCAAATAAAATCCGGTCCAAGCTCCGTCTTTATCCTTCATGTTGTCAGGAATATCCGATGCATTCGGCGAGACGTAAGCTTCCAAAGCCCCTGCCTTTTTCAATACCTCATGAGAATCTGCCGGACCACCCATTAAAAAGTCGGCTTGCGGCTTACCCATTTCATTCTGTACACGTGAAACCGCTTCCCCGCTCGGCAAACGCAGAACATCGTAATCAATGCCTGTTTCCGCTTTGAACTTTTCAAGAAGCATACGAGCTTCTTCCTCTTGGAAGATCGAATACACGGTAACTTTCCCCTGAACCTTACCTCCGAACACTCCCGATTTGTACATAAAAAAACCTGCTATCAGCACAACTACAATTACAGATAAACTAATGAGCGAAGTATTGCTTTTCTTTCTAGCCATTTCATCAACCATCCCTTCAAAAATTATTTATGAGGCATCGTTCAGCTTGAAATAGGCTCTTTGGTTGGTCTCATCCAGTAAATCAAAAACGACAATGTAAGCGTTGTTATAGCGGTCGATGTGAATCCAATGCTTCTTAGTTATATGATCGTCTGCCAGCTGTATAACATAGTGGGCGTCAGGCTGTTGAGCCAAGTCGTCAAAATGACTGAAATCAATCACTCGAACCGCCGCTTGTACCTGTGCGGTAAGTTCTGCCCGCTCCACTCTGGACAGTAGTGTAAGCTCGCCGTTCTGTAGAGCAAACACCTCGTTACGGCTATCATCAATAGCCATTCCAACCGTAGCTGAAGTTAACGTTTTATCGATCATTATGCTTTGAAGCTTGCGAATCTCAGCGCTTACATTAAGTGAGTTCACCGACTCCTGACCGAAGCGAAATGTATTCGTCTCGATTTGGAACGGAATGTCCTCCTGATCCAAATAAGCCATTACTCCTGTAAGAAGCAGCCGGGGAGGCCTGATTGAATTCTGTTGCTTCCCTAGAACCAACAGTCCGGCAAACGAGGACTTCAGCTTCAGCAGTTCCTTCGGTTCATCGATCGAGATGGTACCTAAACCAGGGTAAGTAACATCGACGCGCATTGGAACACCGGCGAACATATCGCGGCCATCCTGCTGAGGAGGTACAACATGCACTTCATCATATGGAATTCGGAACGCATAGGCGCAAATGCCAACCAAGATGCAGGCAACAACGACTTGCAGTAGAATGAGACGAAACCATGAAAGCCCTTTCTTTTCCCCTGGCATTTACTTTACCCTCCTTTTATCTCAAAAAAATCATAGGTTTGTATCAATTTTGTAACAAGCGCTTACATGGGACTTATAAGGGTGGCAATGTACTAAATCTCAGCTGCACTTCCGTCCCTTTCCCCTCCTGACTTGTGATGAGGATACTGCCGCCCTGCAGCTCCATGAACTGTTTGCACAGCGGTAAACCAAGCCCATGCGATTGCGCTGATATAATACGGTCCTGCTTATATTCAGAGGGAAGAAACAAGGTCTGCTTGTCCTGCTCCGAAATACCTCTGCCGTTATCAACAATATGTACCCGGCCTTCTCCCTCGCAGCATTCCAGCCTAATATCCAGATGCGTACATTCCCCATGTCTAATGGCATTGTCAATAACATTAAACAACACCTGCTGCGTAAGCTTCGGATCCAAATAAACTTCGCTGGCGTCCGCTTGCAGATTTGTGATGATAGATGATTTTTGAATAGTGGGCTCTAAAATCCTCAGGCTGTCTGAGAGAATCGCCGACAGGTCTACCTGCTCGAGTTTAACCCGCCAAATCTCATTTCCTTTAAGAGAAGTTTGCAAAAGATCCTCTACCATGTTTAACAAGCGGTCGCTCTCTTTGCGAATGTACATATTGCAGGTCTTGATATCATCCAATTGATCCATCTTGGCAATCAAATCGGAAAACCCGATGATCGAGGTCAGCGGTGTCTTTAGCTCATGCGTCATATTGTCGTAAAACGTCTTTTGTTTGCCTTGCTCATAATGCAGCAGCTCAATATGCTGTTGTAGCGCATCAGACATATGATTAAAGTCTGCAGCCAGCTCCCTCACTTCATCTTGACTATTAACGACAATTTTTTTGCTGAAATTACCGACGGATACAAGCTTAAGCGCCTGCTGCAAATCTTGCAATGGCTTCATCAGGATGGAAAAAAAGGAGTAGCTCGCCAGTAGGGAAATCAATAAGCAAACAAGAGCCACTCCGATAAACCAATATCGCATTTGTTTCTGTGTCTGCACATGCTGATTCAAATCGAGCAAATAACGAAAGCCGCCCACAATCTTGCCCTCATATCTGAATGGGGCTGAATAAATTAAATATTGAGTATCCGCCGCCTCCGTTATAACCGTCGCTGTCTCGCCTTTGAGCACAGTCTCGATATCACTGCGTTTAAGCAAATTCTCTTTATCGCCGCTATTGCCGACAATCGTTTCATCCAACGCAAATAGCTGTACCTGAAAGTTGCTGTTCGCGGCCAGATGGGAAGCAATGAGCGGTGCATAGGCACCTGAAAACAATTGCTCAATATTGATCTTTTTATCATTAACAATTTTTAAAGCCTCAATCCGGTGCAGCGCAAAATATTGGCTCAAAGTTTGAGTGTCGCGTTCAATCATGCTTTTGCTAAGCGTATAATTCACGATAAAATACATCGCCGTAAGCAGCATGATGATGGTGACCGTGTGCTGGAGAAACAGCTTATTTCGCAAGCCCATCGCTTATACCTCCAGCTTATAGCCTGTGCCGTGTACGGTTGCCACCAAATGGTCATGAGGCTTCATTTTTTCCCTCAAACGGTTAACCATCATATCAACGGAACGCGTCTGGCCGTAATACTCAAAGCCCCACACTTGATCTAATATTTGCTCGCGTGTGAACACTTTTTTCGGATTGGTGCACAGCAGCCACATGAAATCAAACTCTTTGCTGGTCGTTTTGACATAGGAGCCCGCGACCAGCAGATTCCGCTCTCCCTTGTCAATTTCAATCAGCCCGATTTGAATAGTTTCGGACAGGGGGGCTGCAGTCGCCTTCATCCGTCTCATGACCGCCCGTACACGAAGTATAAGCTCCCTTGTCTCGAAAGGCTTGGTCAAGTAATCGTCTGCGCCCAGTTGAAAGCCGAGTATTTTATCATTCATCTCATTTTTCGCAGTCAGCACGATTACGGGAATTGACTTATATTGTAGCTGGAGCGCTTGCAAAAGCTCGAACCCTGAACGGTCTGGCAGCATTAAATCAAGCAAGATCAGATCTATCGGCTGCTGCTGATCATCAAGCTCCCTCATGCCTGCCGCTGCTGTGCCTGCAACTATGGAATGGAAGCCTTCAACCTCTAAGCTTAATTTAAGCAGCATTTGAATGCTGGGATCGTCTTCAATAATTAATATATTCACTAAGGGTCACCCTTTCTTTCCGAGCTTGTGTGCGTTTGTTATGTAACTGACTGTACAAAATTTTATTGAAGAATACCAGAGCTAATCTGTATTTACATAAAAACTGTTAAACTTAATGAACTTTTCCTTGACGCAAAATTTGGTCCCCACCGAGCGGTGAGGAGTCAATGATTGAATGAAAAGCTACTAATGAGTAGGACAATAAAAATAGATAAACCGATGGATGAATTATGCCGATTATGATATAATATATATCATAATCGGCATAATTCATCCATATAAAATAGATATAAAGGGGTCATTTCGACTGTGTATGAAGTTGAGATTTATGAAGATGAGGATGGTAATTCAGATCTGAAAGATTGGCTTCGTGAACAAAAACATCGTAAAGATAAGGGAATAAAGGATGCCAGAATTGTACTTAATCAGATACATTATTGCATAGAACGTATCAAATTGGAGGGTACATATGCTCCTGAGGAAATCGCCAAAGTATAACTGATGACATATGGGAACTACGTACTGATAAATACAGGGTTATGTTTTTCCAAAAAAAGAAGGTCGATTAATCTTCATAGAAGAGCGTCCTCCTAGGATGATGTGATGGGCTTTTAAGGGCACTGCCCCATTGCAACCCCATCGTATCAGAGGCGCTCCTTTTTGTGCAAAGGCGTTTTCTTGGCCCCTACAGGAATTTAAAGTGGAAATGCCCTTTCTAATTTTGCTTAAGTGATGGCGCGAGAATAGATGTTCAAAGGTTGCTTTGCATCGTAAAGGAGACCAGGATATTCTTACAGCTGCCGAAAGAAAGACGATAGATGGAAATCCTCCCGTTAATCTAGCCTTAATATGGTTTGAAATCATTCTAACTGGAAAAGCTCCTGCTAATCTAGGTGATAGGGATGAGATCAGCCAAAATCCGTAGAATTAGCAGGAGAAATTCCAGTTATAGGGCTTGGAACGCTATTTTTTTGGGAAAATAACGTGACAATTTCCTGCTAATTGCGTGGTTAAATCACTTCCGAAAGGAAACGCAGAAAACTCCAACAATGCAAATCAAAAAAGTTATACAATTAAGGGATGACTGGAATAAGCGTAATCATTGACTGTTAAAAACTAGAAGTCTGATATATAAATGGAGGAAAGACAATGAAGTTCGATGATTTTATGGAAGAAATCGGTGAAAATTCAATTGAAGCGGAAACGATTCGCCAAATCGCACATATGGTTGCTGATATTGTCAGACGGCGAAAAATGCTTGGATTAACCCAAGATCAAGTTGCCAAGAAGGCCGGTCTTTCTCAAGCACAGGTAGCACGACTGGAAAACAGTTCACAAATTCCTAGAGTTGACACACTGATTAAAGTGGCTATAGCCCTTGGAATGTATATTCATTTGAACGCGACTGAAGAAGAAGCAGCCACTCTCAATCAAGTGGCACATGTCTAGCAACCAAATTGTGAGCGGAGTGGGTTCTTTTCGAAGGCTTTGACTCACATATATCCAATCCATTGCTCCCCATTAGTATCACCATCCAGATAAATTATGTTGCCAATATTTTACCACAAAATGGATAATAGAGTTGAGACGCCTACGATCTCGTTTAATGACCAATCCGCAGCAAAAAGGGCTGCACAAACTAACTTCTCGATATACTATTAAAAGGAGACGGTGAATGGTATGAATCCAACAAGTAAAGCAGTCAAGCGCATATTAGACGAACTGGGAAATCAGGAGCTTTTAGACGTACTCAGTAAAGAGCTATCCTTATCAGACTTAAACACCTTGCTGCTCGAACTGTTCAGACAACGAACTCTGGATACATCGTATGCCGACTTGCTGAGAGCTTATTCAACGAACCGGTTTGTCCAGCCTGCACAACTGGATCCCCTCGCCCTTAAGCGGCTGGAGCTTCATATTCTTACAATCGCGCAGCAAGCCTCCTACCAAGCCATTCAACTATCGCCCGTCGCTCCACTAGGCTCATGCTCTGTAGTCGCAACTTCCGATCAGAATAAAATCATATCTGCATTAAGAGGAACCGAGGTGGTAGCCGATGCCACCAATCTATTAGCCTTACATATCTGTGATTTATTAAAGGAAAAAAAGGCAGCTAATGAAGTGAATCCCTTAAGATTCAGCACCACACACCGGCATGTAAGAGCCCAAAATTTTAATAGACCCGGATTACTCCCACATTTTCATTTATACGCAATGGTTAGCTCCGGAAAGGACAAAGGTTCCTATTCATTTGAAAAACAGACGCTTTTGGAACATATATTAGTTTATCAAAGTATTTTTTCATCCTTATATCATACCGATGTAACCGTGAAATTAAACCGTCGTGACGGTTATACAGACAGCGAAGGGCTCCTTCAAAGATTAAGTGAACATCTCCAAGAAGCCGCTCCAGCAATTTCCGTTATAGTAAACACGGATGAAAATTCAAATCAATACTATAAAGGACTGCAGTTTACGGTTACGGTTACTCTAAAAGGACAAGAAGTAAATATAGGCGATGGGGGCTTTGTTGACTGGTCGCAGAAGCTGCTCGGCAGCAAAAAAGAAAGAATGATGATCAGCGCCATTGGTTTGGACAGACTTATTTAAATCAGCTTCCTATGGGCTAATGAGCCTACGGAAGCTTCTTTCTTTTGTCAGCAAGGCTTGAAATTGTCATCGAACTTCTGTATTATTTTATTATCGACATTTTTGCAGGTCTAAATAAAAAAGGCGGTGAAGCCATGTCTCCCAGAACCAAGGAACAGAACGATGAAATCAGAGAGCGCAGAAAACTGCAAATTATTGAAACAGCTGAATTACTTTTTATAAGAAACGGCATGAACCTGGATATTAGAGATGTAGCCCTGGCAGCCCAATTAGGCTATGGAACGGTATATCATTACTACAATAACAAACATCTGCTGATTCACGATATTATGGAATCCGGCTTCAGCGCCGCGGAGGAAACAGCCCAACAGCTTAATGCGCCGCAGTCCCCCCTGTCCATGCTACATACTTATCTGAGATGCTTACCCGATAGCTGGACGAAGAGCCGGGCGGCTTTTGCCATTTACAAGAAGGCTTCAGAGAACTTTTCTATGTTTGAACCGGATATTCAGCAAGCATACAACGATCGATTCGAGAAATTTATTTATATGCCTGTAGTTACTCTAATTCAAAAAGCCATTAGCTTGCAGGAGCTGCCCAACAAGCTCGATCCTCATCGGACTGCTAACACGCTGCTCGGTGCGCTGATTGGAGCTTTCAGCATTTATTCCGGACATGACAACCAACGGTTTGACGCTAACTTTACAGCAGATGTGTTAATAAAAGGAATTTTGGAGGTATGACATATGATCACTCTCAGAACGCTTGATGAAATTCAACAAATGAAAAAAGCCGGGCAAATTGTCGCGGCCTGCCATAAAGAAATTGCTCCTATGATCAAGCCAGGAGTGACTACACTCGAAATTAACGATTACGTTGAAAATCGAATTACAGAAATGGGAGGAAGCCAATTTACCAAAGGCTTTATGGGATACCAATTCGCAACCTGCGCATCCATCAATGATGTCATTGCCCATGGTTTCCCGAGCAAAGTCCCTTTGAAGAACGGTGACATCCTCACGATCGATATTGTCGCAATTGCTGATGGCTGGGTAGGTGATTCGGCTTGGTGCTACACCGTAGGAGATGTGTCCGAGGAAGCCAAACGCTTGATGGAAGTAACCAAAGAATGTCTCTACATTGGAATTGAGCACGCGGTAGTTGGCAATCGAATTGGAGATGTGATGCACGCTTTACAGCAGCATGCCGAACGTAACGGCTATTCTGTAGTTCGCGATCTATTAGCACATGGGGTTGGAAGGTCTGTGCATGAGGAGCCTAACTTCCCACATACCGGCAAACCAGGTAAAGGCTTCAGGCTCAAAGAAGGTATGGTTATTACCATTGAGCCTATGCTTAACCAAGGTACTTATGAAATGACTATCGACTCTGATAACTGGACGGCAAGAACGGCCGACGGCCGATTGTCCGCACAATACGAGCATACCATTGCTATTACCGCGGACGGTCCGATTATTTTGACAGAACAGGAATAAGACTGATAATAATTCAATAAATTAAGTCCAGCCCCAGAAGAATCCGTCCCTATCCCAAGCTACCCTTCCACCATGCAGCTTTTTGAATATTTTTTTGACATCCTTGGATATGGACGGATTCCCATTTTCATTCACATAAATAAAATGCTCGCCAAATTTAGCTTTAATCCGTTCTACAGCGTCACTTTGATACAGTATCCCGGCAAACTTCACTTCCTCTATCATCCATCCGGCAACATCATCTGCTGAAAATTCCAAACTTATCGCTCCTCCATTTATGATGCAAATACAAACCAAGTATACCCTATTTGTCATGAATCTGACTAATATCAGATGTATTGTACAATCGGGGAGTTAATAATTGTCTATTAACACAAATCTAAGCCCTTAGAATGTATTATAAGCTTGGACAATACTAAAGCCCTCTCATTATTCGGAGGGCTTTTGGACTGTTCTTTTATATACGATACGGTAAATTATCCATGTGTATCTACGCTCCCGCCCACACATCCTTGGTGTAGCGACCGTCTTTCTGCAGACTGTCCAGCCATTGTTTCGCCTTGCTTTCATCGACGCCATGAGCTGCTGCATACGCTTGTTCAAGTGAAGCTTCCACATCCGGCGCCATCCGGCTGCCGTCCCCGCATACATAGAGTCTTCCTCCGCCATCAAGTATTGCGATCAGCTCATTGCCGCATTGCCCCATTTGATGCTGGACGTATGTTTTCGCTTCATCTGCTTTGCGTGAAAAAGCGCAGTGCAGCGTCACAATCCCTTCTTGCTGAAACCGCTCCAGCTCCTCGCGGTATAAGTAGTCCGCATCGCTGCGACAGCCGAAGAACAGATGCGCCTCTCCCAGCTTCGCCCCTTCTTGCTGCATGGCGCTTCGTGCTTGAAGGAAGCCGCGGAATGGCGCCACACCTGTTCCGGGACCAACCATGATGATCGGCGTTTGGGGATCATCGGGCAGTTGAAAGCCAGACTCCGGTGTCCGCACGAACATCACTATATCCTTCCCTGCTTCGCTCGCAGCAAGATGGTTCGATGCTACACCCCGGTATTCGCCGCGTCCGCTCAGAGCCGGTCCACGTACAACACCGACCGTAATGCTTGCCTGATTCGGCTGGACACGCGGTGAGCTGGAGATCGAATAATAGCGAGGCTTCAGCGGCGGCAGCAGCTCGATAAACCGTTCGAACGGCAGCTCGCATGCCTCATATTGATTCAGCAGATCAAGCATCGTGATCCGTTTGCTCAGTATCT
This sequence comes from Paenibacillus sp. GCM10027630, assembly GCF_042676305.1. Taxonomy (NCBI): domain Bacteria; kingdom Bacillati; phylum Bacillota; class Bacilli; order Caryophanales; family Paenibacillaceae; genus Paenibacillus; species Paenibacillus sp. GCM10027630. Next base: position 7,311 of record NZ_JBHTGY010000056.1, on the reverse strand, counting down.
GCTCCTTGTAGACCTCCTCGGCAAGCATAGCTTCCAGCTCCTTGCGGTGCGGCGGACAGACGGTGTACGCCGCCAGCTCTCGCAGCTGGGCGCGACTCGCCGCTTCCTGCAGCTCTACACTGTGTGACAGCAGATCGTGCAGGCTTACGGGGCGGTCTAGCGGCAGGTGTGCGGCGCTGCGTCCGCTCGCCTTGAGGATGAGATGGTCGTTACCGTTCAGACGGAAACGGCGCAGCACTTCATCCACCAGCTCTGGACGGTTGCACGGCAGCACGCCAAGATGATCGCCTTCATGATATGCAATGCCTTCCGGCAGTGCAATCTCCAGATGGCGTGTGCTGCGTCCGCTGCCAGCTCCCTGCAGCTCGCGGTTTTCCAATACCTTGGCGTGCACCGCCTCATAGGATTCTGCCAGCGGATTACCGACAAAACCGCTGACGAATTGGACCGTAAGCGTGCTCCGCTCGCTGTCAGTCTTAACGTTCAGCTGCAAGCCGAGCTGCCCCATTACCTCGGGCCACAGGCGGGAGCGCCAGTCTTCGAGCTGCTTCTCGAAATCGCTGCTGGCATCCCCTTCGCCTCGCTGGGCAAGACGGGTTGCGCCTTTGGCGGCAAGCTGCTCATCGATCAGGCGCGGAATATGCTGGTAGGTACTCGCCCAGTTGTGATCGCCGCAGCCGAACACCGCATACTTCACTCCGTTCAGCTCGCCGGCTTCTGCATCTTCCAGCCACTGCACGAATTCTCTGGCACTGCTGGGAGGCTTGCCGTTGTAGGATGCGGTTACGATAAACACCGCTCCTTCTTTCGGCAGCTTGCCCGCTCTATCGTTCAGTGCTGCAACGTTGCAGTGAAAGCCCTGCAGCTTGGCCGCATCGTCCAGCTCTCTTGCAATGCCCTCGGCCGTGCCCATGTTCGAGCCGTACAGGATGAGCAGCGGCGTATTGTGGGCTTGTACTCCAGCGGCAGCATCACTCAATTGCTCCGCCTTGGGCAGTACAGCTGTTGCCGATGAAGCAACTGCTGCTCCCGGGAGCACTACCGTGCTGGAAGCGGCAGACGCTCTGGGACGGGCGCGGATTGTAAAGCCGTCCGGCTTCAGTGTCAACGCTTCCTTCACCTTAAGCTGATAATTTGTATGATCAATCAGCTCAAATTGCTTCAGCACCATCCCGAGCACAAGCGTTGCCTCCTGCAGCGCAAACTGCTGTCCGATGCATGCTCGCTGGCCATTGCCGAACGGCTTGTAGGCGTCATGAGGTATCCGGCTAGGATCCTCGAATCGCTCAGGCCGGAATGTTTCGACATCCTCACCCCATGCAGTCTTATCACGATGAAGCTGTGGGATAAGCACAGTCACGGCCTCGCCCTTCGCCATCGGATAAGTGCCTGCCAGCAGCGTATCCTCTTTCGCATATAGCGAGAAAGCGGGAGCCGTAGGCCACAGCCTCAGAGCTTCGCTCAGCACCATACGGACGTAGCGCAGCTCGCGAACTTGCGCATAGCTGGGAATAGGCCCTGTCATGACGCGGTCCACTTCTTCGTAAGCCTTTTGCAGCTTTTCCGGATTTTTCAGCAAATAATAGATCGCAAAAGACAGTAGACCGCTTGTCGTTTCATGCCCGGCTATCAGAAAAGTAATAATCTGGTAGCGGATATTTTCGTCATCCAGGCCCTCTCCGGTTTCCGGGTCGATTCCCTCAAGCATGTGCGACATCAGATCGTCGACACCTTGGCTTCCCTGTACTCTGCGCTCGGCTATCAGCTTATCGACCAAAGTATACATGGACTGAATATCATGCCGGAATTGGCGCTTCGTCAGCACCATCAGCTTGTCCTGCAACCCGAGACGCTGGAGTTGGCTCATCGCTTCATGCAGCGAGCGGACCATGCTCGTAATAAAGGGATGCGGCTCCTCCCTGTAAAAGCTGTTGAACCGGTAATTGAAGCCGCAGAGACCTATCGTGTCCAGCGTCAGCCTCGTCATATCCTCCGGAACATCGATGCTCTCATCCGGGTTCAAGCGTGACCATTTCTGGATCATCTGCAAGGCGATGTCGACCATCATCGTATGGTAGCCCTGCATCGCCCGCTGTGAAAAGCTCGGCAGCAATATATGATGCGCCTTCTGCCAATTCTGCTCCTCGGTATGAGCCGTGAACAGCCCATCACCCGTAAATGCGCGAACATTCATTAAAGCCGGATGCACCTTTTTATCAAAACGCGATTCATCACATGCATCAGCCACCAGCTCATTATCCGATATAATAACCATGGATCTCCCAGGCATTTCCATTCTGAAAATGGGACCGAACTCCTCGGCAAGCTTGACCATCGATTGTACGGGCTTCTCTTTGTCGATCAGAGGCAGGTTGCCAAGCGGACCGTATGTTTTGGGTTGCGGAATTTGTGGACTAGTTAATATTGTCATACTTATAACCTCCTTGGCGATGTTCCCACAGCTTTTACCAGTTTACTATGTGATCATTACGAGGGAATTATTACAAAGCGCGAAATACTATTGACAAAAAATACTAATTTAATTAACATCTAATTAGATAATAATTAAATTAGAACTTTTGATTCAATTGGAATTCAAGAGAGGGGCGTGTTTTGAAACTATGCAGTTAGATAAAGTTGTTAACTACCATAAGGCGCTAGCTGATCGGACCCGAATAAGAATATTGATTCTGCTCTCTGAAGGGGAGCTGAACGGTCAAGTTCTTGCGGAGAAACTAAGTCTCTCCCCTGCTACTATTACCCATCACGCAGCCAAGCTTCGGGAAGCCAGTCTGATTAATGAGCGCAGAGACAAGAATACGATTTACTTTACCCTGAATCATTATTTTATTAAGAATAATGCCCAGGCAGCCTTAGATTTGATCTACAAGCAAGCTCATTCCGAAGGGGGTGCCGGTACGTTGGATGAATCAAGCAAACTGTTCATGGAATCCGTTATTCGAAACTTTTTCACATCAGAAGGCACTTTGAAGCATATTCCTGCACAGCTCAAGAAAAAGCTGATCGTTCTCGAGCATCTGGTATCCCAATTGGAAAAGGGCCGGAAGTATAGCGAGCAGGAGCTTAATGAATTTATTAAAAAGTTCCATAGCGACTTCGCAACGATCCGCAGGGAATTTATTATGCATCAATTTATGTACAGGGAAAGTGAAATTTATGAGCTAAATCCGCGGGAAATGTGGGCCAAGTGGGAAAAATTGTCGTGACCTGGCTGCTTGAACGCTTGAGTAAACAGGGTGATTGGGGTAACATTAAAATCTATGAATCTATTTGTATTTTTTGAAAGGAAGATATTGTGAGAGCCCTTATCATCTTACTCCTTATAGGCATCGCAGCCGGATTTGGAGCACCGTTGACTGCGGAAGCACACGTAAAGTGGTTCACGGAGCTTCCCCCTCAGAAGGAGAGTATTATCCATATTATTTCTCCCCTATTTATGTTTCTTGCAATTATGGTCGCTGTGCTGCTTGCCTTGTTAGCACAAATTTTACCGGCATTAAGTGAATGGAAGCTCATGCAAGCGGCCGACAACAAATTGGATCAGCTGCGTAAATATTCGATCCTTATTCTTAAATACGGATTGGCAGCTGCACTGACGATTCAAGTGTTGTCCGGTTCTCTATTCGTACCCGAATTTTCGATCCAAACTCAGCTCCAGACCGTCCTTCTGTGGGTCGCGATCGTACTGCTGCTTATACCTCAACATTATGCTACCAAAGCAGCGGCGCTCGTCATTTTGTATTTATTAATCGATTTGACGGTGAAGGTCGGTTTATTCCATATGCTGGATTACGGCTTCTATCTGGCTATTGCCTGCACCCTGCTTGTGGACAAAACGAAGGCTTCTGCGCTAGGCTTCCCGTTCCTCTACCTTGGTACCGGATTGTCGCTATGCTGGGTTGCGGTGGAAAAGTGGGTGTATCCAGCGCTGGCTATTGATATTATCCACCAGCATAGTGTGCCAACATTCGGCTTCGCACCTGAGGCGTTTGTCGTGATGGCGGCGTTCATTGAATTTGTTGTCGGCTATCTGCTTGTAGTAGGCATACTCAATCGTTTGCTCTCCCTTGTGTTAACAGGTATTTTCGTATCAACAACGATGCTGTTCGGCATGACTGAATTGGTCGGACATTTCATGATTCACGTCGTGCTGCTCATCTTCATTATTGAAGGCGTCAGCTTCTATAAACCTCCTATCAAAATGCATAAAACAAAGCTGGATCAGATGGTGTTTGTTTCCCTTAATTTTATATTTGTCCTGTCCTCATTTGTTTTAATTTACTACCGTTTTGCCTAAAAGCTGCTTCTAAGGCGAGTTTATTTCCTTGTTACAAAACAAAAAGTTGGCCCCTTCTTCACCTTAATAGTGAAAGGGCCAACTTTTTATTTTTATAATATCAGCGTTTATTTGAAGTGAGGGATTATAAGGCTTTACTGTTTATTTACAGGAACCGCTTGCCCTAAATATTCCTCCATTGTTACGCCCCGCTTAGCTATTTCCTTGGACATCTCCGTGCCTACATAGCGCAAATGCCATGGCTCATATTGATAGCCCGTGATGGACTCTTTCCCCTTCGGGTATCGGATGATGAAGCCGAACTCCGCCGCATTCTCATCCAGCCATTTGGCTTCTTTCGTAGCTGCGAAGCAATCAGAAGCCGCACATTTCCCTGAGATGCCCGCAACGTCGATAGCCAGACCTGTCTCATGCTCACTATGTCCCGGCTTGGCGCTGTACTTGTTGGCTGCTTCCTCCCCGTCCTTCTTAACATAATTCGCATATACGGTTTTCTGGGTTTCATGGGAACGGTAAGCGGAAACGCCCGATAAAGGCAGTTTATCGTCACTCGCTGCTTTAAACAGCTTCTCCAAAGCGGCAGCCGCTTCCTTGCGCAATTTGCGTTTTTCCGTTTTTTCCTTGAAAATAAAAGGAACATTAGGATCGACCAAATCCTGAGGTACATAGCTATCAGGCAATTTATAGGTTTTATTTACAAGTACGGTTTTATCTGCAGGATTAGCTGCAACTTGGACGGCCTGGCCCTTCCCGCCAGTATCTGCCGGCTTCGGCGAAGATGTAATTGGCTGTGTCGATGGCTTGGCAGGATCTGCTGCGCCTGGTGATGGTGCTGCCGGTGAACCGGTCTTTGCGGGTGAATCGGTTTGAACCGGCTGCGCAGCTCCAGAGGTTTTGGCTGGATCCACAGCAGTCTTAGGAGCATTACTATCACCTGTGCCAGCGCCTGACGGTGGGGCTTTCGGATCGCTGCCGCAGCCTGCGGCAGATATAATAAGGACTCCTGCTAGGAGAAGAACCGCTGCTGGCTTCAAGCTTGCAAATAATTTCATAAATCAACCATCCTATCCCTGTTGTAGTTGCCTCTCTAGTATACAATGACGCAGCGCAAAGGTAAAAAGTTGCCAATAAAGAGGATGATTGTGGAGGATGCCGTGACGCTAATAAGGGAGATTTCAGTCATATGGACTTAGCCAACAGGAAAATAACGCTATACTTGCTGGCGGGTGTAGCTACCGCCCCGCTGTTCATGGAAGGCTTGCGGCAGACGATGGAAGCCCGACTCCTGCAGGACGGATGGCTGGTGCAATCCGAGCTGCTCTTTCCCTATGGCGATTGGAGCCGGAAGCTGTCCAGTCAGCTCCGCGAAATGAGCCATGACCTGTGGCGCGCGCGTACGCGCCCGCTTCGCTCCATCGGCGGGCAGCGTGTTGCGGCCGCCATCAAGGCGCGCGGCGAAGACAGCTTGCCGCTGCTGATCGGGCACAGCGGCGGCGGCGTGGCCGCCGTGCACGCCGTGCAGATTCTCGCGGATGCGGGCGGGGCTGTTGGCGGCAGGGCTAACGGTCGGTTCGGCGCCGGCCCACGCCGGCCCTTCCCTCACCGCATCGTACAGATCGGCTCACCGAAGTGCCCGATCCCTGAATGGATGCGGGAGTCCGTCCTGTACGCCGGGGCGCTCAACGCCAAAGGCAAATCCTCCGACCTGATAACCCGGCTGGGAAGCTGGAGCGGGTGGCAGCGAAATGAGCGAGGATTGACCACATGGAGCTGGAAGCAGTTCGCTCCCACTGCCATTGTTCATATCCCCGTCATCGGCGGTCATCCCGATTATTTCAGGGAAAGCAGCCCTTATCTCAACATAGATGGCGTCCCCAACATGGAGACTACTGTGCAAGCGATTTGGGATTGGTTTCAATCCTCATGCCGCCCCAGACCGGGCATCCAAAGCGATTAGTTATCAAAACTGCACCGGCTGATCATAGGGCTAGCCAGCTAGTTTGAACATTACCTTACCAGCAAGTTGTATCGATACATGCATCTCATATGCTTTCTTCCAATATGAGTAGAATGCTAATTAGAATAAGTTAAAAAAGGAGTTGATTCGATTGTCCCTTTCATATTCCAATCTTCTGGAAACCCATCTAAGGGCCCATGCCAACCTGGACAAGGCAGGCCCCATGGAAGCCTATATGCGCCATCTGTTCCCATTCCTGGGCATCAAATCCCCAGAGCGCGTGGCACTGGTTAAAGGCTTCATCCAGGAACACGGCGTACCACCGCAGGGTGAAGAATTAACCAACACTATCCGTGAGGTGTGGAAGCTTCCCGAGCGTGAGTTCCACTACGCAGCCTTACAGCTGCTCGAAAAACAGCTCAAGAAGCTCGATCCAGCAGCAATCGATCTGCTGGAAGAGCTGGTCATCACCCATTCATGGTGGGACACTGTCGATACCTTGGCAAGCCGGCTTATCGGCTCCCACTTCACCAAATATCCGGATCTGATCCCTATCTATACGGAACGCTGGATCGAGTCCGACAACATGTGGCTGCAGAGGAGTGCTCTTCTGTTTCAGCTGAGCTATAAGAGCCGAACCGACAGCGCTCTATTGTTCGACTATATTCGCCGCACAGCACATTCGCAGGAGTTTTTCCTGCGGAAAGCAATAGGGTGGACGCTGCGGGAATACAGCAAGACCGATGAATCCGCAGTCCGCCAATTCGTTGCCGAAACAGTGCTGTCCCCTCTTAGTGTGCGGGAAGCGCTCAAACATGCGGACCGAAAGATCCTATTAGTAGAGGTTGAATAAATAGCAATAACAGTAACTGGAAAAACTCCTGTTAATTATACCCTCCAATCGCTCTACTGACCCTATACATGGAAATGATCAGGCTGTCGAATTAAGCGCTTTCAATATCTCTCAAATTTTAATCCATACACCCTATTTCTCAATAGTGTTCTCGCAAAGCTCAATCTAGGTGTTAAAAGCCAG